>CAZXYP010000159.1:0-11473 GCA_964644955.1 uncultured Anaerolineales bacterium | reverse complement strand
CGGAAACGTCATGGCTTCCAGTTTGTTGGTTTTTATTTTGGCTGCCGGGATGACATCCGTTGTCTTGTGAATCGCCATCGGATTGTCGGCTGAGTTTTGACTCTGAAAATCCACAGCCGTATCGCCAACCGTGGTGATTGTGCCGCTGACCGGGACCATGCCGTTCAAATTCACATCGGACACATAGGCGGACGTGCCACTATGATTGAAAACGACAATCCACACATTATGCCCCTGCTTGGCACCATAGACCCGCAATGCAGGGCGCCCTGCCGGCGTTGAGGGATTGTTTTTGATGGTTGCCTTGATCCACGTTTTCCCTTGCAGCTCTTTGAGCGCCGCAAGCATGTACCACCCCGGCGTCTTGACGAGGATGGTGGGATTATCCAGCGGTAAATAATGCGCCACCATCACGGGCAAGCTCCACAAATTCAACAGTACCATCCGTGTCGCGCCCGGATAACTTGCCCCCTTGTACTTTACAACGGAAATGGCATCGAGATACATTTCTGCCAAACTCATACCGGAATACAACGCCATACGCGTGTTGACCGAATCTACGGCGCTGTTTCCGCTGGTGCGCCCGGCATTGAATTCGCCAAAGAAAATGGGCATGTTTGCTTTTTTGGGCAGCCAATTCAACAATTCTTTACGAATTTGTTTGGGCATCGCAGTAACGCCATTCTTGTCAACACGAATATCGGTTTGGTTTTGATAGTAGGAAAGCCGTTGGGCGCTTGCCGCGTCCTGCGGCTGCGTGTCAACTTGAAAGTACTGATGCACCACGACAAAATCAGCAAACTTGCCCGCCTTTTTCAAAACCGTTTCGTCCCACGAGACCCCGTTGCAAGAGACTTCGCAAAGGAAGGTCTTTGGTTGGAGCTGCAAACCGAATTTGAGACCCGGGTCCACTTGACGCAGCGCTTTTACCCAGGCGACAAAACGCTTTGCATACTCTTGTTGCGTCAATGCAATTTTGTGTTCTCCGATACGCGTAGTGCAGTTGATGCCCTCAAGCCAGTACTCGCACCCGGCATACGGTTCGATACCCATAAAGATATACTTGACGTTGCGAATGCCGGTTGATTTGATATATGTCAACCAATCTACTGCCATCTGCGGCGTCGCCATTTCGCAACTGACATTGTCGGAGGAATAAGCAAGATTCGAGTCCGCGCGTTCGCAAAGATGCGTTATGTTCACCGCAAGCATCGGGTCGGAGCCAAGCGTTTGGTTGAGGTGCAAAAACTCATCGGTGTACATCACTGTCGCCGGTTCCGCCGGTTCCGCCGTAGATGTGTCGTACGGATTTTGCCAATCATTGCGGTCGGTCGAATAATAAATCGAGCGCACGCCCAACTCTGCGAGCGCTTGTTTGCCTTCGGGAGTGCGATAGAAATACGCTTTTTCGGGAACGTCAAAACCCATGGGCCCCATAATCACGCCGAACGCATTCTCATTAATCTTACCGCTCGTCTGCGTAAGGTCCACACTGATTACCGGTGGCGCGTCGTTCCCTTCCGGCGCTTGCGCCAACACAAGCGGACGCGGCGCGGCGTACGACAACACGCTCAAACACGCAAGCACGAATGTAGCCGCGACAACGCGCCGCAAATGAACAGGAAAAAATTCTGGCATGATTTTTCTTTCAGGTGAAGCGAAACCGATTATAGCATATTGCCGGACATGGCGCACTCTAAATTCGCGCCCCGACGCGTAATTTCAAACGCAACCCCACACGTGCTATAGTCATCCCGGTCCCGGGTGCGCGCCACCAAATCAATGTGCGCACCCTATGGAGTTTTCATGAGAACACGTTCCTTTTCAAGACGACGTGAGCGCAGCGCCTCAAACACCGCTTCGGAAGACAAGGTCTCGTTCGGTGAAATCAGCTGGCGGCGTCTGTTTAGCTATTTGCGTCCCTATCGCGTGCGCATGACGCTCGCCATCATTGCGCTGGTATGCGCCACCGCGTTGGGACTCTTGTTTCCACTGCTGATTATCGGACTGCTCGGTTCGGTCACGCAAAACGGCGATTACCAACGGCTCAATCTGCTTGCCGGAGTTTTGGTCGGCATGTTTTTGCTGCAAGCGAGTTTTACCTTTGCCCAGTCGTATCTGCTTGCCTTTGTCGGCGAACATATCGTTTTTGATTTGCGAACGACACTGTATGCTCACCTACAAATGCTCTCGCTCGATTTTTACGCCACGCGTCGCGTCGGCGAAATCGTTTCGCGGCTTTCGAGCGATGTCACACAAATGCGCGCCATGCTTACGACCAACCTGACGCAATTGTTGACCCAGATTTTGACGCTCGTCGGTTCGATTATGATTTTGTTGACGCTCAACGCGGGCTTGACGCTTTTCATTCTGGCGCTCGTGCCGGTGCTGATTGTCATTGCCTTTGCGTTTGGCAGTCGCGTCCAGCGCGTGAGTACGCGCATGCAAGACCAACTCGCCGATTCGACCGTTGTAGCGGAAGAAGGTTTACAAGGCGTTCGCATCGTCAAGAGTTTCGGACGCGAAGAATACGAAGCCGCGCGTTATCATCAGGCAATGGAGCAAACATTTCGCGTCTCGTTGAAACTCGCGGCGCTCAACGCGCTGTTTTTGGCGGTCATGGCATTTCTCGGGTTCAGCGCGATTGCGGCGATTCTGTGGTACGGCGGACGCGAAGTGATTGCGGGCAATCTCACGCTCGCCATGATATCGGGCTTTTTGATTTACGGCGTCACCATCGCCGCGAATCTTGGCGGCTTGGCGGGTTTGTACACCCAAATGCGCGCCGCACTCGGCGGAATCCGACGCGTGTTTGAAATTCTCGACACCAAACCCGGCGTCCGGGATGCACCCGACGCACATCCCTTGCCGGATTCGCAAGGACGCATAACCTTTCACAACGTCTATTTTGAATACGAAGACGCCGTGCCGGTCATTCAGGGCGTAACCCTCGACATTGCGCCCGGTGAAATTCTCGCGTTGGTCGGTCCGAGCGGCGCGGGCAAAAGCACGCTCTTTAATTTAATCCCGCGTTTCTATGACCCGACGCAGGGCAGCGTCCAAATGGACGGACACGATTTGCGCGATGTGACGCAGGCAAGCATTCGCGCGCAAATCGCCATCGTGCCGCAGGAAACGCTTTTGTTCGGCGGTACGGTGCGCGAAAACATTTTGTACGGCAAATTGGACGCGAGCGAAGCAGAAATGATAGCGGCGGCAAAAGCGGCAAACGCGCACGAATTCATTTTGGCGCTGCCGCAGCAATACGACACGTTGGTGGGCGAACGCGGCACGAAACTCTCGGGCGGACAGCGACAGCGCATCGCCATCGCGCGCGCCATTTTGAAAAACCCGCGCATTCTCTTGCTCGACGAAGCGACCAGCTCACTCGACAATGAATCGGAAGCGCTCGTGCAAGACGCACTCCAACGCTTGATGCAAAATCGAACGACCGTCATTATCGCCCATCGCCTCAGCACCATCAAAGGCGCGCACCGCATTGCCGTGCTGGCAGAAGGTCGCATTATCGAACTCGGCACGCACGCGGAATTGATGGCGCAAGATGGCTTGTACGCGCGTCTGTACGCGATGCAGTTCCGCGAACCCGACGAATTGTTGGGACGCAGCACCGGCAACCCGCCCGCGTCCGAACCGCTTGCACCGGAACCTTCCGGGCGACGCGGCGGACTGTTTGGCGTGTTTGGGTGAAACACCTGGCGCATCCCGCAATTGGCATTGCACGTTCAACGCGTTATAATCGCGCCGTTGTTTTACAATCTCGAACTCACTTTGCGCATTCGACCCACACACATTCAGGAGCATTCATGGCAGAATTTGAATTACACAACTGGCTTGAAGTCAGTTATTACATGCGCGACGATTATCGCTTGCTCGTAGCGGGCATGGCGCTGAAACAAATGTCTATTGTCGAACCGGAATTGCAAACTCTCGCGCGCACGACGTTTCATGCCCTGCCCGTGCAAGGTGCGCGTTCGTTTGTCAAGGCACATCCCGTCGAACAGCGCAAAGCGATTGCGAAAGGCATGCAGAATTCCCCACAGGTCGCCGCGCTCGCGATTGCGTTGTGGGCGCACGCCGCGCAAGAACAAATCCATCTGTTGAAACAATCCGCCGAAATGGCAGGGCTTGAATTTGATACCGCATTCGATTGGCGCAAAGGCATGGAAGGTTTTTTCATGTTCGAGGACATCCCCTTGCTTTCGGGACTTGCCGACGGCTTGGGCGAACACACCACCGAACAAAACTACGACCATTTGAAACTTGCCGCCTTGTGGCTCGGACCCGCCGTGACAAACCCTGACGCGCTCGCCGGTCCGCAACAGAGTGCTGAGGAATGAGGCATGAGTGCAAAGCAATGCAAATTCATCCTTCATCCTTCATCTTCATCCTTCATCCATTATTCCCATGTTCATTCCCAAACCCCACCCCAACGCGTGGCAGCGTTTCAATCACAACTTTTCCTCGTCGCGTCTCGGCGCCAAAACCTTTTCCTGGATTTTTCACCATGTTGACCGCACCGCGCTGCGTGTGACCAACGGACGGTTCACGCTCGGGAGTTGGAGTACCGGCTTGCCGGTTGCGATTCTCACCACGACGGGCGCAAAGAGCGGACAACCGCGCGCGATTCCCTTGATCGCCATTCCCGACGGCGACAAGATAATTTTTGTCGCGTCGAATTGGGGCGGCACAAAATATCCCGCGTGGTATCACAATTTGCGCGCTCATCCGCGCGCGACCGTCACATATCGCAACGAAACACGCGCCTTTGTTGCGCGCGAGGCGCAAGGGGACGAATACGCGCGCGATTGGCAAAAAGCGGTCGCATTGTACAAAGGATATGCCGAATACAAAAAACGCGCCGGCGGACGCCCCATTCCGATCATGGTGTTGGAACCGGAATAAATTTTTCGCTGTAGCATATTTGTTCTTTTTGTGTATAATACCCCGCGCACTTTTACGCACACAATTTTTCACAAGCAGCAATTTTTCCTTTTGACGTTTTACGTGTGACAAGACCGATTCGTCACCCGTCACCCGTCACCCCCACCACTTATGGAAATCGGCAATATCAAACAAACTGACATTCGCGACGAGATGCAGACCGCGTATCTCGATTACGCCATGAGCGTCATTACCTCACGCGCCCTGCCCGATGTGCGCGACGGGTTGAAACCTGTACAGCGACGCATCCTGTACCAAATGGGCGAAATGGGTCTGCGTCACAATGTGGCGCATCGCAAATGCGCGCGCATTGTCGGCGATGTCTTGGGCCGTTTTCATCCGCACGGCGACCAATCCATCTATGACGCGCTCGCGCGGCTTGCCCAAGATTTTACAATGCGCTATCCGCTCGTGGATGGGCAAGGCAATTTCGGCAGCATTGACGGCGACCCGCCCGCCGCGATGCGTTACACCGAAGCGCGTCTCACCGAAATCGCACAAGAGCTGCTCGCCGACATTGAAATGGATACGGTTGACTTTTATCCGAACTTTGACGACACGCTCAAGCAACCTTCCGTGCTGCCCGGCAAAGTCCCGAATCTTTTAATCAACGGCGGCAACGGCATCGCCGTCGGCATGGCAACATTGATTCCACCGCACAATCTCGGCGAAATCTGCGACGCCATCGTGTACCTCATTGACCATTGGAACAAAATTGACGACATTGAACCCGACGACTTGATGCAATTCGTTAAAGGTCCCGACTTTCCCACCTACGGCATCATTCTCGGCACCGACGGCATCAAAGAAGCGTACGCCACCGGCAAAGGGCGCATTGTCGTGCGCGGCAAAATCCACACCGAAGCCATGAGCGGCGGACGCCAGCGCATCGTCGTCAGTGAAATTCCGTATCAGGTCAACAAGTCGTCGCTCATCGAACGCATCGCCGAACTCGTGCGCGACAAAAAGATTGAGGAAATCGGCGACCTGCGCGACGAATCCGACCGTCAAGGCATGAGCATCCTTATCGAATTAAAACGCGGCGTCGAACCTACGCCCGTCATCAATGCCTTGTTGAAATACACGCCGCTTCAAACCGCGTTCTCGCTCAACCTGTTGGCATTGGTGGACGGCGAACCGCGCGTGCTTTCGCTCAAGAAATCGCTGCAGCTCTTTGTCCAACATCGTCAAATTGTCATTACGCGCCGCACGCAATTCGAACTCGAACGCTTGAAACTGCGCGCGCATATTTTGGAAGGGTTGAAAATCGCGCTCGACCATTTGGACGAAGTGATTCGGTTGATTCGCCAATCGCCCGATGCCGAAACCGCGCGCGAGCGCTTGATGAAGCGTTTCAAACTGTCGGAACTACAGGCGACTGCCATTCTCGACATGCAGCTGCGCCGCCTCGCCGCGTTGGAACGCAAAAAAATCGAAGACGAACTTGCCGAAGTGAAAAAGCGCATCAAGTTTCTGGAAGAATTGCTGCGCTCGCCCAAGAAAATTCTCGGCGTCATTCAGGACGAATGCATGGATTTGAAAACGCGTTTCGGCGACGCGCGCCGCACGTTTATCGCGCAAACCGCCGAAACCGAATTCAAAGAAACCCACCACGCGGAAGAAGGGGTCGCGTTCGTCACCTTGTCGCGCGAGGGCGTCGTCCGCAAAGCGCCCACCGCGCAATATCGTCGCACGCGCAGTGACGCCGTCAACGGCGTGCATGAAAAGAGTGACGACCCGACGATTGCGATGCTCATTGCCAACGCGACGGACAATCTCGCGCTCTTTACCAATCGCGGGCGCGCACTCGGTTTGCGCCTTTCGCAGGTTCCCGATGTCGCGCGCAATCCTTCCGGCATCTCGCTCGCCAACCAACTCGAAAGCGGTGAGAAATTTGTCAGCATCGTCGCGCTCGGCAATGAAACCGAAAACGTATTCATGACGCTCGCCACCCCGCAGGGCAAAATCAAACGCACGCCGTTGGAAGAGTTTGTCGGCATTCAGGCAGGCGGCGTCAAAGCCATCAATCTTGCCGAAGGCGAAGAACTCGGTTGGGCATACGTCACGCGCGGCGGAGGCGAGTTTCTCATTACCACTGCGAATGGACAGGCGCTGCGTTTTGCCGAAGACGAAGTGCCGGTGCAAGGACGCGCCGCCGCGGGCGTTTGGGCGATCAAGTTGGCAGAGAACGATAGAGTCATTTCGCTCGAAGTCGTCAAACCCGATGCGTTCCTCGTCATTGCCAGCGCGAACGGTTACGCGAAACGCGTCGCCCTCAAAGAATTTCAACCCAAAGGACGCTATACGCAAGGCAGCAGCGTCTTTGACCCGGAAAAGAAAAGTGGGCAGCTCACGGCGGCGCGTCTTGCCGCCGAAGATGAGGACGTGATGTTTGTGGCGCAAAACGGTTTGACCGTACGCGTGCGCGTCGAAAACATTGCCAAAGGCAAACGGGAAGCGAAAGCGAAATTGTTTGTCGAACTCAAAGACGGCGACGCGATTACGCGCGTGACCTCGTTGGTCGGTCACGTCGAAGGCGAAGAGAAAAAGCCAGAGAAAAAAGCTGCCCCCGCGCCGCCAAGCGGCAACGGACACAAACCCGCACGCGATACCCGCGAACCAAAAACGGAAACCCGCGAAAGCAAAACCATAAACAAACCCGCGGCGCAAAGCGCGAAAGCAAATTCCAAAAACGACAAGCCGGTCGCAAAACCAACCAAGTCATCCAAAACCAAAGCCGCGAAAGCCAAGCCCGCCGCGCCTGCAAAAAAATTTGACGCCAAATCCAAAGTATCCGCCAAACCCAAACCCGCAGACGAGGACGACGAACAAATGGAATTGCCACTCGCATCGTTCAAGCCACTGCCCAAGAAAAAATAGCAAACCACTTGCAGGTAAACAGGGGATACGTTCTCTTGTTTACCTGTTTTCTTGTATACTAGCGGTGATGCAGAAAGCAGACGGGGACCGGCATGGATTTGCGATATTCTTGATTCTTGAATCTCGAATTTCGCATTTTGCATTTCACATGTTGCATCTCGAATCTCCAATCTCTAGTCTCTACTCTTGAACCGCCCAGCCGCCAATCGAAAAGGAGCATCTTGCATGAACAACCCACGCGTTCACGTCAGTAATCATCCGCTAATTCGCCACAAGCTGACCAAATTGCGCGACATTAACACCGAACCGAAAAAATTCCGCGAACTCGTACGCGAAATCGCCATCCTGCTCGCGTATGAAACGACTGCCGACCTCGCGCTGGAAGAAACAACTGTCACCACTCCCTTGCAAGAAACGACCGGCTATCGTCTGCATGACAAAATCGGACTCGTGCCAATTCTGCGCGCCGGACTCGGCATGGTCGAAGGATTTTGGGAAATGATGCCACCCGCCGAAGTGTGGCATATTGGATTTTATCGCGACGAACGCACGCTCAAACCCGTCGCGTATTACAATCGTTTGCCCGTTTCGCCAACCGTACAAGTGTGCGTCATTCTCGACCCGATGCTGGCGACCGGCGGTTCCGCCGTCGAGTGCGTCAACCTTTTGAAAAAGTGGGGCGCCAAGCGCATCAAATTCGTCGGCATGATTGGCGCGCCCGAAGGCATTCAAAAACTTGCCGAGACGCATCCCGACATTGACATTTATCTCGGCGCGATTGACGAACGCTTGACAACCGACGAAGACGCCTTCCCCGCCGGTTACATCATGCCGGGTTTGGGCGATGCAGGAGATAGACAATTTGGAACGGGATAATCGGTCATTAGTAATCAGTGACCGGTGGACTGGTTACGGATTGCCGTTCACTGATTACTGCTTACTGATTACTGCTCACTGATTACGGACATGCGCCCAACCTGGGACGAATACTTTATGACTATCACGCTCGACGTTTCCAAACGCTCGACGTGTTTGCGCGCGCAGGTCGGCGCCATCATTGTCAAGGACAAACGCATTCTGACAACCGGCTACAACGGTGCGCCGAAAGGGCTGCCGCATTGTCTTGACGAGGGCTGCGAAATCGTGAACGGACACTGCGTTCGCACACTGCACGCGGAACAAAACGCGATTTTGCAAGCCGCGCTGTACGGCGTTTCCCTCGACGGCGGAACAATTTACACCACGCACCAACCGTGTCACACCTGCGCGAAAATGATTATCAATGCCGGACTCGTGCGCGTGGTCTATGCCGGAAAATATCCCGATGAACTTGCGATGAAATACATGCGCATCGCGGGCTTGCAGCTCGACGCAATGGATTTGGGCGACAAAACGCCCGCGCCGCCGCCAAGCATTTTGGCGCACGACGACTAACCACCGCCGACCGACCGTTGCGAATGATGGACTGTCGTCCGCTGGCTTATGCAAATTTTTCTGAAACTCGGCGGCTCCGCCATTACCGACAAAACACAACCCGCCACACCCAAGCCGGATGTCATACACGAAATCGCGCGCGCCGTCTTTGCCGCGCGCGCGCAAAATCCCGCGCTGAAAATTTTGCTCGGACACGGCAGCGGTTCGTTCGGACACTTTGCCGCAAAAAAATTCGGTTATGGACAACCGGGCAATTGGCGCGCGTATGCGGAAACGAGCGCGTCTGCCGCGCGTTTGAATCGGCTCGTCACCGACATTTTCCTCGATGAAAATGTGCCGGTCGTCTCGCTCCAGCCCTCTGCGGCGGCACGCACGCACGACGGCGAATTGATACATTTCGCGTCGGAAAATATTATTACCGCGCTCAGCCACAATCTCGTTCCATTGATTTACGGCGACGTCGCGTTCGACGAGACACGCGGGATGGCAATTATTTCGACGGACGCGCAATTTGCGTTTCTCGCGCCGATTCTGCAACCAACGCGCATTGTGTACACTACCGCAGTCAGCGGCATCTATACCGCCGACCCCATCACACACCCCGACGCCCAATTGCTCCGCGAAATCACGCCCGCGTCATTCGAGAAAATCCGCGCCCATGTCGGCGCATCGCACGGCTATGATGTCACCGGCGGCATGTTGGACAAATTGGCGCGCAGCGTAGCGCTGGTCCAAAAATTTCCGCAGCTGCAGATTCACATTCTCGCCGCCACTGCCGTACAACTCGTCCCTGCGCTAACCGGTGAAACCATCGCGCAAGGCACACACATTCACGCGTAACACGCGCAAACATCCTATCGCTATCTCTGTCGTTTTACGAAATATCCGAAAACAAAAGTTCTATTGCACTGCGCGCGCGGGTGTGTTAGAATCCGCGCAACACGACTCGCGAGAATAACATTTTGCCTGATACGCCACGCCCGCGCGCTTCTGCCCCACACAGCCAGCTCAAAGGACGGCGTACCGGAAGGCAAAGCGAATGCGGCACCCGGTGCCGCGTTCTCGCGCGCGAAACCTTTTGTTTCCATTGTCACACCGCGCAAACACACGCCGCAGTACTTTTCCCACATACTGTACAGCGTCGGCGCTTGCCGGCATGACGCCCACCGCATAATGTCACATCCAATGCCCAACGTACGCGCAGGGCGTGACAATGTGCGCTCACCGCACAATGGAATTCGATGTTATTTACAATGCGGATTGTCGCTTCATGGAAGAACTGGACGACAAATCCGTGCAACTCGTTGTCACTTCGCCGCCGTATAATGTCGGCAAAAAATATAATTACTATCAAGACCGCGAACCGCTCGAACGCTATCTTGAATTTTTGATGATGGTCTGGCGCGAGTGCGAACGCGTGCTCGTGCCCGGCGGACGGCTCGCCATCAACATTGCCAATACGGGACGCAACCCGTACATTCCCCTTCATTCGTTCATTATTCAACAATGCCTCGAGTTGGGACTGCTTATGCGCGGTGAAATCCTTTGGGACAAGTCCGCAACGGCGGGCGTCTCGACCGCGTGGGGCAGTTTTGCGCGCGCCTCCAATCCGACCCTGCGCGATACGCACGAATACATCATGGTCTTTTCCAAAGAGACGATGCGTTTGGAAGAACCTTGGACGCGCGGCACACACACCGGTATCACGAATCAAGAATTTGTGGATTGGACGCGCAGCATTTGGCACAAGAACGGCACGGCGAAAAAAGCCATCCGCGACACGGCGCGCAGCATTTGGCGCTTCGGCACACAAAGCAAAAAATTGCAGCACAAAACCAAAGCGATCGCGCACCCCGCGCCGTTCCCTCTCGACTTGCCCTTGCGTTTAATCTTGTTGTACACGAATGTGGATGACGTGGTTCTCGACCCGTTCATGGGCAGCGGCTCGACGGCAATCGCGGCGCGTTTGACGCAACGGCATTACATCGGCTATGAAATATCCTCCGACTATGTCGAACTCGCTAACGAACGCATCGCGCTTTATACCTCGCCGCAACCCTACATTCCCGAATTGGGACCGCGCGCGGCGCCCCAAGACGCGCCAAAGCGCAAACGCGGCAGACCTCGCAAAACATCACGCACAACGTCCGTCGAGCAGGGCGTGTGACCACGGGCAACCTCGCAAGCAAGCGCCCCG
>CAZXYP010000158.1:0-11592 GCA_964644955.1 uncultured Anaerolineales bacterium | reverse complement strand
CTGACGCGCGGGAAGGAGCCATCACAAAGATTATACAGGCGGAAGGAAAAATTCATAAATTTGTCCTGCGGCTCAGTTCAACGTCTTGAGCAGCTGCGCGGCGAATTCGCGCGCTTCGCCGCGCGCGCTCTTGAGAATTTGCGCGCGCAGTGCCACGCGCGACAGCACTTCCAGCACCAACGGCTGCCCTGTGCGCGCCGTCACCGTGTTCGCCAACAACGCCAACGTGCCTACGCCCGGCGTTAACGTGCGCGGACGCCATTTTGCGCCGGCGCGATAGGGGGACACCAAAATTGTGCCGACCGGAATCGGTTTGGAACCAATCGCGCCGCCCAGTTCTTGAAACGACAATTTTTCATTGACCAGTTTATCGTTTCGCAGCGCCAGCGGGCGCGCAAACGGATGCACACGCCCTTTCTCGTCGAGCACCGCGTATTCATCGGAATAGTACACCGCGCCCGCGCGTACCAATTCGCGCACGAGCGTACTCTTGCCCGTAAACGTGCGCCCCGGAATCAGAATCGCGCGCCCGCGCCAGCCCACGACGCCCGCGTGCACAAACACTTTGCGCCGCGCGGCTTGCGCGAGCGCCAATTGCATTTCACGTTCGAACATGTCTGCCAAGCGCGCGAGTTCATGCGAACGCATCAATTGTTCCGCATTGCCAAACAACGTGTGAAAGGGTCGGCGTCCCGAACGCGTCGGCGGCGCCAAATGCAATGAATACACTGCGTCCACGCGCGCGCCATGATACGGACGCCAGCGCGGCGGAAACATTTCCATTAACGCGTTCAAGCCCTCGACGCGGTTGCTTTGGACGCCAATGCGCGCGCCGTACAACGTAAACGCAACGCGCGCGCTCCACTCAAAATGCGCCAAATTGGACAGCGCCGGGTCAGGACTTGGAAACAAATAGGTTTGCCGGGTTTGCATAAAGTTTTCCGTAGAGCATCTCACCGCGAGTATAGAAAACAAGGTACGCTTTGTCAACGCGCGCAGCACGCGATTTTGCGGAACTGCCAAGCACCCGTGTGCGTGACGCGCCGCAAAACCTGTGCTATGTTGTACGGGAACCGGACCGTCCGGCAATACGTCTTGTACGCGCAATCCAAAATTCCAAACCCAATGATTTTTCCCCGCAAGTTCTCGTTTAACCGCGCCGCCGCGCGTCGAACGCATGCGCCGCAACTCATTCTCAATGTCGCCATCCTTGCCGCATGGCTGTGGTTGTTTCGCGCCATGTTTGATTATCTCGGCGTGATTGCGGCGCGCGAAGATTTTCGCACGAATCAACTCATCTTGCTCGGCGTTGGCGCGCTCGTCGTGTATCAAATCCGACGCGGACAGTGGCAGCTTCAAATGCACGCGGCGCCGCGTCCGTATCGGTTACCGCTTGCGCTTGTCTTTGGCGGCTCGCTCGCGTATCTCGCCGTCGAACGCTGGCTTGACATCAACACACTTGCCGCAGTTTTTTTTGGAGTCGCAAGTTACGGACTGCTCGGTTTGTATCTTGCGCCGTCGAGTTGGCGACAAGGTTTGCCCGCCGCGCTGTTGGTGATTGGCGTGTTGCCATTTGGCGAACACATGCAAACCTTTATCGGTTATCCGATGCGTCTGGTGAGCGCCGAAATCGTGCGGCAAGGAATGTTGTGGCTTGGCATCCCGTCGGGCGGCGTGGATACGATTCTCGTTTTGGAGAATGGCGTCGCGCAAATTGATTTGCCGTGCAGTGGCGTCAAGAGTTTGTGGACCGGCGCGCTGTTTTTGTTGGCAGCCACATGGCTCGACCGGCGCGTCGTGAATGCGCGTTGGCTCGGCCTCGCGCTGCTGTTTGCGATGTTGCTGTTTGCGGCGAATGTCACGCGCGTCGGCGCGCTCGTCGTCAGCGCGCAGGTTTTTGATTTGCCCGTCCTCGCGCAAATGCTGCATGTGCCGTTGGGTGTTTTGGGGTTTGTCGGCGCGTGCGCGGCTGCCGTGTTGATGTTACGCTTTTGTCACGCGACGCCGGTAGAGTACGGTTTGGAAACCGAAAGCGTTCCGCCAACGCGTTTTCTTGCCCCGTTCGTCTTGACCAGTCTCGTCCTTATGGGAATGTTGTACGCGCCGCGTCCGCAAACCGGTTTGACCTCACCCGCGCCCGCGTGGAATTTTCCGACGGCGCTGCACGTCACACTCTCGCCCCTGAAACCGGATGAAATCGCGTGGCTCACGCGCGACGGCGCAGAATCGGCAACGCGTTTTCGATTCTCTTATCAAGGCATTTCCGGTTCCATGATTCTTGTCCCAAGTCAAACATGGCGCGCGCATCATTATCCCGAACGCTGTTTTCAGGTGTACGGCTTGCGCATGGATGAATCGCACGCGCAGCTCATCGCGCAAAATTTTCCTGTGCGCGCGGTCACTTTGCGCGACCCCAAGACTGACGCCCCCCTCAACGCCGCCTACTGGTTTCAAGCCGCGACGCGCACGACCGACGATTACGGCACGCGCATCTGGGCAGACACGGCAGGCGCGCCGGAGCGGTGGGTTCTGGTTTCGATTTTATTTGATGCGGCGGTTGAACCCACCGACGCGCGTGTCCGCGCGTTGTATCAAACGCTGCATCAAGTCGTCGCGGGCGGTTCTTTTCACGCACAACCGTAAACAACTTTTACGCATGTGCGCCCACAAGGAAAAAATCTATGCGAAATAATATTTCCCGATTCATCAATTTCCGTCTCATTGCGTATGCGCTGTTTTGGTCATGGAACGCGATTTTTCTCGCGTTCATGCTGCTCGGCTTTGCGCCGCTGGTCATGTTCGACCTCATCCATGCCGTGCAGGCGAACATTGTGCCGTTCGCGTATGTGTTGTACGCGCTGTTGTTGATTGCGATTCCGGCGGCGTGCGTGATTTTGGGCTTGACCTTGCTGCGCGCGGAACCGTACAAATTGTTTGCGTTGGGGTATGCCGTTGAAGGTCCGTTGATGCTCCTGGTTGCGATTCGCTTTTTCATTGTGCGCGAACTGACGCCGCCGTTGACGTTCTTGCTCATTGTCGCCGCGCTGGGCATGGCAGCGTTCGTGTGGCAATTGCTCGACAAGCGCATTGATACGCGCAGCGCGTGGGTGACGTATCTGCGCGTGCTTGGTTTGACGCTGTATGCGGTGGTGATGGTATATGCGGCGATTTGGCTTGCGTTTTATGCCATTCCGTTTGCAGCAGCATTGGTGCGCGCGCTGTTTGAGTTCATTCTGCATCTCGGCGATTTCTTTACAGGTTTGTGGAACGCGTTCCGCGAATTCCCGCGCAATCTGGTGTGGATTCCGTTTGCGGTCTTGGGCATGGCGACGCTTGTGTTTAGCGCGACGTTGTTTGTGTTGATGCCCATCGCCGTGCCCATTCTGGTGATTCGCGCGTGGCAGCGCGCGATGCAAAGCGCGTGCGCGCGTTTCGGGCGCGCGCCCGCCGCTTTGCTCAGCGGCGCAACGGCAATTACCTGCGTGCTTGTCTTTGTGTGGTTGAATCAACAACCGCAAGCCGCCGCATTCGCCTTGCTCGAGACACCGCCAACGAACGCCGCGCACGCGCAAACGATTCAATCGCAAGAAGCCAATCTGCGCGCGGGTGTATTGAATGCGTATCTTGCGCCGCAGCGTTACATCAGTTCCGTCGGCGAAGTGCAGCATATTCGCAGCTTGTATGGTAATGTGTTTCAAGCGCCCGCAGAAAATTTTCTCGGCGTGGAGCGCGCGTATGAAATTGTGGCGGCGCCGTTGCTGTATCAACCGGTCGGCAAACCCGTCGAAAACGCGCGTTGGAATGACGGCGCGATGTTTCGCGAGTCCGCGCAAGCCGCCGAGTTGTATGCCAAATATTTTGACGCGGAAATTGTGAACGGCGAACGCGAAACGGTTCTCGGTTCGCTCAGTTCGACGTGGGACATTGCGCGCGCACAGCAGCTGTTGCAAACCACGCAAGACCAAGAAATTCATCTCAATACCCAAGAGTTGAATGTGGTCGAGCATGGCGATTGGGCAGAGTTTGAACTGCACGAAGCATATCAAAATCAAACCGGGCAGCGGCAAGAAGTGGTGTATTACATTACCCTGCCCGAATCGGCGGTCATTACCGGTTTGTGGCTCGGCGATTCGGATAACCGCAGCGAACGCTTTGCCTATCGCGTCGCGCCGCGCGGCGCGGCACAGCAAGTCTATCGTGAACAGGTGCGCGTCAACGTGGACCCCGCCATCGTCGAACAAATCGGTCCGCGTCAATATCGCGTGCGCGCGTTTCCGATTGAACCCAAATCCCTCGGTTACGAACCGCAATCCGAATTCGGTTTCCGCGCATCCTATGTGCGTCAAGGTCCGCCCGTGCATTTGTGGCTGACGTGGCGCGCGCTCGCGCACGACGAGCATTGGACGCTGCCCTATCTCGCCGAAAAACGCAACGTGTATTGGGATGAAAAAACGATTCGCACCGTAAATGGCAAACCGTTCGCAAACAACACAACGGAATGGCTTCCCGCGCAGCTTGAGACCACTTTGCCTGCGCAACCCGTCACGCATCGCGTGGATTTACCGGGGGGGCAAACGGTGATGGCGCAACCGATGCAAACCAACGCGCTGCCTGCCCTGCCCGCCCACGCGCGCTATGCAGTGGTGCTGGACCGTTCGCGCAGTATGCAATCGCACGCGCAAGCCGTGAGCGATGCCCTCGCGCAATTCAAATCGCTCGCGCAGGACGGCAGTACGGTAGAGGTATATTTGACTGCGTCGTCTTTTCGCGGTGAACAACCGACGCGCGTGCAGCTCGATGCACTCGACACGAACGCGCTCACGTACAGTGGCGGACAAAATCCGTCGCAGCTGCTGCAACAATTCTCCGCACTGCGCGGCACGGACACGTATGACGCCGTGTTTGTGCTGACCGACGGCACGGGCTATGCGTTGGGCAAAAGCGACGCGGCGGCGCAAACGTTTACCATGCCGTTATGGTTTGTGCATCTCGACGGAAAATTTCCGTTGGGCTATGACGACGCGACATTGGAACAAATTCAGTCGAGCGGCGGCGGCGTGACCGGAGCATTGTCCGAAGCGCTCGCGCGTTTCTCGACATCCTACGCGTTGGCACATGCCTCCGACAACGCGTCGCAAATCGCGAATGGCGATTGGGTGGACGGATATTTTTGGAGTGTCCTGCCTACCGCCGAAGCCGACCGCGCGTACCAAGACCTCACCGCGCCCGATGAATCGTTCGCGCCGTTTGCCGCGCGGCGTTTGATTCTTGCCAACATACAGCGTGAACGCGCGGCATTGTCGCAATTAAATACGTTGGATGAATTGCACGCGCTCGCAAAACAATACAGTGTCGTTTCGCCGTATTCATCCATGCTCGTCCTCGTCAATGAATTTCAACACAAGCAATTGGACGATGCGGAAAAACAGGGCGACCGATTTCAACGCGAAACGGAAGAGGTGGGCGAGACAGAGCAGCAAAATCCGTTCGACGTGACCGCCGTGCCGGAACCGCACGAATACGTGTTGATGACGCTAGGCGCGGGGCTGCTGATTTGGTGGCTGCGCGCCAAACGCCGCGCGCAAGCGGCGGCGCGATTCAAACCATAAGCCGCGACATGAAAAACGGTAAAGCAAAAGAGGCGCTTTGCCGTTTTTTTTTCTCATGATGTTTGTTCAAGCCATACGCGCACGACAACATATTCCGGCGCGGCGCGCGCCAACGCGTCCGGCAGCGGTTCGCCTTTTGCATCCAACGCGATATGCAGGTATTTCGCGTAGGCGGGGCGCGGTCAAAGGACTGTCCACATTCGGCAAGACGGCAATCGCGGATTGTGCTATGATAATGACAGGCAC
Organism: uncultured Anaerolineales bacterium; assembly: GCA_964644955.1. Lineage (GTDB taxonomy): Bacteria > Chloroflexota > Anaerolineae > UBA4142 > SHND01 > SHND01. The sequence continues at coordinate 5,737 of CAZXYP010000158.1, read as the reverse complement.
GGCACAGTGCGACGCGTTGTCTTGTAATAACGACAGACAGTCCCGCCCCGGGCATGAGGTGATGGTAATGAGCTGGCGAATTCCTTTGGCGATTCTTTTGGTGGTTCTCGGCGTCTTGGCATTATTGGGGAATTTGGGATTTCTTGCCGGCACAAGCTGGGTTTACCTCTTGTCGGCTGCGCTCATTCTCGTTGGCATCTTTTTGCTTTGGAGCGCGCGCCCCAAACCGTACATTTTGCAAACAGACCCCGCCTCCGCGCCATTGGAAAACGCGACGCGCGCGACCTTTAATCTGAAACATGGCATTGGTCACCTGAAACTGACGGCAGAGAACAACACCGCGCTGTTGTTTTCGGGAACGTTCGTCGGCGGCGTTACGCAAAAGATTTCGCGTGACCATGACGCGGTCATGGTTGAATTGAAAACCCCCGCCGAACTATGGTCGCACCTGTCAAACCTCAAACCGCGCGAGCCTGAATGGAACGTAAAAATACACGCGCAACTTCCGACAACGCTGCAGTACGAAGGCGGCGCGGGACAAGCACAGCTGGATTTTTCGAGAATTCATTTGACCAATGTGGATATCCAAACCGGTGCGAGTCCAACCGACATCATTCTTCCCTCACCGCAAGGCACGCTGCGTCTTGTGATTCATTCGGGCGCGGCTCCTGTCCACGTACGCGTGCCGACCGACGTGCGCGCTTCCATTCGCGGCGCACCCGGCTTGGGACTGCTCGACGCGGACACGACGCGTTTTACGGACCGCGGCTTTGGTATTTTGCAATCAGACGGCTATGCCGAAGCCACCGACCGAATCGAAATCACCATCGAAGGCGGCATCGGTCGGGTCGAAATTCGCTGAACGCGCACCCTTTCACTTGCAAGCGGACAGGTTTTCACTTGTTCGCTTTTTTTATTTTCCAAATTCCCGCTCCCAACATAGGACTGTACCCCCATGACAACGGGAAGGATTGCATGGCATACTCGGCACAGTTTCAACAAGGAGAGAGGCATGAGAAAAACTTTCGTACTCGGAGTTTTGTCCGCCGCGCTCGCAATGCTGGTCGCTACATGCAGCGCGCCGGAAGGCAAGATTTCATTCACCACGCCGCAAAACAACGCGACCGTTTCCAATCCCGTGAAGCTGGCGTGGGCGGCGCAAAATTTTCGCGTCGAGCCGGCGGGCGCGGTCAACGCGGGCGCGGGACATTTGCACGTCTTGATTGATACGCCGTGTATCGCGGCGGGACAGGTCATTGTCAATGACGACGCCCATAAGCACTTTGGCAAAGCGCAGATGGAAACGGAACTGACATTGGCGCCGGGAAAACACACATTGTGTCTGCAAGCGGCGGATGGCGCGCACGTCGCGTTACCGGGCGCAGGCATGACGCAACAAATTTCGATTACCGTTCAGTAACGAGACCTGACAGGTTTTTGAGCCGTTGGCTCACTTGTCACTTGCGCGGCATACAACGCAAAGCGGATAGGCGAGCCGTGCGCGATGGAAACCTGTCAGGTCTTGGCAAAAGGAGAATCAACATGAACACCACACTCACTCAAAACAAAACGAAATCGCTCGGCTGGCTCGTCGCGTGGACAATCGCGTCCGCGCTTGGAATCATCGTTAGTATGGTCGGCGTTTTGCCACTGCTGTGGACGTATGGCGAAGGTGTCGAACGCGCGATTGGTCAATTTCCCGCGCAAATTGTTGGCGGGATTGTTTTCGGATTGGGCATCGGCGCGGCAGTCGGCATCGCGCAGTGGATTGTGCTGCGCGGGCGCACAAGCGACGCGACGCGTTGGCTCGTCGGCAGTATTGTGGGTGGAGTCGTCGCGGGCGTCGTTGCGATATTGATCAGCGTATTCAATGACCAAGGCGAAAATGTGCCGGTGATGATTCTTGCATTTGTAACACTGGGCGCGATTCTCGGTTTGGGACAATATCTCGCCGCGCGTTCGATTGCGCGCAGTCCATTGTGGATGGTCGCCAATGCGGTGGGAATTCTTGCCGCATGGTTTATCTCTTCGTCCGCGCAAAGCATGCAGGCACCCGTCGTTATCGCCGGTGCGTTGGTCTATGGCATCATTCTATCTGCGGCGATGTGGTGGTTGAACAAGAATTGGAAATGATTCGCGCTAGAGCAGAGACGTTTCACTAGAGCAGAGACGTTTCACCGAAATGTCTCTACAAGGACATGAAAAATTTTCTGTTTGCATTCTTGATTCTGTTCTGTGTTGGCTGTGGCAACGCGCTGCAGCCAACGCCTATTTCGATTCCGCTCGCCTCATCGCCGCGAAACATTCTCGTTGACACGGACGTTTCGGTGGATGATATTCTTGCGTTGTTGTATCTGTTGTCGCGTCCCGATGTGAACGTGCAAGCAATTACGATTGCGGGAACGGGCATTACGCGCTGTGACGCGGGCATTCGCAATGTGCGCGCGATTTTGGAAACGATGGAACGCACGGACATTCCGATTGCCTGCGGACGCGAAACTCCATTACAAGGCAACCACACATTTCCAAAAGAATGGCGCGACGCAGCAGAAACTTTTTTTGGCGCGAATTTACAGCCGACGCAATTCGTGACTCCGAATGAAAATGCCGTTGCGCTGCTCACGCGAACCTTGCAAGAATCCCATGCGCCTCTCACGATCCTCGCGCTCGGTCCGCTGACAAATCTCGTCGACGCGTTCGCGCAAAAACCGACATTGACACACAAAATCGAAATGTTGTACAGTATGGGCGGCGCGGTGCAGGTGAAAGGAAATGTGGAACAAGCGCCGAACGCAGAATGGAATTTTTACATTGACCCCACCGCCGTCGAACGCGTTTTCGCAAGCGGGGTTCCCCTCACACTCGTCCCGCTCGACGCAACAAATCACGTCCCGGTCACGCGCGCGTTTTTGACACGCTTGAACGAGTCAAAACAAACTCCCGCCGCAAAGCTTGCGGAACGCGTACTGCAATCTCAGCGCGGCGGAATCGAAAACGGCGCCTATTTCATTTGGGACGGAATCGCCGCCGCGCTTGTAACGGATGAAACGCTCGGCACGCTTCAAGAAATGCCGCTTGTGATTGAACCAGAAACGGGACGCACAAAACAAGACGCGCAGGGAACGCGCGTGCGCTTCGCCACAAAAATGGATGCGCCGCGTTTTGAAGCAACATTTTTGCAGACGTTGAACAGGCAATTCAATCCATAACGAGACATGCGGTGACACACTCTTACATCAATCTCGCCGAAACGCTCACCGGCCTTGCAGCTATCGCCGAAGCGCTCGGCAACGCCGGACAATACAATCTCGCCAAACTGACGCGCGCAAGCATTGACGCGTTGGTGCGCCGCGCGGGGTACGAAAATCCTGCGCCCGCCGCACACGACGCGCTTGCGGCAGAACTGGAACACGCGATGGAAAATCTCGTCGCGCTGCAAGTGGATGCGCCATTGATTGCGGCATTTCAACGCGGACTCGAAGCGATGCGCGCGGGCAAGCTGCCGTTATACGATGCAGTGCCGCATCCGTTCGTCTGCCGCACCTGCGGGCATGTCGAAATCGGCGCGCCAACGAAATGTCCGACGTGCGGCGCGTGGGCAGAAACGTTTCAAAAATTTCCGCCCGTGTATTGGCTCGACGCGCTCGACCCCTTTACCGCGCTCGCGCAATTGCGTGAAACGCCACGCGCGGTCACAGCATTGCTGGACGGTTTGGATGAAGCGCAAATGACGAAACCATCGCCGGGCGGCGGCTGGTCTATTCACCAAATCATTTCGCACATGCGCGACGCGCAAGGCGTTTTGGATTTTCGCATGGGTTTGATAGTGGAAGAGGAAAATCCAAAATTGGAATCGAAAGCCGTCTTTGAATGGGCTGACAAGCCGCAGGAGAATCTGCCGACGACGCGCGCGGTGCTTGAAGAGTATCGCGGCGTGCGCGAAAAAATCATCGCGCAGTTGGAAAACATACCGCTCGCGGCATGGTGGCGTAAAGGACAGCATCTCGAATTCGGCGAGGTGACGTTACGCAATCAAGTGAGTTATTTCGCGTCGCACGAACTTACTCACCTGCCGCAGATTGAACAATTGCGCGCAGCGTGACAGAAAGGCAACATCCGATGAAAAATAGCGCCGCGCTCGCCGCGATTCTCGGCGGAATCCTCTGGCTCGCGTTGAACCTCGCACTCGTCGGGGCGTGGGAACGCGGCGACAATTTTCCAACCTACGAGTTTCTCAACACACTGCGTCCCCTGCCCCTCGCGTTCCTTGCTTTCGCGTTGTACGGTTTGTATCGCATGGTGAAGGTGGGACGCGTTGGATTTTTCATTTCACTCGCGGGGTTCGCCTTACTCGCGGCGGGCGCGGCGATTGAATTTTGGATTGGCGGCGGTGTGCGCGAGGGCGATGTGGATACAATCTCACTCGTCGGATGGTTGACGTATCTTGTCGGTTTCTTGTTATTGAGTATTGGGTTGATTGCGTTCGGTCTTGCGTTCTATCGTACGCGTGTGTGGGGTGCGAACAGTATTGTGCCACTCATTACAGGAATTGTTTGGGCGAGTTGGTTTCTCTTTGTCATGCTCGACAATGTGATGCAGAGTAATTTCGCGGACATTGCGCAATATCTTTTCGCGTTGTTGTGGATTGGGATGGGTGTACTAATGTGGAAGGAAAATCAGACGCGCGTTGCAGTGAGTGGAAATTAGATGGCAACTTTGTCCACCCCACTGTCACAAACGAATGAATTGAATTTGACCGCGCGCACGCAATTGCGCGGCACGCGCTTGTGGCTTGCGCGCGCGGTGTGGTTTCTCATCGGCGGCGCGGCGCTTGTCGTGTATGCTTTGCTTTTGCCCTTGATTCTACGGGACAATACATATGGCATCTGGGAGGTCGAACAGAGCGCCGCGTTGTTTGGCATCAACATTTATTCGCGCGCGTTCGATTTCTATGCGCTTTTTTTTCTCGGACTGCGGTATCTTGCGCTCGCCGTCTTTCTCGGCGTGGCGTTTTTTATTTTTTGGCGCAAGTCGGATGATTGGATGGCGATGCTCGTTTCGCTTATGCTTTTGACCTTGCCGCACATGTTCAATCTCGGCGGTTATACGGAAAATTGGTATCTGTATCATTATCCGTGGGACAAGCTGCTTTACGCGCTCGACGAGTTCTTTAGTGGCGCAGGCATGATTTTGCTGGTTCTGGTGTTTCTGGTTTTTCCCAATGGGCAGTTCGCGCCGCGCTGGATGCGCTGGTTTGCGCCCACCCCCTTTGTTTTGGTCGGACTGATTTGGCTTGCGAATGCGGTTGAGGTTTCTCCTACCTGGGATGAAAACTTGGGTTGGTATGCGATTATCAGCATCTTTGTAGGTCTCCTCGTTTTCGCCGCGTGGAGCCAAATGTACCGCTATCGGCATGTTTCGACGCGCGCGCAAAAACTACAGACGCGCTGGATTGTGCTTGCGCTTGGCAGCATCGCAGGAGGATTTGCAATTGTTGTTGCCACCTCCATTGCTCTGCCCAGTTATTGGGATACTGCGGCGGGTGCCCTTTTGAATTATCTCTTTGGACTGATTATTCCAACAGTATTGCCTTTGTCGTTCGGCGTTGCCATGCTGCGCGACCAACTGTGGCAAAGCGAACGCGTCTTGAATCGCGCGTTCGTCTATTTCGCGCTCACGGCGATTTTGCTCGTCGTTTATGTTTTCATCATCGGCGCGTTGAGTGAAATTTTTCGCA
>CAZXYP010000157.1:0-11596 GCA_964644955.1 uncultured Anaerolineales bacterium | reverse complement strand
TGCCGTGCAAAAACAAAACCGGTGTCGCGTCGTCCGCGCCGCTGAACAAGACGCGCGTGGTGAGGCGTGCGGTGGTAAGAGTTTGCGCGGTAATTCCCGCCAGCGTCGGAATGCTCATTTCAGATATTTTTCGCGGAGTTTTTGCTTTTCCACTTTACCGTATGGCGAGTACGGCAGCGCGTCGGCAAACACAATGCGTTTGGGCATTTTGAAACGCGCAAGCCGGCCGCGGCAAAAACCGAGCAGTTCGTCAAAGTCCAACAAGTGTCCTTCTTTCGGCACAACAATCATCATGCCGACTTCGCCCCATTTCTCGTCGGGCACACCAATTAACGCGGCATCAACCACCGCAGGATGCTCGCGAAACACCGCTTCGACTTCGGCAGCATAGATATTTTCGCCGCCGCTTTTGAGCATGTCTTTGAAACGACCGACAATGTAAAAAAAACCATCCGCGTCTTGGCGCGCGCTGTCGCCCGTGCAAAACCATCCGTCACGCCAGGCATCCGCCGTCGCTTGTTCATTGCGCCAATAACCGAGACACACGTGGGGACCGCGAATCAACAATTCGCCCGCTTCGCCTTGCGCCGCATCGCGCCCCGTTTCCGGCTGCCACAAACGCATCTCGCTGTGAAAAATCGGTTTGCCGACCGAACCTATTTTTCGCGCACCGTCCTCGTTTGTCATCGAAAAACAATTCGTGCCGACCTCGGTCAACCCGTAGCCCTGTCGAAACGCGACCTGTTTTGTCTTGATCCAATGTTCGATGAGCGCGGGCGGACACGGCGCGCCGCCATTGATGAAAAAACGCACGTGCGAAAAATTCGCGTCGCGGAAAAATTTTGTATCTTGCCACACTTGGAAAAGGGTCGGCACGCCGAGAATCACCGTACATTGCTCGTCCGTTATTAATCGCAAACTTGCTTCGGCATCGAACGTGCGCGTGAGCACAACGCGTCCGCCCGCATACAACAGCGGTGTAAGAAACACAAACAATCCGCCCGCATGAAACATCGGCGTCAGAATCGGTGCAACATCGTTTTCGCGCAGACCCCAGCTAATCACGGTGTTGATGCAGTTCCACAACACCTGACGATGCGGAATCATTGCGCCTTTCGGTTTGCCCGTTGTGCCGGAGGTGTACAGAATGCAGTACACGGAATCGTCGTTCAATGCGGGGCGCTCCGGTTCGGCATCCGATGCCCGGTTCGCTTCCACATCGTACGCGAATGCGTTTTCGATGCGCGCGTTTTCCAACGCGACGTAATGCAAAATGTTTGTGCGCGCTCGCAGGTCATTCGCAAGACTGACAAATTCGGGACCGACGAACAATGCGCGCGGTTCGCAATCGTTGACAATGTATTCCAATTCACGCGCAACCAATCGCGTACTGAGCGGCGCAAGAACCGCGCCAATTTTTCCAACCGCGTACAGCAAGTCCACATACGCGATGCAGTTGTGCGCGAGAATCGAAACGCGGTCGCCTGCTTGCACGCCCAAGCGTTCGCGCAAAAAATTCGCCGCGCGATTCGCGCGCGCATTCAATGCCGCGTAGGTGTAACGCTGTCCCATGTCCGCATCAAACAGCGCCTCGCGTGCGGGCGTCAGCAGCGCGCGTTTCGTCAACAAATCAGAAGCGTTCATGCACAATTAACGTTTTCACGTTCCAACCACTAATCCCCCGTCCACTCGCAGCGTCTCGCCCGAAATAAAACTCGCTTCGTCCGACGCGAGGAACAAGTACGCGTTCGCAATGTCGCGCGGCTGTCCCATGCGTCCAAGCGGCGTGTGCGCTTTCATGCCTTCAATAATTTTTTCGGGCATCGCCGAAAGGATTTCCGTCGCAGTGAAACCCGGCGCCACCGCGTTCACGCGAATGTTGTACTTGCCCAATTCGCGCGCCCACACTTTCGTCATGCCAATCACGGCGGATTTGGTCGCGACGTAATTCGTCTGACCAAAATTGCCGTCGAGTCCGACGACCGAACTCGCGTTGAGAATCACGCCGCCGCCTTGTCGAATCATGTACGGCGCGACCGCTTGCCCACAATTGAACACGCCTTTCAGATTGATGCTGATGACCAAATCGAAATCGGCTTCGGACATTTGCCCCGTCAGCGCGCCGTCTTTGACTTTGACCAATTGGGCGTCGCGCACAATGCCCGCATTGTTCACCAAAATATCAATGCGTCCATACAAATTCCAGACTTGCTCCACAAACGCTTGCACCGCTGCGCGGTCGGCGACATTGACCTTGAAAAATTTCGCCTTCTTGCCGAGTTGCTGCGCGGTCGTTTGCCCAACCGTTTCGTTCACATCCCAAATGACGACGCGCGCGCCTTCTTGCGCGAAACGTTCAGCCGTCGCTTTGCCAATGCCCGCCGCGCCACCCGTGATGATGGCAACTTGATTGTCGAGTCTCATCTTTCATTCCTTGTATCGCCGGATGAAAAACAAAATCGCCGAGCTGCACATCGCGCGCAATGAACGCGAGCGCATCGGCGATATTCGCAAAATGCTTTTCTTGATTGGTCTGGACGTGAATGACTATACCATGCCAGCCGATAGCAGGCGTGGTTTCGGGGAAAGAATTCGAGGCGCGCGCGAAATCCCCCGCCGTTTCGGGGGTATCGAACACGAATCGCAAAACATACGCTTCAATGCGCGGGCTTGCAGACGTCACCACTGACTCCTTCAACATCCTAGCAGATTTCGGTTACACTCGAGTTACAGGCGAGTTACAGGGCTTGTTTTGCGGCGCGCGCACATTGTTCAAAAACTTTCGCTCGCGCGGTCGAATAGCGCGATAATATAAAAAACCGGTTATTCGCGCCGGAGTATTTTCGTCGAAAGAATCGAACAACCATGTCAACCGCTCAAGAACAGCTTGCCGCGCAGCGAATGCTTTCCGTGACGGAAGAAGAGTTACAACGCATCATTTTGGACATTCACGACGGACCCGTGCAAAAACTTTTTGCCGCGCTGACTCAATTGAACGTGATGCAAATGCAAATCCAACACGGCAGCGCGAACAAAGCCGATTGGAGTTTGTGCGTGCAGCGCGTGAGCGCGCTCATCGAAGCATCGCTCGGCGAAATCCGTACCGTGCTCGGCGCGCTGCGTCCGCCCGAATTTGCGCGGCGCAATATGCCGCAGCTGCTGCAGGGGCTCGTGGTCCAGCACATGGAATTGACGGGAATGCAAGTCCATCTTTGCGTCGAAGGCGAAATTCCCGCGCTGACGCTTCCCGTCAAAATCGCGTTGTATCGCATCACGCAAGAGGCGCTCGCGAATGTGTATCGCCACGCGAACGTGAGGCAAGCCACCGTGCATCTCAGCGCACACCGCGGCACGGTACGTTTGCTCGTGTCGGACGATGGACGCGGGTTCACGCCACCGCCGCTTGCGGGGCCCACAGTCGCCGAACGCGCGGAACACATCGGACTGCGCGGAATGCGCGAACGCATGACCCTGGTCGGAGGCACGTTTACGGTCGAGTCTAGCCCCGGCAAAGGCACAACGATTTTGGTCGAGGTCCCCGCCGATGAATCCGCCCAGCCAAAATGAATTCACGCCGCCGCGCGCCAAGCCGATTCGCATCGCGCTCGCGGACGACCATGCGTTGGTGTTGGAAGGACTGCGCGCGCTCATTCAAAATGAAGCGGATATGCAAGTCGTCGCAGCCGTTCAGGATGGGAAAGCCCTGTTGGATGCCGTGCGCGCGTACCAGCCCGACGTCGTCGTCTTGGATTTGCAGCTGCCGTTCATCAGCGGCTTGGGTTGTCTGCAACGCATCCGCGAAGAAAAAATTCCAACGCATGTTCTGATCCTCACCGCGTTTGCGGATGGTGAAGCGATGCTGCAAGCGCTCGAGTACGAAGCCGACGGCTATGTTTTGAAAACCGACGCGCCTTTGCAAACCATCGCGGCGATTCGTCAAATCGCGCATGGGCATATCGTTTTTCCGCGCGCCGTGCGGCAGTGGCTTGTCGAGCAGCGTCGTCAACCGCAGCTGCCCGAATTGTCGGAACGCGAACACGAGGTCTTGACGCAGCTCGCAGAGGGCTTGACGAACGCGCAAATTGCGGAACGCTTGAGCGTGAGTGAAAGCACGGTCAAATTTCATTTACAAAACATTTACGACAAATTAGGCGTCGCCAATCGCACGGAAGCCGCCGCCGCGTTTCGCCGTCTCGGCGGCGCCTGACGCAAAACATTTTCCCTATCGCCGGACAGGTTTACGCCTGTCCGTTTTTATTTTCGGCGCGCGAAAAACTAGCCGTTCCCCTGTCCGCAAACTGTTCGTTTAGCCATTCCCCTTTGCGGCAAGGATTGGTATAGTTCTCACACGTTTTGTCAATGCGCGTTTGAGAAACGATGCAGCAGAAAGGATCAGCATGAACGATTTTGGTTCGGGGAAAACCGGCGCGGCAGATAAGGCATTGTACGACGCGGGCGTCAAGCCGTACAGCGATGCCGATCGTTTGTATTACAACCTCGGTTTCAAACCGCGCGACACACACGTCCTCGCCGCGTTTCGCATCACGCCGCAAGAAGGCGTTTCGTTCGCGGAAGCCGCGTCCGCCGTCGCTGCCGAATCCTCCTTCGCTACGTGGACGACGGTGTGGTCGGATTATTTGGTCGAAGCGGAACGCTACTGCGCGCGCACGTACGATATCAAAACGGTGCCCGGACGCGCGGACCAATGCATTGCCTACATCGCGTACCCACTCGATTTGTTCGAGGAAGGTTCGCTGCCAAATCTCATGTCCTCGCTCGTCGGCAATATCTTTGGTTTCAAACCCTTGCGCGCGCTGCGCCTTGAAGATGTTTACTTTCCGCCCGCGCTGCTCAAGACGTTTCAAGGTCCGCCGCACGGCATTCAAGTGGAACGCGATCGCATGGACAAATACGGACGTCCGCTTTTGGGCGCGACGATGAAACCGAAATTGGGCTTGTCCGCGAAAAATTACGGGCGCTTGGTGTACGAAGCCTTGCGCGGCGGCTTGGACTTTACCAAAGACGACGAAAATATCACGTCGCAGCCGTTCATGCGCTGGCGCGACCGCGCGGAATTTGTCATGCACGCGGTGCATCAAGCCGAAGCGGAAACCGGGGAGCGCAAAGGTCATTATTTGAATGTGACCGGCGGCGACATGGAAGAAATGTACAGCCGCGCGGAACTCGCCAAGGAACTCGGCTCGCGCATCATCATGGTGGATTATCTTGTCGTCGGCTTTACCGCGTTCGCGTCGCTGTCCAAATGGGCGCGCAAAAATGGCATGCTGCTGCACGCGCATCGCGCGATGCATTCCGTCATGGACCGCCAGCCGCATCACGGAATTCACTGGCGCGTGTTGGCGAAATGGTGCCGCGTCGTCGGCGCGGACCATTTGCACAATGGCACCGTCGTCGGCAAACTGGAATCGGCGCGCGAATCCACAATGGGTATTAACGAAATGCTGCGGCTCGACAACGCGACCACCGCCAAATGCACCGGCTATCATTTTGACCAACCGTGGCTTTCGATGCCGGGCATGTTCCCCGTCGCGTCGGGCGGCATTCATGTGTGGCACATGCCGGAACTCGTTGCCCTTTTTGGCGACGATGTGATTTTGCAATTTGGCGGCGGCACGGTCGGGCACCCGTGGGGCAGCGCGGCAGGCGCGACGGCGAACCGCGTCGCGTTGGAAGCGGTGGTGCAGGCGCGCAACGAAGGACGCAATCTTGTGATGGAAGGAAATGATATTCTCAAAGCCGCCGCGCGCACGAGTCCTGAATTGCGCGCCGCGATGGAAACATGGAAAGGCGTCACATTCGAGTACGACGATGTAGATGCGACGACAACAACGGTTTTATCTGCGGAGGGAAAATGAAAACCGAGACTTTTTCGTATCTGCCGCCGCTGAACGGGGAACAAGTTGCCAAACAAATCCAATATTTCATGCAGCGCGGCTGGATTGCGGGGATTGAATTTTCCCAACAGCCCAATCCGCGGACTGCGTATTGGCATTGGTGGAAATTGCCCATGTTCGGTTTCCAATCGCCCGACGATGTGTTGACGGAACTCGAAGCGTGCCGCAGCGCGCATCCCGACAGTTACATTCGCTTGACCGCGTACGACACGCAGCGTCAAGGTCAAGTCATGGCGTTTGTCGTCGCACAGCCGCAGGGACCCGACCAACCAGAGGATTCGCCATGAACAAGAGACGCCCAATCATTCTCGGCATTGTGGGGGACAGCGCGGCGGGCAAAACGACCATCACGCAAGGACTGGTCAATCTCCTCGGCGCGGACCGCGTCACGCACGTTTGCACGGACGATTACCACAAGTACGACCGAAAGGAACGCGCCGCGTTCGGCATCACCGCACTACATCCCGATTGCAATTACATGGACATTATGCAGCTGCAGGTCGAGCGGTTGCATTACGGACAGCCGATTTTGAAACCCGTTTACGACCACAGCACCGGTTCGTTGGTGCGACCCGAATATGTGCAGCCGCGCGAATTTGTCATTCTCGAAGGCCTGCTTGGTTTTTCGACGCCGGTACTGCGCCAATTTTTTGACGTCAAAGTGTATCTCGACCCGCCCGAAGAACTGCGGCGCATTTGGAAAATCAAACGCGATACGACGAAACGCGGCTACACGCGCGAAGAGGTGCTGGCGGAACTGGAAAAACGCGAACGCGATTCGCGCGATTTTATTCGTCCGCAGCGCGAATTTGCCGACATTGTCGTTTCGTTTTATCCGCCGAGCGGCAAAACACCCGAAGACGCGGGACCAAATCTCGATGTGCGTCTCACCCTGCGCCCCACGATTCCCCATCCCGACCTGACGTACCTTTTGGACCATGAAGGCAGTGAAATTCGATTGGAGCTCGGGCGCGACGGCGGGCGCCCGGTGGATTTTTTGAGCGTCGAAGGCAACGTGACCGCGGAGCACGCCGCGAAATTCGAAGAGGAAATCTGGCAGCACCTTCCCGATTTGCGTCCCATCAACCAAGAACAATTCGGCGAGTATCAAGACCGCGGGCAACGACGCCACAGCCATCCGCTCGCGTTGACGCAGCTGCTCATCACCTATCACTTGCTTCGCAAATACAACGACCTATCCAATCTGCCGTTCGCGCCGCCTGTCGCCGCACTCTCACGTTTGAATGCCCTTCCGCACGCGACCGCAGACGCAACACACTAGGGGCAATTCCTATGTGGTCCGGGGGAAAAGACCTTTCGGGTTTTTGCGATGGTGACATCGCCGAAACCCGACTGGTCTGTCCCTTGCATCGAATCGGAATCTGCTCTGAACCAGCTCACGCCTTTTCTGCGCGCTGTTGATTTTGCATGACGACGTGGGAAATTAAGAAAATCAGGGACCTTGATTCGACGCGCCCCACGTTGCGGGAAACATGGGAATTGAGAAGCGCTTCCGGCATGTTCGGGGGCGAGAAACCAAATAGCATTTTTCGATTTACTGCTATGCAATCGAAAGACTGCATCCTTGAGGTACGCTTCACGCCTCGCGAGTTGTCATGCGGTCCTCGGCGCAAAAAAACTTTTATGCTTCGCCGCGGGTTGTCTCTCTGAAAACCTGAATCGTCGCGGGTGAAGGTTCCACCTCCAAGTCATTCTGCAGCGCTTGGGCGCATTGTTCAAATACGCGCCGCGCCTGCACATGTTCGCCGCGTGCCGCGTGCGCGCGCATCATCAGCCGATACGCGTGCTCCCAACAGCGGTCGCGCGCAAGAATTTTTTCGCACCACGCCAAACATTCTTTGTACGCGCCGCGCGCAAACAATTCCGCGGCCAAGCGGTCAGCCGCGCGCAAATACAAACCGAGCAAACGCTCGCGTTCCGCACTCGCCCATGCCTCGTAACGCGCATCGGCAATCAAATAATCATCCTGGTACAACGCAAGCGCGCGGCGGTACAAATCCAACGCGTCATTGTCGCGCGCTGTTTCCGCCTGCGCGATGCGCCGTGCGAATTCGTCTGCGTCAATCCACACATCCGCGCCCGCGCGAAAACCATACGCCGTACCCACGCGTTCGACGAACGCAGTCGTTTCATCCATCGCGCGTTCGGGTTCCAACACGCGATTTACCTGATTTAACGCGACTTTGAAATCACGCGCCATCGCATCCGGCGTTTCGTTCGCCCACAACAATTCAAAAATTTCTTCGCGTTCGAGCATTCGCCCGCGATAGGTGATGAGCAACTGCAATAATTGGCGCGCTTTGCGCCGCTGCCACTCATGCGAGCGCACCTCGCTCGACGGATTTTCAATATTGCCGCGCCACACGCGAAAGACACCGAGCGTTTGCACATGCAGTTGATATCCGGGATGCGCGGTCACTTGTTCCAGTCCCATCGTGCTCAATAGACGATTCACGTACGCGGAATGCAGACCGCGTTTGCGCGCTCGCAACAACAGCGGCACTCCGACGCGGGGGTCATGCCACCCGTGCAGCGTGCGCGTCGTGAACAAATAATCGTACTGTTCGTTTGCGCCCAACGCCAGCGCTTCGTCCAAGTGCGCCAAGGCGCGTTCGTGCTGCTTCAAATGGGAATGCGCGAGGGCGAGCCACAAGTGCGTCACCGCGCGTCCGAAGCGGTCGCCGCACGCGCGAAACGCGGCGAGCGCGTCATTCAAAATCGCGATGCTCGCGTCATCTTGCCGCGCCAACGTGTGACTCGCGCCGAGCGCCAACTGCACGAGCGCGACGACCCATTCATCACCCGCGCTGCGTGCAACTTGAATGCCCTCCGCCGCCATGCGCTGCGCGCTCGCAAGGTCGCCGTTGTAACCGTACACGCGCGTCAAGCCCCACATGATTTCCGCGCGCAATCGCGGCAGTGCGCGTTGGTCGGCGAGGCGGATTGCCGAGTGGTATGCTTCCTGCGCCGCCGTCAATTCGCCGCGCACCTGTTCCGCATGTCCCAAACGCGTCAAGCCAATCGCGGTCACGAACGGTGAATCGAAACGATTCCCCAAAGCGATACCGTCGCGCGCTGCGGCGTACGATGCGTCCGCGGATCCTTGCATCGCGTGAATCAGTGACAAAAGCAAAAGCGTTTCGCGCACGGCGCGCGGTGCATGAAGTTGGTCGCGTTCCTGTTCTGCCCACGCTTCGAGAATCGTGCGCGCTTGGGCGAGCTGCCCCGTCCGCAATTTCACGCGCACGCTCAACGTGTCTTCGCTCGGACCTTCGTCGCGCAAACGCTGCGCCTGCACGCGCAAGTCTTCCGCTTCAGTCGCGCGCCCCATGTTCAACTTGTTTTCCGCAAGCAATTCCAACAAACGCGCCTGCGCGCTGCGGTCTTCCAAACCATCCGACAAACGCAGCGCCTGTTCCAACAGACCTTCCGCTTGCGCGGGGCGCACCGTATCGAGATACACCAACGCTTGCCCGCGTAAGGCGCGCGTAATGCCGCTCACATCGCGCGCCGCGCGCCATTCGCGTTCGGCTTGTGCGTACCACGCCAACGCGTCGTCGTAGCGACTGCGCATCCGCGCCAAATCACCGAGCATAAATATGAGGAATGGATGCGCCGCGACCGTTTCCGACGGCAGCGCCGCAATCCACGCGGCGAGCGTGTCGAGTCGCCCCGCGCGCACCGCGTCTTCAGCAACGCGTTCGATGCATTGCGCGGCATTTTCAAAGTCACCCGCGCGAAAGAGATGATACAACGCTTCTTCGGACCTGCCCGCGTCCTGATAAAATGCCGCCGCGCGTTGATGGCGCGCGCGCATTGCCCCGGCGTCTTGGCGGGACGCGAGCTCGCGTAAAAAATCTTCAAAGAGATGATGGTAGCGTATATACCCTTCGTGCGCGCTGGCGACAAACAAATCGCGCTGCATGATTTGGTTGAGGATGACCGCGGAATCCGTGCGCTCGCGCACCGCATCGCAAGCCGCGAGATTCAATTCGCGCAAAATGCACGTTTCCAATAAAAACGCCTGGAGCTCGGGCGGTTGTTTTGCCAAAAGGTCGTGCGCCAAGTAGGCAAAGAGTGTCTCTTCGGACAAACTGCGTACCCCGGAGGCACTGCGTTCGTACGGATTGGTATCGCGTTCAAACAGTGTCGCCAGATTCGCGTTGGGATTGGCGCGCAGCTCTTGCCACACCAATTGCAGCGCAATAGACCAGCCCTCGGTCTTTTCGTACAAAATGTCAATTTCGCGCGGCGCGAGGTGGATGCCGTACGTTTGGTGAAACAAGGCGACGATTTCATCGCGCGTGAACGCGAGGGCGTCGCGTTTGATTTCCAAAACCTGTCCGCGCGCCCGCCATAAGGGAAGATTCTCCCATTCGGGCGGATAACGCAAAGACACAATCACGTGGAGCGACGGAGGCATGAATTGGAGGAAATGTTCAAGCACCGCATTGACGTCGGGAGACGATGCAAAATGGTAATCGTCAATGACCAGCAGCGCGGGCGCCGTAAGCGCGTGGGACAATTCATTGAGCAGAGCGTCACATGCCGGCATCGCACTACGTTCTTCCAAAAGCGCGAGTGGGGCGTCGCCCACTACATGGAGATGCATATGAAAGGCGCTGATGAGGTGCGCGAGAAATTGCTGTGCGTCGGCGTCCCCCTGACTTACGCTGTACCAAAACAACGGTTCGGAATACTGCGCCAGCTGCGCCAGCGCAGTGGATTTCCCATAGCCGGTGCTGGCTTGAACGATGGTGACGCGATATTCGAACGCGCTGCGTATCAAGCTTTCGACACGCGCGCGCGCGAGCGTCTGCCGCGGGGGTTTCGGCGGCAAAAGTTTTGTGCGCAGAACAAGGGTTTCACGCAGCATATTGCCATCCGCACAACCATTGTATGAAAGAATTCGTCGCCATTCTCGAGCCCGTCAAATTTTACCACGCGGCAAGAGTCTTTGTCATGTGCGGACATGCGGTGCGGACTTTTTTAAAACTGTTCCTACTCTCCAATCGGTTTCTTTTTTCAAGCACGCGTCGAGCGCGGCGCGGATTTCACCCTAACCCGCCCGCGCGTCGTCTATCGCATTTTTCCAAAACATCTCGCGAGGCATTTGTCCATCGGACAACTCCGGCGCAGGGAACCGCAGTTGTCCCGTCGGAATCAAATTGACCCTGCGCCGCAATCTCGTATATGACCCTCAACGCGTCGGAAAATTCCGCAAACCGTTCGCGCAGGTCCGTTTCCGAAAGAGACGATAAATCAGGCGGCGGCAAAAAGTTTGCAATGCGCGCGCTTGATCCAAATCGCCGTGACCAAAAATCCAAGTTCGATGCAAAACTGATGAATTCCCGATAGAGGTCTGAATGAGGGGTATCGAAAAAAAAGGCGAGCGCGTTATTTTGCGCTCGCCGTTCCTTTCGTGTTGCTCCTCTACTCTTGGCTTCTCGGTCTGTACTGCACTGCTTCCGCCAAATGCTGCGTCTCGATAACCTCGCTTTCCGCAAGGTCCGCAATCGTGCGCGCGAGTTTGAGAATGCGATGAAACGCGCGCGCCGACAGATTCATCTGTTTCATTGCCGCGCGCATCAACTGTTTCCCGGCGTCATCCAACTCGCAAAATCTTCGCACTTCCGCCGGTCCCATATCGGCGTTGACCT
>CAZXYP010000156.1:0-11599 GCA_964644955.1 uncultured Anaerolineales bacterium | reverse complement strand
GCTGATGAAAGTGCTGAGCGGAGTCTATCCGTTCGGTGATTACGAAGGCGATATTTTATTTGAGGGACAGGTGCAAAAATTCGCGCGCATTCGCGACAGCGAAGACGCCGGCATCGCCATTATCTATCAAGAACTCGCGCTCGTCCCCGAAATGCGAGTGTATGAAAATATTTTCTTGGGCAATGAAATCCGCAATCGCTTTACCGTGAATTGGAATGAAACCATCAAACGCGCGAGCGAGGCGTTGAAGAAGGTGAAACTCGACGTGAATCCCGACACCCGGGTCAAAGACCTCGGCGTCGGTAAACAACAATTGGTGGAAATTGCCAAAGCGCTGAGCCGTAACATCAAGCTGCTGATTTTGGATGAACCGACTTCGGCATTGAACGAAAACGACAGCGAGAATCTTTTGGAACTGCTGCGCGATTTGAAAAATCACGGCGTGACCTGCATCATGATTTCGCACAAGCTCAAAGAAGTCATTGCCATCGCCGACCGTGTGACCGTTCTGCGCGACGGGCAAACCGTCGTCACGTTGGACGCGCACAAGGGCGAAGTATCGGAAAATGTTCTCATTAAACACATGGTCGGGCGCGAGATTGACAATATCTATCCGGCGCGCGAACACAAGCGCTCGGACGAGGTTGTCTTAGAAGTCAAGGGTTGGAATGCCTATGACCCCAAACTCGGGCGCACGATTTTGCGCGACATTAACTTTAACGTCAAAAAAGGCGAGATTGTGGGCTTTGCCGGTTTGATGGGTTCGGGACGCACCGAATTGGCATTGAGTTTGTTTGGCAATGCGAAACGCTATCGCGTCAACGGCGAAATGGTCGTCCACGGCAAAAAGGCGCAGTATGCGCATCCACAAAATGCGATTCAAGACGGCGTCGCCTATTCGACCGAAGACCGCAAAGCGGCGGGTTTGATTTTGATTCAAGATGTCAAACACAACATCACGCTTGCCAATTTGCGCGGGATTTCGGAACGCGGCGTGGTGAATGAGAATACTGAAATTCAGGTGGCGGAAAAATATCGCACCGCGCTGAATATCAAGACACCGAGCATCGAACAAAAGGTCGGCAACCTCAGCGGCGGCAATCAGCAAAAAGTCTGCCTGGGCAAATGGTTGTTTGTGAATCCCAATGTTTTGATTCTGGACGAACCGACACGCGGCATTGACGTGGGCGCGAAATATGAGATTTATTCCATCATGAATAAATTGGTGGAAGAGGGCATGAGCATCATCATGATTTCGTCCGAGC
This sequence comes from uncultured Anaerolineales bacterium, assembly GCA_964644955.1. Lineage (GTDB taxonomy): Bacteria > Chloroflexota > Anaerolineae > UBA4142 > SHND01 > SHND01. The sequence continues at coordinate 10,334 of CAZXYP010000156.1, read as the reverse complement.
TGCCCGAAGTCCTGGGCATGAGCGACCGCGTGTACATCGTGTCGGCAGGGCGCATTACCGGCGAACTGCCGATTGAAGAGGCAACGCAAGAAAAAATTATGGCATTGGCAACCAATTAATCCGCGCGCTGCGTTTTTGTTTTGTGGCAGCGTCGGAAATGTTCCGCGCGGATGCGGAAATGAAATGATTCTTTGAGGAGTCACGACATGTCGGCAGTCAATAGTCCCAACGCAGGTCCCGTCAACCCCGTCAGCCAACCCCAAGCGACGCCTTCCTTTTTTGCCAGTCTGCGTCGGGTGTTGCAAGAAAACATTCGCGATTATGCGATGTTTATCGCCCTCTTTGTGATTATGGCGTTTTTCACCTACACCACAAATGGGCTTTTTCTTTCTTCACGCAACATCGCCAATCTGCTCAACCAAACCGGGTATATCGCAGTGCTTGCCGTCGGTATGACTCTGGTCATTGTTATTCGGCAAATTGACCTCTCGGTCGGTTTCCTTTCGGGCTTTCTCGGTGCGCTTGCCGCAATTGCCATGGCGAAATATGGCGTCCCCGGTTGGCTCATCATCCCTGTGGTTCTCGTTTTGGGCGCCATTGCGGGCTTGATTACGGCGTATCCGATTGCGCAGCTCGGCATCCCGTCATTCGTCGCTTCGTTGGCGGGTTGGTTGATTTACCGCGGCTTGCTGCTTGTCGTCCTTGCAGGCACCGGTACCGTCATCATCGCCGACGAATTTTTTAATGCCATCGGCAACGGGTATCTGCCGGACTTTTTACCGGTCATGCCCGGGGTGCATACCATGACCATTCTGTTGGGCATTGTGGCGATTGCCTTTTACATTTGGAGTGAAGTCACCAGTCGGCGCAACAAGCAGGCGTACAATTTTGATGTGCTGCCCACGAATTTGTTTGTCTTAAAGTTGGTATTTGTAACCGCCATTCTTGCCGGCATCACGTGGATTCTCGCCGGCTATAACGGGCTTTCGTGGACCGTCGTCATCATGTTGATTGTGGTGTTTGTTTATCATTTCATCACCACCCAAACGGTACTCGGACGTCACATTTACGCCGTCGGGGGCAATCCCGAAGCGGCGGAATTGAGCGGCATCAATGTGCGCCGCATCACATATTATGTGTTTGCTTCGATGGGCTTTTTGGCGGCGATCTCTGGCATTTTGTTCGCCTCGCGTTTGCGTTCGGCAACGCCAACCGCAGGCACGCTGTTTGAACTCGACGCGATTGCGGCGGCATATATCGGCGGCGTTTCGGCAGCGGGCGGCGTCGGCACCATCATCGGTTCGCTCATTGGCGCGTTGGTGTACACCTCGTTGACCAACGGCATGAATTTGATGGGGATGGACATTGCCTATCAGTATATTATTCGCGGCGCAGTCCTGGCGTTGGCTGTCATTTTTGATGTGCTGACTCGCAATCGCGCGAAATAAAAAAAAACCGCCGCAAATCTTGCAAACAAGAATCTCGCAGAGAACAATTCTGCGGGATTTTTTGTTGCGCGCAGAGAGAATCGGCGTAAAATTTATTCGGGAATTTTTTCGTTCGCGCCGGGGCATGCGCAATTCATGGCATGATTGCGCGTGCGTTGCCGTTCAAGGCAGACAAGCCATGAGTCAAGAAATGCAAATGTGGGTCGAGATTCTGTTTAACATATCGTACTTGATTGTCATTTGGACGTTGGTCATTTTGATGTGGCGGCGACTGCCGTATGTGCCAGCACACGACAAACCGGTTGCGGAATTGTTTGTCGGCGCGTTCGCGCTGTTGGCGTTGGGCGATACGGGGCACGTCGGTTTTCGCGTGTGGGCATTTTTGAACGGCGGCTTGGAGCAAACCGTTGCGCTGTTCGGACAGCACGTCGGCTTGGTGGGACTCGGCGCCTTGTCCACTGCCATTACGGTGACACTGTTTTACGTGTTGATGCTCATGATTTGGCAGCGTCGTTATCACAAACCGTATGGGTGGTTCGGCGCGCTGCTGTTTATCGCCGCCGGAGCGCGCCTTGTGTGGATGCTGTTTCCGCAAAACGATTGGAACAGTTCTGTGCCGCCGCAGCCGTGGTCATTGATACGCAACGCGCCCTTGATGCTCGCGGGTTTGGGTGTCGCGTATCTGATATTGCGCGATGCCTTTGCGACGAATGACCGCGTATTCAAATGGATTGGCGCGATGATTTTGGTGTCGTACGCTTTTTACGCGCCGGTCATTTTGTTTGTGCAGCAAGTACCCGCCGTCGGAATGTTGATGATTCCCAAGACACTGGCGTATGTGGCAATTGCGTGGATTGCGTACAAAAATCTGTTTGCCGAAACGCGCGCGCAAGAATTGAAAACGGCGTAGAAAAAACGGGCGTTGAAATTTTCAGCACCCGTTTTGTTTTCAACGTTTACGGTTTCAACACCGCCCCTTCATTCGCTTGAATCACCCCGACCGCCGAGGTTGACCGGTCATCGTTAGCGTGCCTGATAACGGTGTACGTATGCACGACGGAGACGGGCAACAGAGGATCGAAAACAGGAAAAATCAATGAAAAAGCTAGAAGCAAAGAAATCACTTTGGAGAGAACACTTCCGTAAACACAAAGAGAAATTCAGCGCGCTCGTTTCGTTTCTCGAAACCAACCACGCCCGAGTTGACAATTATCATTTGACGTCAATTCATTCAGAATTTGTTATTCGTAAATCCGCCAAGGAAAAAATTTACTTTGCGTTCTTGGGCTGTCTAAATGCAGCCGGGGGCAATAACCTGACGGCAACGGGCGAAGCGTGTCGAAAAATGAGAGATGTGTTACAGGAATTGCCTGACTCTCCGGAAATAAAGTTTGCCACCTTCACCACAAGATTAGACTCACCCAAACAAATCAGCAGTTCGAAAGAGTTGTTCTCATACCTGAGCAACGCAGACCGGCATCCGAATGACAAAAAGACCGCATTCAAAAATATGGGGTATAAAAAAGCCGCATTATTTATGAAATCAATTTACTATGCGCAGCGCCAGAACGACATCAGATTCTTTTCCGACTTGGCGCCACACGAGGTCCACCGCCCACTGCCGTTGGATATTGTAATTGGAGAAATTATCAGTATGACCCTGCACTTACCCTACGAAAATCGAATTGGTTCTGGCGATGCAAAGGAATTTGAAGAATTTGCGCGCGAAATCCTTGACAAAGAGTATTATATTTTGGAAGACCTCTGGTATTGGGGATATTTTGGCACATGGGTACGAAAGGAGAATTACCGAATCGTCAAATACAATCCGGTCAAATATATGACCGACCGCACATTCTTTCCTATGGAGGATGGAGCACTCGAGGAGAAAATTGATCAATTCAGCAGGATCGTCAATCCCGCCAAATCTTTCCCCTGAGAGTCTGCTTTGAAAGGAAAGAAAATATTCTACAAAATGATCGCATTCCTGCAACTTATGATAAGAGTGTATAATACAAACCAGCCCTCATTGGAGTTGGGAACATGCCAAAAAAGACGTCTGTAAACGGGAAAAAAAATTCACGCGCGAAAAATGCAGCTTTGCGCAGTGGAGAACATCGTTCGCCAAAGCAACTCTCGGCACGACGGCAGGAACGATCGGCGCGCTTGTTAGGACGCTACATCGTCGCTGACCCAAAAATCTGTCATGGCAAGCCAACCTTTCGCGGCACGCGCATCATGGTTTGGCAAGTCTTGGAGATGGTGACCGAAGGCATGGCATGGGAGAGCATCGTTGAGGAATGGGAAGGCAGCATTAGTAAAGAAGCCATTGCCGAAGCGGTGCAGTTGGCGTACAAATCGTTTCTCAAACATCCTTACGAACACGCGTTGGAGCCAATCGCGGCATGAACGTTTTGGATGAAAATTTTACACCGGTACAACGACAGCGTTTGCAAAAGTGGCGCATTCCGGTTCGGCATATTGGTTACGACATTGGACGCAAAGGGATGACCGATGAAAACATCATCCCTTTTTTATTGACCCTACCTCATCCGACGCTATTCACAGAAGACTGGGATTATTTCGACAAAAAGATGTGTCATCCTGCCTACTGTTTGGTGCAATTGGATGTGCAGCGGAATGAACTCGCAATCTTTGTGAGGCGCTTTCTGCGTCACAAAGAGTTTAAAACGCGTGCTGCACGAATGGGCGCAGTAATCCGCGTTTCTTATTCCGGCTTGACAGTGTGGCGCTGGAAAGCGGAAAAGGCAATTTTTTTCAAGTGGGAAAGTTGATTCGTGCAAAAGAGCGGGCGCTGAGATTTTCAGCGCCCGTTTTTGTTTTCCACGTTTACGGTCTCAACACCGCCCCTTCATTCGCTTGACTCACCAACGCCGCGTATCTTGCCATCACGCCGTGTGTGTAACGCGGCGGCGGCGCTTGCCATGCGTTCCGGCGCGTTTCCATTTCTGTCGGGGACAATTCCACTTCGAGTTTACGATTCTCGATATCAATCACCACGCTATCGCCTTCGAGCAGAAGCGCAATCGGTCCGCCAACGTACGCTTCGGGCGCAACGTGTCCGACCATCAAGCCGCGCGTCGCGCCGCTGAACCGTCCGTCTGTAATCAACGCGACGGATTCGCCCAATCCCTTGCCCACAATCGCGGCAGTGACGCCCAACATTTCGCGCATGCCGGGTCCGCCGCGCGGACCTTCGTAACGAATCACCACCACATCGCCCGCTTGAATTTTGCCTTGCGTCACCGCGTCCATCGCGTCCTCTTCGCGATTGAAAATGCGCGCGGGTCCGCGATGATACGGACGTTCGTGTCCCGCGACTTTGACGACGCAGCCGTCGGGCGCGAGATTGCCTTTGAGAATCACAAGCCCGCCCGTCGGTTTCAACGGATTGTCCAACGGACGAATAACCACCTGTCCCGCAACCTCGTGCGCGTTGCTGGCTTCTTGCGCGTACGTGTTGCCCGTCACCGTGAGCGTGTCGCCTTGCGCGTAACCGCCGTCGAGCAGACGTTTGGCAATCACGGGAATGCCGCCCGCGCGGTACACTTCGACGGCAGTGTATTGTCCGCCGGGAACAAGGTCGGCAATGAGCGGCGTGCGCGCGCTCACCGGGTCAAAATCGTCAATCGTCAATTCGACGCCCGCTTCGCGCGCCAACGCGAGCAAATGCAAGACCGCGTTCGTGGAGCCGCCGGTCATTGCCACACACGCAATCGCATTGTCGAACGCGGCGCGCGTCAGAATATCGCGCGGACGAATATCGCGCTTGAGCGTTTCGAGCACGAGCGCGCCGACATGATGCGCGACCTCTTTTTTGCGCGGGTCCACGGCAGGGACGCCATTCGCACCGAACGGCGACAGTCCGATAATTTCCATTACTGTCGCCATCGTGTTCGCCGTATATTGTCCGCCGCACGCGCCGGGTCCGGGGCAAACAACTTGCTCGAATTCGTACAATTCTTGTTCCGTCATCTTGCCTGCCGAAACCATGCCAATTGCTTCATAGATCGAACCGACGGCGTAATCTTTGCCGCGCCAATGTCCGGGCATAATGGTGCCGCCATACAACACGAGTCCGGGAATGTTCAAACGTGCGAGCGCCATGCCGCCTGCAGGAATCGTCTTGTCGCAGCCGACGAGACACACGAGCGCATCGAAATAATACGCGCGCGTCATCAATTCAATCGAATCGGCGATCAGGTCGCGGCTGATGAGCGATGTTTTCATACCTTCGGTGCCCATCGTGATGCCGTCATGCGCAGAGACGGTGTTGAATTCAAACGGTGTGCCGCCTGCGTCACGGATGCCTTGTTTGATGTGCTGCGCGAGGTCGCGCAAATGCAAATTGCAAGTCATTTCCGCATACGGCACCGCCACGCCGATGAGCGGTTTTTGTAAATCTTCATTGGTGTAGCCCGCGCCGTGAAAGAACGCGCGCGCGGCAGTGCGATTTACGCCATCGAGCAAAACACGGGAACGGGAACGGGTATCGGGATTCATGATAAATAGAGAAGGATGAAGGCGGAAGGATGAAACAGTGGGCGACGAGTCGCGATTCATTCTTCAATCTTCATCCTTCATCCTTTCTTTAGGGGGTTACATTCACCTGTCCGACCATCATTGGATTTTCATTGACATAGTACGAATAGTTGCCTGCCGCGTCGAATTTGAAAACGTAAAAGCCACCCGGCGGCAGTGGCGGCGACGCAAAGAATTCGTTGGGCTGCCCCGGAATGCCGCTGAGCAGCGTGTACGTATTCTGCGATTGATTTGCCCACAACACCGACTGACCTGCTTTGATTTCAATTGGCGTGGGATTGATTGTTCCGTCTTGCAAATTGACCGTCGCATCGGCGCGCGGCGGAATCGCGGTGGGCGCGACCGGCGCGCCGGTGGGCGGCGGCGCGCCGGGCGTTTCACCCGCAGCGGGCGGCACAATCGGCACGACGGGCGTGATATTTGCATATTGCACCGAACCGGGACACGGAATCACAAGCGTCATGCCCGGACGCAATACACGTCCCCACAAATGATTGGCATTACGAATGGCGTTGATGGTCGTTCCATGATTTACGGCAATGCGAAACAGATTATCTTTGGGTTTGACCACATACGTTGTCGAAGGCGCACACTGTTTTGGCGGACGCGGCGGATAGGGGGGGGGGACACTGCCGCACGGAACGATGAGCGTTTGTCCCGCGTAAATGTAATTCGGATTGTGCAAGCCATTGATTTGCGCGAGATACCAATACGAAACGCCGTGTCGAATCGCGATGCGAAATAAATTATCGCCGGGACGCACGACATACCAACAACCGCTCCACGCGTCAGACGGCGCGGCGGCGTGTGTGACCGGTGATTGTGCCGCGTCCACGACCCGGACCGCGCCAAACCACGCGCCAACGATTGCAAACGCGCCCAATGCGATTACGACATAAATGGTTCTCATACGCGGATTGTCCTCTTGGCTACATGCGGACGGGCTTGCCACCCTGTGCGGCGGACGCGTTGATGGCGTCCCACAATTTCGCCATCCGCAATCCCACTTCGGGGGGACATGGATTTTCCATTTTACCATCGCGCACATCCAAAAACTGTTCCCACACACCAAGCGACGGCGGCACTTTGACGTTGCGCGGAGTAAAGGCAAAGCCGCGCGCTTTGCCGATTTGCACTTGCAGGCGTTCGCCCCAAATGCCGGTGCGCAGCAAGCCGCCGTTGCCGACGACAATGATTTCGGAAGCCCATGTTGGGAACGCATCGCCGCACGCGTTCAGCGTCACATACACGCCCGATTTTGTTTTTGCCATCACGGTGCCAAGGATGTCAACGGGTGCGCCGCGATTGTCCAGCCACGCGGCGACCTCGACAAAATCTTCGCCGACCAAATCGCACGTCGTGTTCAACAAATGCGCGCCCGTGTCGAATAAAAAGCCGCCGCCCGAAAGTTTCGGCATTTGGCGCCACGTATTCATCGTGTTCGCTTTCCAATTTTGCCACACCATGCCGCTCACGCTTTGGACCGTGCCGATTTTTCCGTCGCGCAACATTTTTTTTGCTTCGCGGATTTGCGGTGAGAGTGAGCCGGGAAACGCGACGACGAGTAGGTGTCCCGTTTGCTTTGTGGTCTTGATGAGTTTACGCGCCTCGCGCGCGTTCATCACCATCGGCTTTTCCAACAAAACATCCAGCCCGCTTTCGAGACACGCGGTGGCTTGTTTCAAATGATACGCGTGCGGCGTCACAATCAACGCGGCATCAAGTTCGCCGCGAAATTCTTGCAGCAGCGTTTCCAATTCGGGACCTGTCGCAGGAACGGGCAAATTATTTTGTTCAAACACTCGCGCCGCCAATTCCAACTGCTGCGGCGACGTGTCACACAGCGCGACAATTTCGGTCGTGGCTTGCTGTTTGAGCATCATTTCAATGTGGTACCGCGCCATGCCGCCGGTACCGATGATTATAGTTCGGACCTTTTTCACGTTTTGTTGAGGTGGGGTAGGGGCGAAGCATTGGCACACACGTGCGCGAATCGAGTCATCGTCGCGAATGTCAATGCTTCGCCCCTACGCGCGATATTTCACGCGATTGCCTCCATGAGATTTTGTTTGCCGATGAGCAAACCTTCCTTGACCAACTCTTCCGTATGTTCGTATTCGGGGTCTTCGTGTTCGATGGACAATACGCCGTCATATCCGTTTTGTCGCAGAACGGCGACGAAACGGGACCAATCCATCTCCCCTTTGCCGGGCAAACGATATTTCCACCACATGTCCCAACCCGAATTTGCAATCGAATAGTACGCGCGTTTGTCCGCGTAGATTTCCGTATCTTTGGCGTGCGTGTGAAAAATGCGCGACGCGTACGACGGCACAATGTCGTACGGATTGACGCCGAGCCACACCAGATGCGACGGGTCGAGATTCAACCCGAAATTCGCGTGCGGCAGGCGCGCAAACATTTCATCCCAAATCACGGGCGCGTACGCCAAATTGCCGGGCAATCCTTCAAACTGCCAACCGGGCATCGGACAATTTTCAATCGCAATTCGCACGCCGCGTTCTCCCGCATAATCGAGCAGCGGCGCAAACACGCGCGCCATTTCATCAAAATTTTCCGCTTGCGTTTTCGTTTCATCGCGCCCGATGAAAGTGGAAATGGTATTGACGCCGAGCAGGTGCGCGGCATCCATTACGCGGTAAATGTGTTTCACATTCGCGTCGCGCCGTGCGGGGTCATGGTCGAGGGTGTTGGGACAGTACGTCAAACACGTAAACGTAATGTGATGTTTTTGCGCCAGCGCGTTCAATTCATCCGCGTCGCGTGGTGAAAAATTCACCACATCGAGCGACGGGTCAACCCCATTCGCTTCACGGGGCCAACATGCGAGTTCGAGCGCGGCAAACCCATGCGCGCCCGCCCATGCAATGATTTCAGGCAGCGCGCGCTGACGCAAACAATTCGTGAGAAAACCAATGTGCATGTTCAGGTCGCAGGATACAGGAAGCAGGTTACAGGATTCAAAATGCCAGAGAGCGGTGTCCTGTATCTTGCCGCTTGCATCCTGTCTCTTGTCTCTTGTCAATGTCCCAAAATCGGATGCGGCACGTACGGGTCTTCCAGATATTTCATTTCTTCGTGTGAGAGTTTGATGGTGGTGGCGATTTCGGCGTCTTCGAGTTGATACATTTTCGTCGCGCCGACGATGGGCGAATCTACGCCTTGCTTGTTGAGCAGCCACGCCAAGGCGACTTGCGCGGGTTTGTGTCCCATGCGCGCGGCAAGTTCGCTCACGCGCGCGACCACGTCAAAGTCCGCATCGCGATAATACATCTCGTGCGCGAACGGGTCCGTTTTGGCGCGCACCGTTTCGCCATAATCTTCTTTGCGGCGGTTGCCTGCGAGAAAACCGCGCGCGAGCGGCGACCACGGAATAATGCCCACGCCCAAATCGCGGCACAGCGGAATCATTTCGCGTTCTTCTTCGCGATACACGAGATTGTAATGATTCTGCATCGAGACAAATTTCGTCCAGCCGTTTTTCTCGGCGACGTACTGCGCTTTTTGAAATTGCCACGCGGACATGGACGACGCGCCAATGTAACGCACTTTGCCCGCGCGCACGATATCATTCAACGCTTCCATCGTCTCTTCAATCGGCGTATCAAAATCCCAGCGATGGATTTGGTACAAATCCACATACTCCATGCCGAGCCGTTTTAACGAACGGTCAATTGCGTCAAAAATATGTTTGCGCGACAAACCGCGGTCGTTCGGATTATCGCTCGCGGCAAAAAAGACTTTGGTCGCGACGACCACGTCATCGCGCCGTGCCAGCTCTTTTAACGCGCGTCCGGTGATTTCTTCGCTGACGCCGCGCGAATACGCGTCTGCCGTATCGAAAAAGTTAATGCCCATTTCCAACGCGCGTTGGATAAACGGACGCGCCTGGTCTTCGGGCAGCACCCAATCGCGCCATTTGGGATCGCCATACGACATCATGCCCAAACAGATGCGCGAAACTTTCAAGCCGGTCTTGCCGAGATTGGTGTAATTCATAGGTGATAGGGTGACGGGTGACAGGTGACGGGGTAACCAATCCATGAACGTCGCTTGCCATCCGTTTCATCCAGAGCGCAAGAGCTCTGTGGAATTGAGCGCGCGATGGGAGAAACAAAATCGCGCGCAGTTATTATAACTGATGTTGCGTTTTACGCGGTCAGACCCGCAAAGTTTTCAAGCAGCCGCGCAAATGAAACCTTCGCGCCAAAAACGCAATGTTCCTTAACCCGCGGGCGCGAGATGAAGGTGATGTTCACGCGGCGAGGCGTCATGGCGATACGTCAAAATTTGACGCGCCGC
>CAZXYP010000155.1:0-11645 GCA_964644955.1 uncultured Anaerolineales bacterium | reverse complement strand
GGAGAATGGAGACTGGAGATTGGAGATTGGAGACTCTTTTGCTCACGCAATCTCCAGTCTCCAGTCTCTAGTCCTGAATTCCCGGCACCGGAAACTGCCACGCAAACTCGCGGATTTGATTTCGCACGCTTGCGATTTTTTCATCGTCGCCGATATTATCAATCACATCCGCAATCCAATCGCCGATCTGGAACATTTCTTCGACGCCCATGCCGCGCGAGGTTAACGCAGGCGTGCCGAGCCGAATCCCGCTCGTGACGGTCGCTTTGGCGGTGTCAAAGGGAATCAAGTTCTTGTTGGCGGTGATGCCCGCGTCGTGCAGACGGTCTGCCGCGTCTTTGCCGGTGACGCCGCGCACACTCACATCCACAAGCAAAAGATGATTGTCCGTGCCGCCGCTGATGACGCGCAAACCGCGTTCCTGCAACCGCACGCCGAGCGATTGCGCGTTGACGACAATGCGCCGCGCGTATTCTTGGAATTCCGGCTGAAGCGCTTCTCGGAACGCGACCGCTTTACCTGCAATGACATGTTCGAGTGGCCCGCCTTGTGTGCCGGGAAAAATTGCCTTGTCAATCGCTTTGGCTTCGGATTCCTTGCAAAGAATCATGCCGCCGCGCGGACCGCGCAGGGTTTTGTGTGTCGTCGTCGTTACGACATCGGCGTACGGAATCGGGTCGGGATGCACCTTGCCCGCAATGAGCCCGGCAATGTGCGCCATGTCCACCAGCATTTTCGCGCCGACCTTGTCGCAAATCGCGCGGATGCGTTCAAAATCAAATTTGCGCGGATACGCGGTCGCGCCGGACACAATCAATTTCGGCTTGTGTTCGACGGCGAGCGCTTCCAATTCGTCGTAATCAATCTGTTCGGTTTCTTGATTCACGCCATAGCCGACGAATTTGTACAATTGTCCCGTGATGTTGACGGGCGCGCCGTGCGTGAGATGTCCGCCCTGCGCGAGCGATAACGCCATGACGGTATCGCCGGGTTGAATCAATGCCACGTACGCGGCGAAATTGGCTTGCGAGCCGGAATGGGGCTGCACGTTTGCATGGTCCGCGCCAAACAATTCTTTGGCGCGCGCAATCGCCAACGCTTCCGCGTCGTCCACAAATTCACAACCGTTGTAATAACGTTTGCCCGGATACCCTTCTGCGTATTTGTTGGTCAAGACACTGCCGACGGCGGTCAACACCGCGCGGCTCGTGTAATTTTCCGACGCAATCAATTCCAGTCCTTCGCTCTGGCGGCGTCTTTCCAATTCGATGAGTTCGGCAATTTCGGGGTCTGCTTCTTGGAGCGGCAAATTGCCGAAACGGGTCAAGGAGTCTAATTCGCGTAACATGTAATTTCTCCTCTCACGTCGTTGTGAGAATGCTATTGGAAATTTTTCCGTGTAAATTATAGCATACGCAAGTCAAAAGCCCGTCCATTTTCCCCATAAAAAAATTCCTGCCGGGATAACGGCGGCAGGAATTTTGCTGTCGGTTGGGATTTAATTGGTCTGTTTGATGACTCGCGTAAAGCGCGTCCAGTCCGACCATGCGCCGCACGTTGAGGCGTCACTGCCGACACAACCGCGCACGCGCCAGACATAATTTCCCTTGCTCAAATTCTTGACGCGGAATTGTGTTTTTGCGATGCCGCTTTTTTGCAACACGCTTTCGCCGTCCGGCTTTTTTTTGCGGATTTCAAATTCGTACGTCGTCGCGCACGCGTCCGCGCGCCACTTGAGCGTCACGTTCTTTTTGGAAATCTTTTTGCCGTCGCGCGGCGCAAGAATTTCAATCGGCGCGCTGCTGCAAACGTTCGGCGTGTACGAAATCGTTTCACTCGTCGTCGTCCCGTCCGCGCGCGCGAGTTCGAGACGATAGCGATACGCGGTGTTTGCGTTCGCGGTGTCGTCCAAAAATTCGTATTGCGCGCCCGCGATGGTTCCCACATGTTGCGCGGGAATCAAGGCCGCGTTCAATGGAATTTCGTCCGCGTTTTCTGCCGCGCGATACAAATTGAAACCGAGCAAATTCAATTCGCTGCCCGTTTCCCATGTTACGCGCACTTGATTCGCGTTCACTGCCGTCGCGTCGAACGCGATGAGGTCGGCGGAGGTGGGCGCGGCGCCGCCGAGCGCGAACGGCGAAAAATTTGTCACGCCTGCGAGTTCGACATAGTTCAAACCGTTTTCGGTTCCGCGCGCGTAATGCCCCGGCAGTTCGACCCACGTGCCGTTTTCGCAGTGAAACATTGTCACCGTGTTCAAGTTAGCGCCGTTCGCTTCGTTCGCGTGATAATACAAACGCAGTGTCGCGTTCACGTTCGCGGTTTGCGTCGGCGCAATGTCAAAGACGCGCAAAATGGGACGCGCGGAAAATGCGCCGCAGTTTCCATTCGCGGGCGAATCGTTCAGCGCGGTTGTGACGGTAGTGTCGCCCATGTCGCCCGCGTCGTTCAATGTGATTTGCGCGGCGGGACGCCCGAGCGCGTCGTAAAAAGTAAATGACGTGCTGTGTTGAAAATTATAGGCGAACGCGCTGCCGCGCACAATACCGCTGTTGACGAAATTGCCCGAGAGGTAAATTACGTTTTCGCCCGCGTCGAGAACGGCGCCCGCATTGACGATGAGCCGACGCAGAGACGCGCTAAACGACAGTGTATGAGCGCCGTCGAGAATTGTCAGGATGTCGCTCGCGGAGAGTTGATTGAGCGCGTCGTCAATGTTTGTGAAACACGGCGCGCTGCCGCCGCAATCGCCGGACGCGGCAAGATACGCGTGCACCGGCGGCGCAATGTTTGTGACGATGCTTTCGGAATTGTTTTGCGGATTCGTCTCGTTCGCGTTCGTCGTCACGTGCATCGTCGCGTGCAGCGGCGCGGGCGCGTCGAATTCGACATTGACCACGATGTAAATGTACGCGCCGATGGAACATTCGGAACACGAACCCTCGACATTGAAAAATCCCAATTGGCAGGACACCTCGCCGTTCATGCCGACATCGGGCGTCGTACAAGAACCATCGCCGTACACTTGCGCGAACGTCGTGCCGTTCGGCAGGGTAAAGTTCACGACGGCATCGCTCACCGCGTCGGGTCCGTAATTGCGAACGTACAAATAGTACGTCAACTGCGCGCCTTCTTGGACGGGATCGGACGAGACGTACACATCCACATCCAAATCGGCATTGCGAACGAGATTGCACTCTTGTTCGTTCAAACTCTCGCCCACGACGATTTCGAGCGCCTGCGGAATGAGATTCACTTTGCCGTCATTGTCGTACACGGCGAGCGTGGCGTAATACGTTCCGCCTTGCGTGTAGGTGTGGTCAACCTGCGCGCCCTCCGCCGTTTCGCCGTCGCCAAAATTCCAGACATACCGTTCAATCGTGCCGTCGGGGTCGGCAGACGCGCTGCCGTCGAAATGAACGAGCAGCGGCGCAAAACCGCGCGTCGGTGTATGACATGCGTTGTCTCGCGGCGCGTTGATTTCGGCAAGAATGAGCTGCGGCGGAACGTTTGCCAATTCTTCGGCAAGCCCTACGCCGTCAAACGGTTCCTCTTGCGCGACGGCAAAAAGTCCGCTCAAATCGCCAATCTCGCCGTCACCATGAAATTGAATCGAATGCCAATCCTCAAAGCTCTTGAGCGTCGTGCGCTGTCCGTCGGCGTTGACATCTACACCCGCCGCGTTGAGTGTGAGTTCACCATTGCAATCCCAATCGAGCGCGGGATAGGTGAGCGTCATGTTATAGCCGGTTGGATTACTGCCGCAGCCGCCGGGCAACGTTGGAGGTTGCGAAACATAATCGTTTGTATTGCCGACGGGCGCCCAAAACGTTTGATGCGCTTCGGGGTCTTGGATGCCAACGCTTTCATCCAACGCGTTTTCGTCCAGCGGAGGAAGCGCGTACCGCGCGTAATCAAACACGCGCTGCCCGTTTTGTAAAATCAAGCCGGTTTTGTCAAAAAAATAATTCATCACGCTCAAGTAATTGGGTTTGAAATTGAATTCGTCCCTGCCGCCGTGTTCGAGTCCGAGCGCGTGACCGAGTTCGTGCATAAACGTTCCCGCTTTTTGCAAACCGGTGCCGCCGCGAATGGAACCGAATTGGTCGGCAATGCCCAACGCGATAATAAATTCATGTCCCGGAATCGTGCGCGCGATGCCGCCGGGTTGAAAACCGCGCGGATCCGGAGGAATAGAATGAATAAAGACCGCGTAATGAAAAACATGCTCGCGGTTTTGCGCGGCGTCGAAATACGTTTCCTTTAGCGTTTCAAAATCATCCCAATCGTACGACGAGCCGTTCCACGCACCCGTTGTCTGGCTGTACGCCACCTGCCCCGCGCGCGCAAAACTGCCCCACGTCTCGCCCGTGTCGGGATTCATCACGCTGTCGGGACCCAAATCAATATGCAGATTGATTCCGTTTCTGCCGTCGGGATTCGTGAGCGGCGCGCGTTGAAACGCCTCTATCACAATTTGCATGTCCGCGTTCGTCGGTTTCAATTCGTCCGACATCCAATCCGCGTGCACAAAAATATCTTTGTGGTCGGGACTCGCGCCCATCGCCGGCAAATCCAAAAATTCGCCGTTGAGCGTGACGCCCTGCGTTTCCCAATCGTCCGGCAAACTGTCGCCGTCGCGGTCGTCGCTGAAACGCGCGACAAAAACATTGCGCCCCGCGCCGCGCGCAATCGGTGAGAGCATCAACGGATACACGAGCGTATCATCTGCGGCATGTCCTGCAATGTACACGTCAAAACCGCGCACCGCGACGCCGAGC
Organism: uncultured Anaerolineales bacterium; assembly: GCA_964644955.1. GTDB lineage: Bacteria > Chloroflexota > Anaerolineae > UBA4142 > SHND01 > SHND01. Next base: position 6,861 of record CAZXYP010000155.1, on the reverse strand, counting down.
GCGTACACGAAATCATTGTCATCGTACGCGCTGCCAAAATAGGTCGAGTATTCAAGCTGCGAACCGTCCGCCGAAAATTGGGTGAGGAACGCGTCACTGCACGCGTCAGGAAAACTAAAATCGCAAGACCACGGCGGCAGCGGTCTGCCCGGTTCCGCTTGAATCGCGTCGAACGTGACAGGAAAATTGTCCGATGTGGTAACGCCGTACACGAACGGCGTGTTTTGCTGATTGATCGCGACGCTGTAGCCAATGTCAATATATCTGCCGCCGAGATAGGTCGCGTACTGCAGTGAAGAAAAGCCGCTCGCTTGCGTATTCAATCTTGCAAGGAACGCGTCGCTCGCGCCTTCGAGCGTGTTGTCGTACGGACTCAAGAGCGGAAAATCAGGTGAGGCGGTGGAACCCGTCACATACACAATGCCCGTATCGTTCGTTGCGGCGATGCCGCGCCCGCGTTCGTCGCCGCTGCCGCCGAGATAGGTCGCGTACTGCAATTGATGCTGTGAGGTATTGACCTGAATCACGAACGCGTCCTGACACCAACCCTCCGCGCCGATTTCGCACACGCTGTCATACGCGGACACGAGCGTCAAATCGGTCGAATCGGTTGTGCCGATTGCATAGAGCCGATTGAAATTGTCGAACGAAATTTGTTGGAGATACTCTTCGCCCGAACCGCCATAGTACGAAGAAAAACGCAGCGCGTCCGTCCCTTGGCGCGCGGGATTGAAAATTGCGATAAAGGAATCCGTAACGCCTTCGGTCAGCGGGTCGTTGCCGTAACCGTATTGGCATTGACACGAATTGTTTTGCGCTTGAAACGCGTCGCGCAGCGGCAAATCGAACGAAGTGGTGTAACCGCCGACGTACACCAACTCTTGGTCGTCCACTGCCACACTCGTCGCGTGGTCGAGCCCATTGCCGCCAAAATAGGTGGAATACTCGAGCGCGCCGCCATCGGGACTCAAGATGGCGAGAAATGCCGCGTTGAGTTGTCCAATTTGGTACGGATTCACCAACGGAAAATTGCCGGAATACGTTGTGCCGACAACATACGCGCGTCCCGCGTCATCTACCGCAATATCTTGTCCTCTGTCGCCATCCGTGCCGCCGAGAAACGTGGAATACAACATCGTGCCGTCCGCCGCAAGTTTGACGACGAACGCATCTTCACACCGATTGTATAGGGAACAATACGGCGCGCCGTTGTATGCGCGGTCATACGCGCCCGGCGTGGTGGTGAAATCAATCGAAGTCGTCTCGCCCGTGATATACGCGCTGCCGGAACCATCTACCGCAATCGAATACGCGTAATCGTGGTCGTTGCCTTCCAACATTTTCGCGTAACTGAATTCGGGGTCAATGGTTAACGGCTGGCGCGCATCATACGCGCCGAGTGCAAAGCCAATTGTGTTGTCGGCGTTCAACACAAATTTTACGTCAACATTCTTGCGCGCGCCGTTTTCGGTTTGCCACGCGCGCGGCGCGTTTTCGAGCAAGACAAAGGGCTGCCGCACGCGCCCGTCGGCATCTTCGCGCGTCTGCGGCAAAACAATTGCCAACGCGCCGTCGTTGGCAATTTGAACGCGCGCCGCGCCGTGATAGCGCCAACGAATTTGCGACGGGTCAACATTCGGCGCGACGAGATAATTCCCTTTCAACAATCCTTCCCTGCCGTTGTAGGTCAAATCAATGCCGTCGTACAAATTCTTGTACGTGATGCTTGAATATGTCGGCACCCCGGAACGCCACTGCGCGGTGTCGTTACCGCGCAAAAAATTCATCACGCCGCGTTGTTGGCGTCCCCGCGCGATTTCGGGAGACGGCTTGGCATTTTCAAACGAAACGGCGACCGTCGCATATTCCGGCGCGGCGTTTTCACTCGCGGCGAGCGGCACGGTGAGCGCGATATAATTCTGCCCCAACGCAATCGTGCCGCGCGCGGCGCGCGCTTGATATAACACGGCGGGCGCGGCTTGACCGACATTGGGGACGAACGCAAGCGCAGAGTCGTTCAGCAATTGAAGCGTTTTGGATGGCGCAGGCACAGACGCCGCGGCGGACAAAGGCGGCGGCGCAAGCACGAACGCCAAAAGAACAAATCCAAACAGCAGACCGAACGCGCGAAATGACGACATGCTAACACACTCCGAATGGCGGGATTTTCACGCCTATTGTATCGGCGCGCGCGTGGTCGCGCCAGACCAAAAGCTGCTCACTTTTTGCCCAATCGCCGCGCGCGGTATCAGGCATTTTTGCTTTGTTTCGCGCTGTGTTACAATCGCGAACGGCTGCAAACACTACTCTCGAGAAAAAAACTTACCTTCGTGTTTCCAAGCTCCAATTATGATAACCGGTGTCGAACTAAAAACATTGGTCACGCACAGTGACGAGCGCGGTTTTTTTCGGGAATTGATTCGCGTCAACGACCCGATTTTTGCGGAAGGGTTCGGGCAGTGGAGCCACACGCTCACACATCAGGGCGCGGCGAAGGCATGGCACATTCATCAAAAGCAAACAGATTGGTGGTACGTTGCCATTGGTGTTATCAAAGCGGTGTTGTACGACACGCGCGCCGATTCGGGAACGCACGGTCAATTGCAAGAAGTTTTTTTGGGCGAATATTATCCCGCGCAGATTTTGAAAATTCCCCCCGGCGTCGCGCACGGTTACAAAGTCATTCAAGGACCGATGCACCTCTTTTACATCACGTCCAATATGTACAATCCCGCCGACGAAGGACGCATTCCCCACGACGACCCGACGATTGGGTATGATTGGAATAAGGGACCGGAAATCAAGTGACAAGGTGACAGGGTGACAATTGTCATCCTGTCACCTTGTCACCTTGTCATTCGCAATGGACGACGACAAGGCAATAACTCTCGGTCACCCTTCCTACGTCTGGCGGTTCGGACAAGACCGGCGGCTGAACATGATTCGCGCGTATTTGCCGATGGAGAGTACGCGCGTGTTGGACATTGGCTGCGGCATCGGAACGTATGTGGAAAAATTCAGCAGTTGCGGAGCAACTGCATTTGGCGTGGATGTGGACGCGGAGAAATTGGAACGCGGGCGGCGCGAAAAAGATTTGGACACGTTGGCGTTGAGTGTGTCGGAAGCGCTGCCGTACGCGAGCGATGTATTTGACGGCGTGTTACTGCACGAAGTCATCGAGCATGTAAACGACGACCGCGCGACGATTGCGCAAGCGCATCGCGTGACGAAACGCGGCGGCGTGGTGATTGTATTTGCGCCGAATCGCTTGTATCCGTTCGAGACGCACGGCGCGTATTTCGGCAAGCGTTACGTGTTCGGCAACATTCCCTTGATCGGTTATTTGCCCGACGGCATGCGCCGCAAATTTGCCCCGCACGTGCGCGCGTATCGCAACGCCGACATTCGCAAATTATTCGACGGACTCGACGGCGAATTTATCGCACACACGCAAGTGTATCCCGGCTATGACAAAATCGCCGCGCGCCGCAAAGAACTCGCAGGCGTGTTTCGCAATGTGACCTACGCGCTGGAAAATACGCCGCTCAGAAATTTTGGGTTGTCACATTTTTTGGTGTGGAGGAAAAAATAAATGCTCCCTTTTGCAAGAGAGCATTTTTGTTACTGCGGGCGATGGATTTGAACCACCACAACAACATCCAGAGTGTTGCGTCCTGCCATTAGACGAGCCCGCATTGAGATTTATTTTTTTCGATTTTTGCCGCCTCAGCTGTCCGTTTGACTGTGACAGTTGGGACACAACAGTCGTAAATTTTCGAGCCGATTGTTTTTGCCGTTGCCGTCAATGTGATGCCGTTCCAGCGAAATCGGTTCGCCTTGCCATTCGGTCATGCCGCAGCGATAACAGTGTTGTTCAAGCAATCCGGCGTTGACCAGTCTGCCTTTCAAGTGCGTGCGCTGTGTATTGCGTCCTTCGGACAACAGTTCGTCGAGCGGAATGCGATGGTCACGCGGCTGTAATCTGCCCGATTTGACTGCGTCGCTCCATGCTGCGGGCGAAAAACCAAATTCGGCAATGCATTCCAGACGAGAGTGACCGGCATCGTGAAATTTCTGAATCGCTTGCCAGTCGTAATACGTCAGTTCCCGTTTGGACAGCCCCAACTTTTTGGCGTGATAACTGATATTACCTTTCGAGCCGCCAACTTCTTGCTGAATCCGCCGAAACGACAAACCGCGTTTGAGGAGTCGTATGATTTCGTTCTTGTCTGCCACAAATGCTGACCTCGCCGTTTGTCAAAATAATTCTAGCATCACTCGCACATTCACGCAAATAATTTTTCCGTCCGTTTTCGATTCGCATAGATTCGTGCGACAAAAGCCGTCGCGGTTTCATCAAAAAAATGCGCGCGAAAAAAATCTCGCGCGCACAAATTCCGGCGTTTCGGGGATCCGATTTTTCAACCGCCGTGTAATATACGATAGAACGGCACGCGACAACATGCGGGTTGCGCGGAACCGCCGTTCCACATTTCCATCTTCTCCATTCAAGACGCGCGTGGGCGGGAACGCGTGTCTTGGGTGTTGTACCGCGTTGGTTGGGGCGAAGCATTTGCCTTTGCACGTGCATCGCCCGGGGCGTGCGCGAGCGCAAATGCTTTGCGCCTACTACCCCAGATTATTCAACGCGCGCTGCATCTCGTCCAGCGTGAATGGTTTCGAGAGGACGCCGTTCACCAGCCCCGTTTTCATCTGTTCCGGGTCCAGCGCCAAACCCCAACCCGTCACCATAATCACCGGCTTGGCGGGAAATTTGGCTTTGGATTGTCTTGCCAAATCCCAGCCCGAACATTCCGGCATCGTCAAATCGGTCATGAGCACGTCATAGTGCCCCGCGTCGAGTTCCGCAAACGCTTGCGCGCGTGTTCGGGCGGTGGTCACTTGATTGCCCAACGCGCTCAGCAAACTGTCGGCGGCGGATAAAATATTGGGGTCATCATCCACAAACAAAATGCGCGCGGTCTGATGCGCCGCGGCGACATGCGACATGCTCATTGGCTCCTTACTCGCCTGCCACGCAAAGGACAGGCGCAGTGTGAATCATGTGTCCGATGACAGACTTTCGGGTCCGTCCCGAAACGGTGAATGGTCCGACATGCCGGAGAATTAAACCACAGAAAAGTCCAATCTCAAACCGGAATACCGCCTACACAAGTATAGACTGCCCCGCATCACGCAACAATAGGGAATCGGTACCCAAACCGCGCGCCCCTGAGGAAAACGGAATTCACCGCGCCAAAAAATCGCGTCCGCTCTGCCGCAACAAAAATTTCACGCGCCGCGTCATAATTTCGTTTCCCTGTTTCATCATATATAATCTCCGTATGTCACCGGATACTGATCTCGCTTCGACCTATTCGATTCTCGGATACGACCCGCACGCGCAAGAATGGGGCGTTGCGGTCCAATCCAAAGCGTTTGCCGTCGGCGGCATGGTGCCGTGGGCGCAAGCGGGCGTCGGCGCCATCGCCACGCAAGCGTGGACCAACAAATCCTTCGGACCGCGCGGATTGAAATTATTGAAACGCGGGCACGACCCGCTCGACGTGATTCAACATCTCATTGGCAGTGATGCCGACGGCGCGCGGCGGCAGCTTGCCGTGATGGACGCGCAAGGACGCACCGCCAATTACACCGGCGAGAACTGCACGGCGTGGGCGGGCGGCATTGCCGAACCCAATGTTTCCGTGCAAGGCAATATCCTCGCGGGCGAACGCGTGGTCAAGCAAATGCGCGCGGCATTTCACAAAACGCAAGGCAAGCTGGCGCTGCGTCTGCTCGCGGCATTGGACGCGGGACAACGCGCGGGCGGCGACACGCGCGGTCAACAAGCCGCGGCGTTATTGGTCGTGCGCGAAAAAAGCGACATTGACGGCATCGGCGATGTGTATGTGGATTTGCGCGTGGACGACCACACAACGCCGTTGGCGGAATTGCGCCGCCTCTATCAAATTTGGGAGCGCGAACTCTATCCGCATCTCGAAGGCAATCGCATCACCGCGCTGCTCCAAGAAAAAAAATACGCGCGCGCGCAAAAACTGCATCGCGATTTTTCCATCAATGCGGAACGGCTCGCGCGTAAATTTCCGCGCGACGCGCAGCTGTTGAATGTGTTGGCATGGCAGCTGGCGAAAAATGCGTTGGGCTTGGATGCGGCGGACAAGTACGCGCGGCGCGCCGTCAAACTCGAACCGCACAATCCCGATATCCGCGACACATGGGCAGAAGTGTTGTATCAACGCGGCGAGGTCGCGCGCGCGATTGCCATTGCGCAAGAGCTGGTGGAAAAAAATCCGCAGCGCGCCGACTTGAAAGCACAATTGGAAAAATTCTCGCGAGCGGCAAAACCGAAACGACGCCGTTGATTCATCGTGAGCACAGAAACCGTTTTGGAAGTTCCGCTCACACCGCGTTCAACTCCCGCCGCGCGCATTCTCATTCTTGTTGGCGGTTTCTTGGTCGCGGCGAGTGTGTGTGCCGTCGGCGTGTTTCTGGTCATCCCGTTCTTGGCGCGCCCCGACGCGCTCGCGGCGAATACCGCCGTTCTGTCCGTTGCGGCGATTCTGTCCGTGTATGGCGCCCTGTTGGTGCTTATCGGGCGCGCAGTACGAAACAATCGCTGGCGCGCGCCGTTTCACTTGCCTTCGCCGTACATTTTGTTGGGCGCGTATTTTTTTGTATTGTTCATCGGACAGGGTGTTTTGTTTGCCGGGATTGTGCCTGCGCTCTTGTTTCCGCTTTGGCATGTTTTGGCATCGCTGTTGTTTCCGCTTGCAATCTTGGCTTTTGCCACATCGCGGCTCGATCCTGTTTCCATCCGTTCCGTACTTGCCCAATTTA
>CAZXYP010000154.1:6813-11745 GCA_964644955.1 uncultured Anaerolineales bacterium | reverse complement strand
GGCAGAGATTCCCAGAGCGTGACCATTTCGAACGGCGTAAAGCCGCTGCCCGTGACCGTAAACTCGGTCTCACCCGCATAGCCCAACTCGGGTGAAACGTGCAGTTCTGCGCCCGTGATATGTACGGCGACACTGTCTATATGCACCGCAGCCGAACCGACGATGCAGGGCTTGCCGTAACACAATTCGTTGACGTACCACGTCCAATTGCCAAACTCGGTGGAACAGTAAATCAGATTTCCCAAATACTCGGAACCTTGCCCGCCCGGGCTGTCCCACACGAACGAGGCGTTGCCCGAGGCGTCAGTCTTGATGCTCTCGGGCGCGCCCGGCACTGCCGGACCATTTTGTGCCACGCCCGACGGGTCCACCGTCCACACATTGACATAGGTGTTTGGACTGAAACCGCTGCACCAAAACGTAAACACGGTGCCCGGGGGTCCGTTATGCGGCGAGACACTGCAGTCCGCGCGACTCCCCGCGCTGACATTCGCGGCGGGCGCAAGAAAAATAACTACCAAGAGAATTGCGAGAAAAACGACCAATCGTCTCATACCCTGCCTCCTTGAATTATTCCACCTGCGGGATGCTTTCGCCGTGAAAACATCCCGCGCATTTTTTCCCGCCTACTTGAAGGGATTTATGATTTTGCTCCACTCGCTCGTGCCGTCGCTGAGGACGAGTTCCAGTTTGTAACGATATATTTTGCCTCCTTTGATTTTTTTGTCTGTGAACGAATACTTGTTGCCCTGTATCTGTCCCCCGTTTTTGGCGGGAATCATTTCGGCATTTAGGCGCGTCCATTTTTTCGTGTTGCCGGTCCGACGATAGACACTGAATCCGACCACATTCAATTCGCTGCCCGTTTCCCACCTGACCCTTACAACATTTTTCTTGGGCGCGAATTTAGTGTTGAATTTTACGAGCGTTGCCGCGGTAGGCGCCGCGTCGGATGCGGCAAGCCAATCCGAAAAGCCGATGACATTATTTCGGGTGACCGAACCAGAGTCAAAAGATGTAATCTTGCAGTTACCGTTCACGCCTGTCATTCGACACAATTTGGAGGAGGCACTCGGTGCAAAGTTTGGTGTTGGCAATGTGAGGTTCACGCTAAAACCGGTCGCCGTTCCGCCGCTGCTGTTCAATCCCTCGATGCTCCAGTAATAACCCGTCTGCCATGTGCTTGGTACACCGGAATAACTTGTGTTCACACGCTGGATGTTGACACGCGCGAGGTCGCCTTGTGCCGTGACATCTATCGTGACGGGCAAATTGTTTGCGTAAAACGTTAGAGAGCCAGTGCCATTAACAGCTTTGCCAACTGCCGCAGTCCACTGTGCAATCCCAATCGAGGGAATGCCACCACTTGTACTAAAACTTCCTCCGACATAAAGGTTGCCCATGCTCGTAAATGCTAGTGCGCTGACATTGCTATTCATACCCGTTCCCAGCGCACTCCAGGTTGTGCCATCCCACTTTGCAACACGATTGCATCCCGTTGTACAACTCCCCGCCGAGGTAAAAAGTCCGCCTGCATACAAATTGCTCGTGCTATCCAACGCCAACGCAAAGACATTCCCATTGATGCCGGTACCAAGCGCGCTCCAGGTCGAGGTCGAAATATTCCATTTGGCAAGATTGGCGCAGCCACTCGAACAACTACCCGCGCTGGTGAATTGTCCGCCCGCATACAAATTATTGCCGTCCAACGCGAATGCGTACGCGCTGCCTCCGCTCAAGCCGGTGTCAAGCGCGCTCCACGTCGAGGCTGCGATATTCCATTTGGCAATGTTCGTGCAGTTTAAAGTGCAATTCCCTGCCGCCGTAAAGAATCCACCAACATACAATGTATTTGCGCCGTCAAAGGCAAGCGCGTGCACAGTACTGCCGCTGCCAAAGCCCGTGCCGAGTGAGGTCCAAGTTGAGCTGCCGGGATTCCATTTGGCGATGCTTGCGCATCCGGTAGTGCATGTGCCAGCAGACGTAAAACTTCCCCCTGCATAAAGATTCCCACTACTATCAAAAGCCAGAGCGAGGACAGAACCGTTACTCATTCCGATGCCAAGTGCACTCCAAGTTAAAGTAAGAGGGTCCCATTTCGCAACTCGATTGCAGCCATTTACACTCGTGCAACTCCCGGCACTTGTAAATTGCCCGCCAACATACAAGTTTCCGGCGCTGTCAAAGGCAAAGGCGTAGACATTAATCGGGGGGTTGCTGCTCAAGCTGCTCCATGTGGAGGTCATCGGATTCCACTTGGCGAGATAGTTACAGTTGATAAGACAAGACCCTGCGCGTAGAAAACTTCCTGAAGCATACACATTGTCGCTGCTGTCCACCGCCAAGTCGCCGATACTGCCACTGCTGCCACCAAAATTACCCAAGCCATTACCGGTTAATGGGTTCCAGGTGGAAGACGAGCTGTTCCAACGTGCGATAAACGGGCAACCACTACCACAATTACCCGCACTCGAAAAATCTCCACCGGCGTACAAGTTGCTGCCACCGAGTGCTAGGGCCAATACGGGGCTGTTTGTCCCGCCTTGCATCGGGCTCCACGTTGAAGAAGAAACATTCCATTGCGCGATGTAAAAACAGCCGCCGCAGCCCGGGGCAAATCTCCCACCCGCGTACAAGATTCCGCTGCTGTCCAGAGCCAATGTCTCAACAGTGTTGTTCCAACCCGAACCGAGCGCGCTCCATGTCAGGGTGGATGGATTCCATTTGGCAATACGATTGCAACCCATCCCATACGTACAAGTCAGGCCTGCCACGTCGAAATTTCCACCGGCATAAACATTACCGCTGCTGTCAGTAGCAATCGCATACACCGTATTGTTCACACCCCCGCCAAGTGACTCCCAAAAAGTGCCATTCCATTTGGCAATGCGATGGCAACTGCTGCTGCAATTCCCCGCCGATCCAAAATCGCCGCCCACATACAAGGCAGTGCCGGAATAGGTCAAAGCATACACAGGACCAGAAACATTCCCATAGCTGCCAAGTTGACTCCATGTTGAGGTTCCGACATTCCATTTGACAAGAAATTCGCACAAGCCACTGCAACCGGTCGCTGATGTAAAGTTGCCTCCAACGTACAGCGTACTCGCGCCGTCGAACGCAACGGCTTGGACACTGCCATTATTCACCCCGCTGCCAAGTGCGCTCCACGTCGAGCCATTCCACTTGGCAACGCGATTGCAGCCGGTCGTGCATGTTCCTGCGGTAGTAAAGTCCCCTCCGGCATAAAGATTACCGCTGCCGTCGAAGGCAATTGCATTCACACGTTGGTTCATACCAGTGCCGAGCGCACTCCACGTGGAACCATTCCATTTCGCAATGCGATTGCAGCCGCTGTTGCAATTCCCCGCCGAGCTAAAATCGCCGCCCGCATACAAATTGCCGCTGCTGTCGAACGCCAATGCCCACACAGAACCCGCGACGCCCCCTCCAAAGAAACCGCTTGCCCAGTTTTCATTTCCGGGGTTTGTTAGTGTTTGTGGCGCGAAACGAGGCTGTTCGTCCGGTCCACTGACAAGCGAAAACCCTGTAGGGTCGAGATTGCCTGATTTCCCTTTGGGCAAACCTAAAGTGCCGTCGGGATTTAATACATCGGCAAGCGGCGTGCCGCGCTGCATTTGGGGCAGAGAACCCGCGCGCGCCATCGGCGGTCGTGAAAGCGCAAGCGTGACGAGCGCCAGAGCAAGTGTCAAGAACAATGCCAGCGAGCGAAATGGTTTGTGTGACATATTGATTCCTCCATGCAACCGAAATAACGTACCCTGTTAAAAAACGGACGCGCTCATTAAAACAAAAAACGCGGCGCGCGGATAGTGCTTTACCGATACACTTTCCGATACAAAAAACGCGCGGTGTACCCGCGCGAGTTACAACTGCCCGTGATGATTTCGCCGCGCCAGTGACATCAACGCGGATTGTTCGTTTTCGCGTACGCCGAGTTCGTGCAGTAGCAAACGCGCAAGATGTTTTGACGGGCGCAAATCGTCCGCTTCGATTTTGCGAATCGTGATTTCGGCGCAGCCGACGCGGCGCGCCAATTGGACTTGGGTCACATCGCACGTGCGGCGGCGCGCTTTCAGCCAATTGCCAAAGGTTTGAAAAGCAACTTTGTGCATACCGCATCCTCCTGCTCAAGATTGTGACAGTACAATCGGAACCGAAACACGCACCCGGTTAAAGCTTGGTGGCAATAGAAAGACCGCTCCGCATGCATGGCGGCAAGCGCAATGTTGGGATGGAAGATTCGGAAAAGAGTTGGGGGGGAATGGCGCGTCTGTCCGAATCGCCGCGCGCAAAGGCGGCGCAAATCGAAACAGACCGGAGAACAATGTCAGCAAGTAGTTTTTTCTACCGAGCGGTCGAACCCAATCCCAAACACAAGCATACGAGGCAAGAACAACATCTCGAGGCATCGGAAACTTCCTTAGCCCGATACCGCCGGACGGCTTTGCGACAATCAACACGTCCGCGCGAAAATAAACAACAAAAAAACGATTGACTGCGCCCGTCGCGCGCAAACACGCAACAGGATTTTGCAATTGCGGGAATATATCACACTTTCGAGCGAAAAAACCGATACAATTTCCGATACACAACAAAACTTTAAGGTTCTTGATTTTTGGTTACATTGCTCGCGCGGCGCAACAAAAAAACAGCGCAAGCACATGCTCACGCTGTTGTTATTTCCATTCGATGCAGTCTGCTTCTTGCAACGGTGAAATTTTTATTTCCGAATCACCTTGATATTGCCCCAATCGCCGACCTTGGCATATACGATGCCGAGATTGAAAACTTGAAGCAGATATTCTTCGCCGTTGATGGTGACGGTCATTTCGTCGGTCTGTTGGTCTTGCAAACCATTCGCTTTGGCAAAATTCCACAACGCCGCACCGTTATTGACCGGCATCCACG
>CAZXYP010000154.1:0-6803 GCA_964644955.1 uncultured Anaerolineales bacterium | reverse complement strand
CCCGGAATCAATGCCACCGTTTTGGATTTTTCAAAAATCGCGGTCGCCACGACCGTCGGCGGGGGGGGGGGGGGCGGAGTGGCGGGACGCGGCGCGAACGTCAACAAAAAATTGACGTGATGTTTCAAGGGCAAGCCCATGCCCGCGACCACATCGCTCTTGTCTTGTCCTTCCACATACGCGAAATACGGACCGTTCTTTTTCGCGGGGTCGAGATTCGCGTAAATGTCCACATTCGCTTTCCCGTTCGCGTCCGTCAATCGCTGTGTCGGCGGGTCGTCCTTGTCGCGTCCCACCCAATCCACAAAGACGCGCACATTCGGCAGCGGTTTGTTTTGTTCGTCCAACACGGTGAACCAAACATGATGCTGTCCTTGCGCTTCCTGGTCATCCTGATACTGCGCGGCGGTTGCCATCCACTTGCTGTTGGCAAGGGTTTTCAGATTCACGCCCAAATTGTCCAAACGACTATCCCATTGCATACGTGCCTCCTTGTGGGCAAATCGAGTGGCAACATTATCGCGTATTCACTCGCCGCGCGCAAGCGCGTTTTGCAAATTGTATCGCTTGTCGCGTATCGCGTATCGCAAATCGCAAATCGCGTATCGCGAATCGCGTATCGCGAATCGCATATCGCAAATCGCGCATCGCCAATCCACAATCCGAAATCAAAAATCAAAAATTCCGTTCTCCCCCCATTGCGTTACACCGCACGCGTTTGTATAATCGTGCGCAGCAATTATTTCCCCCCAAGCAAAGGAGCCGTCATGAACGACCGTCGCGAAATTTTTGGCTGGACAATGTATGACTGGGCGAACTCGGCGTTTTCGACCACCGTCGTCACTGTCTTTTTGGGTCCGTATTTGAGCAATATCACCAAAGCCGCCGCCGACGCGAGCGGCATGGTGTATCTCTTTGGCGTGCCCATCAAGTTCGATTCCTTTTTCACGTACTGTGTTTCGATCTCGATTTTGCTTCAAGTGTTGCTGCTGCCGATTCTCGGAGCCATCGCCGACTTTTCCCATTTACGCAAACGGATGTTGATGACGTTTAGCACCATTGGTGCAGTCTCGACGCTCCTCATGTTTTTTATCACGCCCGGCTTGCACTGGCTGGGCGGATTGCTTTTTATTCTCGCCAATCTGTCCTTTGGCGCGAGCATTGTCTTTTACAATGCGTACTTGCCCGACATTGCCAGCCCCGACCAACGCGACAAGGTTTCGTCGCGCGGGTTTGCATTGGGCTACGCGGGCGGCGGGCTGCTGCTTTTGCTGAATTTAATCCTGTTTACGTTTCGCGAACGCATCGGACTCGACAGCGCAATGGCGGCGCGCATCAGTCTTGCCAGCGCGGGTTTGTGGTGGCTGGGTTTTTCGCTCATTACGTTCCGCACATTGAAACCGCGTCACGCCATTCGTCAATTGCCCGCAAGCGAATCGTACTTGACCGTCGGGTTCAAGCAGTTAGCCAATACCTTTCGCCAAATCCGCAAATTTCCCGAAACGGTGCGCTATCTCATCGCGTTTTTGATTTACAACGACGGCATTCAAACCGTCATTGTCGTCGCAGCAGTGTTTGCGAGCATCGAGTTGGGCATGGACGACCAACAATTGATTTTGGTCATTCTCATGATTCAAGCCGTCGCGTTTCTCGGCGCGTTTTTTCTCTTTCCGTTTCTGGCGCGCGTATTGGGCGCCAAAGGCGCGATTGTGCTGAGTTTGGTCGTTTGGTCGCTCGTCGTCATTTATGCCTTTGCCGCGCTCACCACACAGCTCCAATTCTGGGTCTTGGGCGCGGTCATTGCGTTGGTGCTTGGCGGCAGTCAGGCATTGTCGCGTTCCCTGTTCGCGCAAATGATTCCGAAAGGACGCGAAGCCGAATTCTTTTCTTTTTATGAAGTGAGCGACCGCGCGACCTCGTTTTTGGGTCCGCTTATTTTCGGACTCGCCAATCAAATCTTTGGCAGTCTGCGCTACGGGATTTTGTCACTCATCGTCTTGTTTGTCGTCGGGCTTGTCATTTTGCTCACGGTCAATGTGCCGCGCGCAGTTCAAGAAGCCGAAACCGCGCACCTCGACGAAGTGGGCGCGACGGCGACAGCGTAAAACAAGACCGGAGACTGGAGACTTGCAACGCGGAATAATTTTCTCCGGTCTCCAGTCTCCAGTCTCTAATCTCCATTCTTTTCGCAATGTCCCTCACCTGGCAATCCGTTCTCACGCGCCCGCGCGACGCCGCGCCGCTGCTTATGGCACATCGCGGTTCCTCCGACGAACTGCCCGAAAATACGCTCGCCGCATTTGAACGCGCGCTCGCGCAAGGCGCGCACGTGTTGGAGACCGATATTCGTTTCACGCGCGACGACGAAATTATTTTGATGCACGACCCGACGTTGGACCGCACGACGAACAGCGCGGGAATCGTCGCGCAAATGACGCTGGCGGAAATCAAGAAATTTCGCGCGGAACGTTCCTTTGAATCGAAACAAAAGTTAGGTTCGGAAGAAATTCCCACGCTCGCGGAATTTTTGGAATCCACACGGGCGGCGGATGTGCCGCTGGCATTGGAGCTCAAGGACGACCGTTTTATTCAACCACGCGATGCGGAAAAACTGGTACACGTACTGCAAGACCACAACGCGTTCGCGCGCGCCGTCTTGCTTTCGTTCAATGCGGCGCGCGTCAAGACGTGCAAACGCGTTGCGCCGCAAATTCCTATCGGCATCATTACGCTGAAAAACCCGTTCCCGTTGTATGATACCGAAATGATGGGTCCGTTTTTTCCGCTGCTTTACCTCAATCCGTTTTATTTTGACTGGGCGCGGCGGCGCGGCAAAATCACCTGCCCGCTCGACCCGTCACCCGAACCGCGCTTGAAATTTTATCGCCGCATCGGCGCGCCGGTTTTATTGACCAATCATCCGGCGGTGACAGGCAACGCGTTGAAACGTTTGAACGTTTGAACGTTCAACCTCCCAATTCGGTTGTAACTTGTGTCGCGGTCGAAACGTATAACATGGCAGAATTAACCCGCATGGAACCTCAAATTATCGCCGCCGCGCAACGCGGCGACAAAGCCGCGTTTACGCAAATCGTGGCAGAGTTCCAAACGCCGGTGTATAACCTCGCGTATCGCATGTTGGGCAATCGCAATGATGCGGAAGATGCTGCGCAAGAAACGTTCTTGCGCGCGTATGCACAGCTCAAGACGTATGACCCGGGGCAAAGCTTTGGCACCTGGCTGCTCTCCGTCGCCGCGCATTATTGCATTGACCGACTCCGCCGCCGTAAATTCCAGTGGTTATCGTTCGACGACCCGCGCTGGGATGAATCGGCGCCGTCGCTCATTTCGGATTTGCCTTCGCCCGAAGCCAGCGCCCTGACCAAAGAACGCGAGCAAGAAGTACAACGTGCGTTGCAAAAACTGGCGCCGCAGTATCGCATGGTGCTGGTTTTGAAATACTGGAACGATATGTCTTTGGAAGAAATCAGCAGCATCACCGGCGATAATGTCGGCACTGTCAAGGTCAAACTATTCCGCGCCCGCCAAATGCTCGGCAAACAATTACGCGCCGCGCCGTCCGGGCAAACCCGTCTGGAGCCAAGTCATGCA
The DNA here is from genome assembly GCA_964644955.1 of uncultured Anaerolineales bacterium. Lineage (GTDB taxonomy): Bacteria > Chloroflexota > Anaerolineae > UBA4142 > SHND01 > SHND01. The sequence goes on along the minus strand of CAZXYP010000154.1, from coordinate 3,191 downwards.
GGATAAGCTCTCCAACACCGAAACCGTCATTGAACTCATTGCCAAATCGCTGGACGAACCGCTGGCAGCCGACGAGCAGGCAATCGTGGCCCAAGCCATGCAGGACTCTCCCGCGCTGCGCATTGTCGCGGACGGTTTGCTTGAGTTTGATTCTCTGCTCAAACGCACCGGCATGGCAATCCCTGACGAAGGTTTTCCCGCCCGCGTGCTCCTGCGCATCGAGGCATACGAACGTACACGCACGCGCAGGCAGTGGTATCTCACACTCGGCATGATTTTTTTAGGGTTGCTTGCCGCGTTGGGCTGGTTCGCGCTGAACTCGGGCGCGCTCTTTCAATTCGGGGTGACCCTCGTTGCCGGTTCTCTGGTTCTGATCCCGCTGCTGCTGATTTTTGTCGTTGCACTCTTGCACTGGATCGGGCAAGGACCGCTTCTGGTATTTGCCCTCGGTGCGCTGCTTTTGACGCTGCTCTGGGTGCGCGCCAGCGGTGGTTTCCATGCGGATGTAGAACATCATTGAGGTTGGAGCATGAATATGGTACAGCAATCCCGGCTCACGATATTTGTATTTACATTCCTTTTTTTGACCGCTCTGATTTTTCTCGGCGCGCAGCCCGCAATGGCGGCATCGCAGCAATCCGGCGACCGGTTTTGCGCAGGCGATAATTTGACCGTCGGCGCCGGACAATCCGTCGGCAACATTTTGGCGTTGGGCTGCAATGTGGATGTGCAGCAAGGCGCGACCGTGTACGGCAGCATCGCCGATTTTGGCGGCAACTTGAATGTCGCCGGCACGGTGAACGGCAGCATTGCCACATTCGGCGGCAACGTCAGATTGACCGAAACGGCTGTGGTCAGCGGACAGGTCGCCTCGATGGGCGGCAATTATTCCAGCGCGCCCGGCGCGGTCGTGCGCGGCAATCCGAATAGTGGCGTGCTCACACCACCCATTCCGCCAACGCCACCCACCCCACTCAATCCCGCCGCGCGCATGTTTACTTTTGGTTTTGACGTCCTCGGCGGCATCGTGACCGCGCTCGCATTCGCCGCGCTCGGCGCGCTCGTTGTCATTTTTGCGCCGAATGCGACACGCCGCGTCAGCGACGCCGTGCAAAACAAACCGTTGAACACGGCGGGCGTCGGCTGTTTGACGCTGATTGTTTTGCCGATTCTGGGAATCTTGTTAGTGATTACCATCATTGGAATTCCTGTCGCCTTTGTGCTCGGGCTCGTGGCGTGGGCGGCATGGATTTTTGGCGGCATTGCCATCGGCTTGCTTGCCGGCGAAAAGATTTTGGGCGCGTTCAAAATGACCAATATCTTGCCCGTGTTGGCGGTCATGCTCGGCGTTGTCCTCTTGATGCTCATCGGGCAAATTCCCGTTTTCGGCTGGCTCGTATCGTGCATTGTCGGATTGTTGGGCTTGGGCGCAGTCGTCATGACACGCTTTGGCACGCGCTCATATCCACCCGTGCCGGGAATGGCATTGGCGACTGTCGCCGCAGCGCCAAACTCACCCGCCGCGCCGGAAACCTTTACACCGACCGCCGTAGATGTCGCCGCGTGGGAAGCCAAAGCGCGTGAAGCGCAAGCGCGCGATGCGGCAGTGGCGACAGATGTTGCGCTCGCGGACGCGCCGCAAACGGAACCGCGCGCGCCGGACTTGCCGGACGCGACAGAACCACCCAACGCTGAACCGTCAAACGAAAGCGGCGAAGCAAAAGCGAACGCCTGAACGAAAATACAAACCTCGCAGTGATTTGAGACCTGCGAGGTTTTTGTTATACTTGCGGCGGAGTTTTAGTGAACGAACGCTTTTCACAATTCAATTGGAGCCGCATTCTCGGTCGCGCCGTCATCGTGTTGATTGTCGGCGCGCTGGTGTTTTACGCGATCGAGCCGTGGCTGCCCTGGAATGTACAAGCGCGCCCGCGCACCATCGTCGTTTATGGTTTCAGCATTCTCGGCGACGTAATGAACAAGGGCATTTTTCCCGCGTTTCAACAAGAATGGCAAGCGCGCACCGGCGAAGATGTCGAATTCATTGCATCGTTTGCCGGTTCCGGCACCATTACCAATCAAATCATTCTCGGCGTGCCCGCGCAGGTGGGCATTCTCTCGACGGAACTCGACGCGCAGCGTTTGGTGGATGCCAGCGTTCTGCCTTCTGCCACCTGGCGCAACCTCCCGCACAATGGCACGGTCAATCTCACGCCCTTTGTCATTTTGGCGCGCAAGGGCAATCCAAAAAATATCCGCGACTATGCCGATTTAATGCGCCCGGGGATTGGCGTCGTCCACGCCGACCCGCGCACCTCCGGCGGCGCGATGTGGGGAATTCTCGCGGAATACGGCAGCGCGCAGCAATTGGGGTTGAGCGACGCGGACGCGGAAAAACAATTGGCGGGGATTTGGAAAAATGTGGTCGCGCAAGCGTCTTCGGCGCGCGGCGCGCGCACGCAATTTGAAAACGGTTTCGGCGACGCGCTCGTGACGTACGAACAAGAGACGTTATACGACCGAACGCGCGATAAATTTCATGACGAATTGGTGTACCCGCGCAGCACGATTGAAAGCGAACACACGGTCGTCGTCATTGACCGCAACATTGCGCCCGCAGATCGCGCGGCGGTGGATGCGTTTGTCGAATTTTTATGGAGCGCGCAAGCGCAAAAAATTTTTATGCAATACGGTTTCCGCAGTGTGGACGATGCGCTGAACGGCGACGCGTTCACGCCGATTGAAAAACCGTTTCGTGTGGCGGACATGGGCGGTTGGCAAAACGCCAAGCGAACTATCGTGGATGCGATTTGGCAAGCCAAAATCATTTCCGCGAATCCCAACCCATGAACGATTTTCTGGACACGACGCGCGACAGTTACGACCGGATTGCGCGCGAATACGCCGCACACATTTACCACGAACTCGAGGGCAAACCCTTTGACCGCGCGCAGCTCGACCGTTTTGCCGAAATGGTGAAACCGTTGGGCATGGCGGTGGATATGGGCTGCGGTCCGGGACAGATTGCGCGTTATTTGCGCGACTGCGGCGTCAAGGTCATTGGCGTTGATTTGTCGCCGCAAATGATTGCAACCGCGCGCGCCTTGAATCCCGATATTGTTTTTCAGACGGGCAACAGGTAGCACCACATCTAATCGTGGTCAGGAACACCACTTTTGAATCAGTTGTTT
>CAZXYP010000153.1:0-11833 GCA_964644955.1 uncultured Anaerolineales bacterium | reverse complement strand
CGCCTTCCGTAATATAAACGGGAGAGCCGTTACCGGGGCGCGGGTACATGTTACCCACCCAGCCCAACGCCGCGAACGCAGGACGCGGCGGCAATACAAAAAAGAAAAACGCGACAGCAAACATAACTGCTGCGCGTAGTTTAGCGGAATCAAGAATGGTCCGAAACATCGCTCTGCTCCTCTGCACAGGCAAATGATTTTAGGAGGCATCAACGCCGCATCACCAATACACGACTGGGTCGCCCCAAATCATAACGCAATCCATTTTACTTGTCCAATTTTTTTCATCCTTTAAAAAAGATGGTCGAGAACATCTCCCCGACCATCTTGATTCTTCATTGCACCGGCACGGTCTTGCACACCAAATCCGTTCCCGAATTGCCGACCATGCAAGAAGTCACCGACGTCACCGCGCCGTTCGCGCCGATATTGTTTAGCGTCTGCAAAACATATTTGTAATAACCCGCGAGAATACCGGTTGTCGGACGGTCCGTGACCACCTGACCGTTCGCGTTCGAGCCGGTAGATTGAATACTGGCGGGAGAATCCTCACCGTTCCAAAAATACTTGATGGTGAGTTTGAATTGCTTCGAGCCCACCTTTTCGACGGTGAGTTCGGTGATTTGGTTCGCGTTTGTCGGCGGCGGCGGCGTGGGCGGCGGCGCATTATTGACCGTGATGGTCACTTGCGCTTGCGCGGAATTGCCTTGACACCACGCGGTCAAGTAATAGGTTGTCGTTTGATTGGGATAGACGACCATGCTCCCCGGCGCCGGCACACCACTACCGCCATTGGTCTGCGAACTCAACTGCACATAGTCGGCATTGTTGACCGGTCCCCACGACAAAGTGGAACCTTGCCCCGGCGCAATGCTTGACGGGCTCGCCGTAAAACCATTCAACTGCGGTGTGCCGCTGCAAGTGGGTCCGCCCTGGACGATCACAGTAATGGGCCACTGCGCTTCATTACTGCCGCAAACGCCGATAATATAGTACGTCGTCGTTTGGGTGGGATTGACTTGCTGCGAGCCGGGCGTGCCGATGCCCTGCCGATTGCCGTTCGGATACTGCAAGTACGCGGCTTGCGCGCCCAACACACTGCCCCAATACAACGTCGTCACCTGCCCCGGATAAATCGTCGCCGGATTTGCGTACGCGTATTGAATCGTCGGCGTGCCGCACGATTGCGTGGACGGCACATTCACACTCCCGGTTTGAATTTGCTCCGGTAGTGAAATCGTCTGTGCCGCGCGCGCGGTGGACGTATAAGCAGTGAATCCTGCCGCCATCAACAGCAATCCGAGTGCGAGAATAATTTTTGCGCGAAACATTCAACCTCCTTGTTTGTTGCCGTGCCGATTCAGTTCGTAAATCAATTGCAGTCCGCGCAAGGTGAGTTGTTCATCCATCACATCCACCAAACGCGATTCGTGCATCACGAGCGAAATTTGTTCGCCCGTCGCAATCACGCGCGCGTGCGCGCCCAATTCTTTTTTGAAACGCGCAATCATGCCTTCAATCATACTGACGTAACCGTAAATCAAACCCGAACGCACCGCGTTGATGGTATTTTTTCCAATCACATCGGGCGGGTCCGGCGGCGCGAGTTCCACGCGCAGCAATTGCGCGGCGGAACGAAACAGTCCTTCCGCGCTCACATTCAAACCGGGCGCGATCGCAGAACCGATATATTCGCCTTGCGCGTTCACCGCGTCGAAAATCGTAATCGGCGAAAAATCAATCACAATCGCGGGCGCGCCGTGCAATTTTTTTGCCGCCAACGCGTTCGCCACGCGGTCCGCGCCCACTTCGCGCGGATTGTCCGTGCGGATTTTGATACCGGTCTTGACGCCGGGCCCCACCACCAGCGGCGTCCAACCAAATTGCGCGCGACACAATTCCGTAAACGTCGGAATCATCGGCGGCACCGACGACGCCAACACGCCGCCCGTAAACGAAAACGCGCCGTTTGTTTGATGCAGCAGCGTATTCAACAAGACCGCATATTCGTCGGGCGTACCTTCCACGCGCGTCGAGATACGCCATGACACGCGCAGTGTTTGCGACTCAAAGACGCCTAAATTGATGTGCGCGTTCCCAATGTCAAACACCAACAAATGGCTCATGTTTCATTCCACGCCTTGACGCCGCCCAAACTCTGCGCCATTTTCACGCCGCGCACAATCGCTTCGGCAACACATTCCGCCGCCGCGTGTCCCAATGTCGTCATGTCGCCTCTGCCGCGCGTGCCGGATGCCATCACAAACAACACATCCCCGTCAAACGGCGTATGCGAAGGGCGCGTCGCGCGCGCGATGCCGTCATGTGCCATGCTCGCCATGCGGTTGGCTTGTTCCACCGACAACAGCGCATCCGTCAACACGACGCCAATCGTCGTATTCTGCAATAAAAAATCGCGCACGCGGTCATCCGCAAAAAGCAATGTCCCGCTGTCTGCCCAACCGCCGTCCGCGTTGCGCGCCCCGCCGACAATTTGTCCATTCGACGGGTCAACGACATCGCCCAACGCATTGACCGCCATCAATGCCGCAATCGTGATGCCATTTTGCAGGACGCGTTCACTGTAGCCGATGCCGCCTTTGGTCGCGCGTTCCATGTCCAACAACTTGCCAACCGACGCGCCCGTGCCAGCGCCCACGCTGCCTTCGTCAATCCAATCATTACGCGCGCGCTCACAGGCAGAACGCCCATCCGCCGCAGTGGGTCGCACATTCGGATTCCCGATCGCTAAATCAAACAAAACCGCCGCCGAAACAATCGGAATCCGCGCAATCCCCACGTCATAACCAATCTCACGCGCTTCAAGATATTCCACCACACCCGCCGCCGCGTCAAGCCCGAATGCGCTGCCGCCGGACAAAATCACTGCATGCACGCGTTCAATCAAACGCCCCGTGCCAAGCAATTCCGTTTCGCGCGTCCCCGGCGCGGAACCGCGCACGTCCACCCCGCCCACCGCGCCATGCGGCGGCGCCAACACGACCGTGCAGCCCGTGATGTTTTCCAAATCGGTAAAATGTCCGATGTGAAAATCCGCAATCAATTTTTTGATTTCCTTTTTTATCTTTATAATAACGCGCGTGAATACGGAATTTCTTGTTTTGGTCGCCGCGCCCTTGGGGCTCTATCTCATCCTCATCTTGTATTCGCTTCAAGACATCGAGCCATCCGACGCGCCCGCAACACAAGCAGCCGCGCCCGCGTCCGACATTGCGCCGCCTCCGGATACCACCGCACGGCAAGAACACCCAATCAGCGCGACCACTGTATCACAAAATCAAACGACCGCAGAACCATTGCCAAACACCGCAGCGCCGGTTGCAGTTACAGCCGCCGCGACGCAAGAGACGTTCCCGACACCCACTGCCCCCCCCCCTGCGCGCAGTGACGAAATTGCATCCGCAATCGAAAACGCGCCGGTCCTCGAAGCGGAACCGTTCCTTGCGCCCGCTGTCGCGGAGCAAAGTATTGCAGCAGTGGTGATGGATACGGCGACTGCGCCCCTCCCGACCATCGAAGCGGCGGCAGCCAACGAAACTATTATACCCGAACCCGTAAGCGTTGCAGTGACGGAAGATTCCGACGCCGGAGAAACGTCTGAGGATGAAATGCCGGACGGACCGCTGGTATTGCCTGACAAAGGTTCGCCGAAATTTGTGTTTGATTATCGCGGGCGCTTGTGGGTGGAAAAAAAGCACAAGGGATTCTTCAAACAACTGCGCCGTCCGCAGCTGCCGCCGGACGACCCGAATGCACGCTAAACCTTCCAACGTCAAAACGGCAAGAGCGTCGTCACGATTAATATCGCCGTCAACACCACCAGCACAATCGTCAAGCCCCACCCCATCAAATTCACCACCAACGAATTCACATGCGCGCCCATCAAGCGTTTGTTGTTTGCCAGCTTGAGCATCAACACCAACAGCACGGGCAGCAAAATACCATTCAGCAAATACACATACACAAAAATTTCAAACAGCGGCAGTCCCGGAATTAACGCCACCAACGCGCCGACCACAATCAGCGCCGTGTATATGGCGTAGAAAATACGCGCGTCTTCCCATTCTTGATTTACACCGCGTTCCCAACCGAACGCTTCGCAAATGGCATACGTGGTCGAAAGCGGCAAGATGGAAGCCGCAAGCAATGACGCGCCCAACAAGCCGATGCCAAACAAAGTTTCGGCGAATGGTCCCACAATCGGCGTCAGCGCCTGCGCGGCTTGTTCCGCCGATTCGATGGACGTAATTCCGTTGACATGCAGGGTTGCACCCGTCGCCACGACGATAAAATATGCGAACGCGCCGCTGAGAATCACCCCCAACAACGTTTCCCAAAAGACAAAACCATATTCTTCCGGTTTCGTGCCCTTGTCGAGCGTCGTCGCCGAAAGTGTAAACTGCATGTACGGACTGATGGTGGTACCGATAATGGCAATGACCAGCAGAATCGCTTCGCGTTCCGGCGGAATCGAAGGAATCAACGTGCCGCGTATCACCTCTGCCCAATCGGGCTTGACGACAAACACCGAAATGACGTAAACGATAAAAACGCCCGACAATGCCAAAAAAACTTTTTCCGCGCGGCGATAATTGCCGCGCGCGACCAAATACCACACCCCAACCGCCGCAATCGGCACCGTGAGATAACGCGAAACGCCAAACAATTCACTCGCCGCCGCAATGCCGACAAATTCACTGATGGTGACGGCGCCGTTCGCGACAAACAACGTCAACATGGCGAACGCGGTGATACGCACGCCAAAGACTTCGCGAATCAAGTCCGCCAGACCCTTGCCGGTAAAAACCGTCAAGCGGGCGGTCATTTCCTGCACAACCGCCAAACCGATAACAATAATGACCAGCGTCCAGAGGAGCTCATAACCGTACTTGGCGCCGACAACCGAGTACGTGCCGATGCCGCCGGCGTCATCGCCCGCAATAGCAGAGACGAGACCGGGACCGAGGATGGCGAGAAACGCCAAAAGGGAGGCGCGCGCGAAGAGGCGGCGCTTGCCGTATCCCGAGCGGGACGCGGCGCGTCGCGAAACAAACTGTTCGAAGCGATTTCGCAGCGACATACGAGGTTTCGCCCACACGCAAAACATTCCCGCGCGCGCTTGCTTTGGGAGGATTCGAAGCAAAGCGCAATGTTTTGCCTTTGTGCGGACCTAACGGAATAGACGCGGGAGTTTCACTTTCCATTCTTGCGGTAAAATCATTTCCAAAGCATCGTCCGCCGTGACAATGCCTTGCAGTTGGTTGTCTTGATTCACCACCGGCACAGCCAGCAAATTGTATTTTGAAATTTCTTCCAACACCTCATCGCGCGGCGTATCCAATTCCACATACACCGGGTCTTGATGCATGATTTGTTCAATTGGCGTCTCGGGCTGCGCCAAGACCATATCACTCAACGAGCATACCCCGAGCAGCGTCTCGTCCGGGTCCAATACATACACATAATAAATCGTTTCCGCATCGCGTGACTCCGGGTCATTGCGCAAACGCTCGAGCGCCTCGCCCACTGTAATCCCCGGCGGCACGCAGACATAGCTGTTTGTCATTAGCCCGCCGGCGGTATCTTTTTGATGTCCCAACAACTCTTGCACGTCTTCGCGTTCTTCCTGCTCCATCAAATTCAAAACCGCTTGCCGTTTTTCCGGGTCTAATTCGTTCAGCAAATCGGCGGCTTCGTCCGGTTCCATCTCTTCGACAATGTCCGCCGCGCGTTCTTCGGGGAACGATTCCAACACTTCGGCTTGAAAATCCGTTTCCAATTCCATCAAGGTATCCGCGATTTTTTCATCGCCCAAATCGCGAATCAATTCACCCGCCATACGCGGACCGACATCCTCCAAAATCTCGGCAATGTCGGCGGGATGCAATTCCTTCAAGCTCTGACGCGGCACATTGACGCGCACGCCTTTGTCGGGCAAAAACGAAAGGTCCGACCACGACACCGAGTTGTTGGGCAGTTGGCGCTTGAGCCGTTCAGCCACCCGTTCGACCACATCCTCCACGCCGAGCCGCCGCAGCAGACCGCGTCCGCCAATGTCCACATTAATCAAGCGATAATCACTGCCGATGCGTCCGAGTTCCAAATCATTCACGCGCACCATGCGGTGGTCTTCGATGTCAATCACCTGCTGGTCCAGCACATCACGTGAAAGAAAAATTTCGCCGCCCGTCTCCTCATACGTTTGCGGCTGCGTCTGCAAAACGATCGTGCTGCCCGCCAAATCTTCGGTGCCGAGCCACGCAAACAATTTCGGCGCTTCTTCGCTGCCCAGCGCCAAAGCGACGACGCGCGGATATTCCGATTTCTCGTCCGGCAAAATGAGCAAATCGTTCAACCGCCCTAACGTATTGCCGCGATGGTCCCGCACCGCGCGCCCCATCAATTCCGACAAGTATGCCATCGTTCCGCCCGCGCCATTTTACACGGGTGAAAGGAAAATGCAAGGGCAACGAAAAATTTTTTGGGGTAGGTTTATGATTTTGCGTTTTTGCATTATGATGGCAATAATTTCAAATATCGTCTTCCCAATAGATTAGGACCAAGGGCATCGGTCCGAACAATGCGTATCCGAATCACACCCATGTCTGAAACCTTTCACTTCAAGGGTTATATCAAGGACGTCAAGTACCGCGCTTTCTTGACGCGCCGCTCACCCAATATGATTTTGAAACATTTGATATTAATTCTGCCGCGCCCTCGGGGCGAATCAGGTTTCAGACCGGAGAGTTTGGTTATTCAAAATGGGTTTCGCCAAAACGGACGCGCACTTATCCATTCGAACGTTTGTACAATATCTACAATGTTCCGATGCGATTTACAGTAATTCCCGTCCTCAAGGACGAAGGGCTGGATGGAGACCTGGACCGAATTCAGTTCTCGACAATCTCATGGATGAACTTACTCAATGTCTATGTTGTCTTGGGATACTATGCAGACGCACGGAAAAACATGAGCATATTACAGCGTCATCGAAACAAATTGACAGGACAAATGCTTGATATCGCATCCATTGGAACACAATTGAGCGAACTGAGCCATTACAAGCAAAGTGCATTGCATTGGAATCGTACTTTACTCGAAGAACGTTTTGTCACAACCTATCAAGCCGCATTGGACAGCTATGCAGCGATTTCGCAGCGCACTCATGTCCGCGTTCATGAACGTACCTCGCAGATGGCTTATTTGTCCAAGCTAATGCAAGACTTTGCTCTCTTCAAAGACATTTCTTTGCGCGGCTCAAAAGGCGCATCGCTTCGAGAGACGCGCACCACACACGGATTTGAATATCTCATTGATGGCAGTAAGGCAACACTTGAGATCGCAAATTATTTGGGCGGCCTGTACTATTTGACCGCAGACGAGATTGTGCGTGAAGATGACACATATATCATCCAAGAATCAAAAAACTCAACGAGTGGTTTCTTGCCCTCTCTTTCGGATATTAGAGACGGCTTATTCAAATTGATTCTCTTTTCGAATCTCGATTCGTTAATGCTTGATGATATTCGAATCGCCTTTGGAGCTCGGTTAAAACTAACGGGGGCTACGGTGCGCGGCTCGCTTCGGCTGCCATGCGCTGAGCGGCAAATGCGTAATTTCATTGATGCAAATGAACCTCACTGCAAAAATCAACACCGCGACATTTTAGCCAAACTAAATTCAGAAGCAGAGCACAACAAAAACTTGGAAATCGAGATTCAAGGAAATCGTTGAAATGTCGCCTGTGACCAGTCCCCTCCGCTATCCCGGCGGCAAATCGCGCGCGATTTCACAAATTGCGCGTTACTTGCCCTCACACTTTGACGAGTACTGCGAACCGTTTGTCGGCGGCGGCTCCGTCTTTGTTTATCTGCGCCAAAAGTTTCCACATATGCCAATGTGGATCAACGATCTGAATTTCGATTTGTTTTGCTTTTGGAAAGAAACGCAGCGCGACGCTGCACACTTGGCGGCGCGTGTACGCATAATCAAAGAGGAGAATCCCGACGGACGCGTTTTGTTCGAATCGCTGCGCTCGCAGCTGCACACTTCCATATCCGATCTAGAACGCGCCGCGCGCTTTTTCGTTTTGAATCGAATTTCGTTTTCGGGAACGGTAGATTCCGGCGGTTATTCCGAAGGCGCGTTTCATGGACGCTTCACTGATTCCTCCATTGCGCGTCTCGCCAAATTGGGAAACGTTCTATACGATGTAAAAATCACCAATTGTGACTATACCGACGTTATTCGCGCACCGGGCAACGATGTTTTCATTTTTCTTGACCCGCCGTATTTGACCGCGACCAAATCGCGCTTGTATGGTGCGAATGGAACACTGCATTTGACGTTCGACCATCAATCGTTCGCGCGCGAGATGCGCCGCTGTCAACATCAATGGCTCATCACCTATGATAATTCCAAAGAAATACGCGACAATTTTTCATTTACGCATCAATTCACTTGGGAATTGCAGTACGGGATGAACAACTACAAGCGCGATTTCGCGCCCGTTGGCAAAGAGCTCTTTTTGACAAACTATCAAGTTGAACACCTGCCGATTAAACAACTCGCACTGTTGGAAACGAAAACAAAATACCGCGCGCGTAAAAAGGAAAAGCGCCAATGAACCTCCTCATTCTCGGCGGCACGAAATTTGTCGGACGTCATATCACCGCGCGCGCCTTGCTGCGCGGGCATCGCGTGACGTTGTTCAATCGCGGTCATTCCAATCCGCACCTATTTCCCGACGCAGAAAAAATTCATGGAAATCGTGACTCTTTGATTTCCAGCAATCGCGATGGCGGACTCGACGCATTGTTTGCGGACGGCGCGCGCCAATGGGACGCCGTGATTGACGTGAACGGCTATTTGCCGCGTGTCGTGAACGCGACCGCAGAGTGTTTGCGCGAGTCCGTCGCGCGGTATGTGTTCATTTCGACGCTTTCCGTCTATGCGAATTTTTCACAGTCCAATCAAAACGAACACGCGCCGCTCGCGCAGCTGCAAGACCCGCAGACGGAAGTGATTGACGGGGAAACGTACGGCGGATTAAAAGGATTGTGCGAACAGGCGGTGCAGCGCGCATTTCCCGAAGGCGCGTTGATTTTGCGTCCCGGTTATATCGTCGGCACGCACGACCAGACCGACCGCATGACGTCTTGGTGGCGCCGTATTACACGCGGCGGCGAAATGCTCGCGCCCGGCAATCCCGACGCGCCGCTGCAATTCATTGATGCGCGTGACCTTGCCGCGTTCGTCGTGGACATGACCGAGCGCCATGCGACGGGTATTTACAATACAAACGGTTTGCGCGCGCCGTTAACGTGGGGCGAATGTTTTGAGCAAACGCGCGCGTTGACGGGAACGGATACAGAATTTGTCTGGGTCAACGAAGAATTTTTACGCGCGCAGAATTTGGACGAGAGCGCATTGCCCATGTTTGCGTTCAAACAAGACGCGGGCATTTTCAGTTTCAACAATCATCAAGCCATTGCGGCAGGGCTGCACTTTCGCCCCATCGCCGAAACCATTCGCGATACATTGCTTTGGGATGCCGCCGACGGCGTTTGCAAATTGGGTCTGTCGCCGGAACGCGAACAAGAACTCTTGCGCGCGTGGCATGAGCAAGAATGATTATGCCGACACCACTTTACGAAGCCAAATCTGCCGCATTTCTCGCGGTGGATAAAGATTTTTATCAACGCCTTGCGGACGAAACGACAGCGCGCGTGCGCGTCAAGGAATTCGTTATCCCGCGCCGCACCGGCAGAGCGTGGGAGTTGCGCGCGGGGCAAGTGTGCCGCATCGTCGCCGTCGAAGGCGCGCAGGTCGGCGATTTGAATTTGTGGAATTTGCACGATCCGCGCGAGCGCTTTTGGGCAGCGCGCACGCGGCAGTTGGTTGGCGCGCACATGCGTGTGTTTGACCGCTTCTGGTCAACCTTGCCGTACTTGCGCCCGATGGCGACAATAACGGGCGATAGTATCAACTATGGTTTCGATGCGGACGGCGCGGGCTGTCACGATTTGTTGGGCACGCGCTGCGACCCGTATGTGCATAAACTATTGACGGGCAAGGAACTCGATTGCTGCTGTCATTCCAATTTAACGCGCGCGATTGCGCCATATCGTTTGAATGAATTGGATGTGCATGATGTGTTGAATGTGTTTCAGGTGACCGGACTGACCAAGGAACGCGAACTGTACTATTGCAAACCGTGTCCGGCGAAGCGCGGCGACTATTTTGAATTTTTCGCGGAAATTGATTTGCTCTGCGCATTGTCGGCGTGTCCGCATGGCGACATGTCTCTGCCGATTTGGGGACCAAACGCCGTTGACCCAATTGAAATATGTCGTCCATTGGGCGTTGAGGTGTACGATGTGGACAAGAAATTATTGGAAGGTTGGAGCGAGCCGCGCGCGGCGGATTACGCGGGGCTGCATGGCATGCGTATTTCCGCATAAAAAAATCGGACGCAGATGCGTCCGATTTTTTTTATACTTGAAAAATTCCCGCCGCCATGTAACCGACAGTGTATTGTCCCGGCGCCTTGATGCCCGTTACGTCGCCGGAATTGGTGCGATAGAAAACGCGCAATGTATTTCCACCGCGCAGCTGCGCCGCCAGCATCGTCGTCACGATTGCCATGTCGCCGCACGCGCGCGGTTCGCCTTCATTGACCATGTAATCAATCAACGCGCCCATGTTAAATTCGACAATGATGTTTTCCAATCCTTGGTCAAAATACGTCACTGCGTCGTAACTGTGCAGGTGCGACAAATCGGAACTCGCAACAAGCAGCGTGTCCGGCGTCAACAACGGCGCCAGCGCGTGCGCCAGCGTTTCACATTCATTCCGCACGCGCACGCCATAAATGTAAAACGGGTGCGACATCATCAACGGCAGCAGCGAAAATTTTTTCAGTTGACGCTGCAGAAACGGGACCTGCACTTCCAAAGAATGTTCGTGTTCGCGCGCGACCACATTCACCGCCACGCGTTCGCTCAACGTGTGCAGCAGTTTTGCATCCACTGCCACATCGCCCAACGGCGTTTCAAAAAAATCCGCGCGGTTCACCGCCTGCGCGCCAAAATCCTCAAAATGACTCGGACCGATGAGAATGACGCGTTCGTATGACGCGCCTGCAATATGTGCGTAAGCGTACGCCGCCGTCTGCCCCGAAAACTGATACCCCGCGTGCGGCGCAATCAACGCGACCAGTTCGCCCGCGTCCGCCGGTGCAGGCACGCGCGCGAAAAACGAATCCAATAGAAAACGCAACTGCGCCGCGTCGCGGGGATACCAGCGATCGTCGGCGCAGACAGGATGCCGAATATTTGGCATATCGCGTATGGCATATCGCTTATCGCCCAACACCCATTTTGTTTTGCAATACGCGATAAGCGATGCGCGATTTGCTATGTACGAAAACGATACGTAATTCTGCCGCGCGTCAGGTCGTAGGGGGAAAGTTCCACGCGCACACGGTCGCCGAGCAGAATACGAATGTAATACATACGCATCTTGCCCGAAATGTGCGCCAGCACTTCGTGTCCCGTATCGAGTTTCACGCGAAACATTGCATTGGGCAGCGCTTCCGTGATGGTGCCTTCAACCTCGATGGTATCTTTTTGTTTTTGTTCTTTGTCTTTGACCGGTCTGCGGTTTTTCGCCATAAATAATTCCTTATTGCGTGAGAATGGATTGTTGGGTACGGTATGGATTCGATTGACTGATTTATTATACGCGCGAATAAACGAACTGCCTAAACTCAAACTCTCAACGGTTTGCGCTTCACCTGCGCCGCTCCGCT
>CAZXYP010000152.1:4259-11868 GCA_964644955.1 uncultured Anaerolineales bacterium | reverse complement strand
TGTCACGTCCATTTTTTTCTTCCTTTCTTTCCACACACCCGCACCGATAACGGCTCACCGATTACGGATTACTCATCACGACCCATTGGTTACGAGTCACCCTTCACCGCTCAACCCCCACACCCTGCCGCACTCATATTGCTGCCCATCCTATCATTTCTCCACACCAATTTCAACCGAGTTTCTTTTGATTTTTTTCAGAGGTCCCTCTGATGCGCCGCGCCGCGAATTGTGTTATGCTCTGTTCACACATCGCGCCTTGTCTACCTGTTTCCCTATCTACCTGCTGCCTGCCTACCGCTCTATCCAAACACCTTGCGAAATTTCTCGCGCAAAAAATGATAATCCAAACGCGTTTCCGGCAGCACATGCCATTCATTGCGGCACACGTCCAAAATCGCCGTCTTGTGCGAATCCACCGTCTTGAGCGAAATGTTCAACGTTTCCGCCGTCGCTTGCGGCGACTGCCCGCGCGCCAAACATTCCAGCACCGCGCGCTGCCGTTCGGTCAATTCCGCCAGCACGCGTTCGCAATGCGCGCGCTCTTCCAAATCCAATTGGCGGATTTGTGTTTCCATCACGCGTTCCGCAGTGCCGCCCGCCATTTCGCGCAGCCCGGGAAAATACGAACCCCACGGCACGAACGGCACTTGAATCAAACGCACCCCCTCTTCCGGCGCCGCGTGCCGAATCGCGCCCTCATACGCGCGCGCAACCAAATCATCCGGCGTGAACAAATGCCATACCCGGTCGCGATGTTCAAACAACAACAGCGCCGCGCTTTGCGCCATCAAACCCATCATGCGCCGCCCCCCCGCAATGCACAGGTCGAGCGCATGCCCCTGCCGTTTCAAATCCGCCAACAGCCGAAACACAAATTGCCACGTCGCCTCCGCGTCTGCCTCCGTGCGAATATCTTGCAGCGGCATTGCCCCGTCCAACACCGTCAATACGCGCAGCCGCACCGGTCGGCCCGCGAACGCGTAATAGTCGCGCGCAAATTCGGCATTCAATTGTTCCAACGCCTTGTGCGTGCGCGGGTCCTGCGGCGCCACATGCAGCACAATCACTTGCGCAATCGCTTCGCCTTGCCCGAGCAGCCAGTCCAACGCGAACGTCACCACCTGCGACTGCCCGCCCATCGTCGTCACCAAAATTCGAGCATTCTTGAAATTCGACATCCCGTGAGCCCTCTATGAATTCAAAAACATTTCCTCTGCCCGCCGTCGTCATTGGCGGACCGCCCCATTCCGGAAAATCGGTTTTGGCGTATAGTTTGTCACATGCCTTGCGTTTACGCAATACCCCGCATTACGTCCTGCGCGCCTATCCCGACGGCGAAGGCGATTGGGCAAACGAAGCAGACCCCAAACTGGTGCGCACCCTGCGCGTCAAAGGCGACGGCACCCCCGAATGGATTCAACACATCACGCGCGATATTGCCGCGCGCCCGCTGCCCCTCATCGTTGACCCCGGCGGCAAACCGACGCCGTGGCAAGAAGCCATCTTTCGCGAATGCACGCACGGCATCCTGCTCTGTCCCGATGACGCATCGCGTCAAGAATGGCGCGCGCGCTTCAATGCCAACGACCTCGTGCTGATTGCCGACCTAAAATCCGAACTTGACGGCGCAAATGCCTTGACCTCCGGGCAAGGTCCATTGCGCGGCACCCTCGCCGGTTTGGAACGCGGACAGCGCGCGTCCGGTCCCGCGTTCGAGCAATTGACCGATTGGTTGGCGCGCCTGTTTGACTATTCCGCCGTCGAATTGCGCGCGCTCTATTTGAGCCAAGCCCCCACCGAACTCGTCATCGAATTGGAACGCCTCGGCGTCGCCCTGACAGCATTGGACGCACGCCAAAACTGGCAGCCCGACGCGCTGCCTCGCGTCCTGGAGTATTTACCGTTGGGACAACCGTTGGCGGTGTACGGACGCGGCCCGAATTGGTTGTACGCCGCGCTCGCGCGTCACACCTACCCGCACGCATTTTATCAATTCGACGCGCGCCTCGGTTGGATTGCGCCGCCTGTTTTACAATTGGCGGACACTTTCGCGCAGAAACCGCTGCAACTGCGCCTGCGTTCCGCCGGCGACGCGCTCGCCCTCGTCATGATGCCCACCACTTCCTATCTGGACCTTGCAGACATCCAAGGGCAGCGCGTGCCGTACGTCGCCGCGCCCAACACCTTGATTCTGGACGGCAAACTGCCGCACTGGATGTATGCGGCATTGGCGCGCGCGTACGCGCACGTGTCCTGTTTGGCAATTTATCAACCCCAATTGGGACGCGCGCTCGTGGTCCATGCAGCCCATTCCCCACACCGCATCGGCGAAGGACTCCCGTACGCCGTGACCTGACACAGTACATCACACATTTGGGGTTAGGACACCGATTTCACCGCTTTTCACAGAAGAAACAAATTGAAATCCGTGTCATCGGTGTTGTCCGTGTCCAACATTGCAAGCGCTGTGACAATTCTCCCGTCACAAAAATTTGATTTTTCCCGTTCGCGGGTATGATGCACGGGGACGTTCAACCCCAACACGCGCTTTGGACACCCTTCCCCTTTTTCTCATCGGCATTGTCATGCTCGCGGCGTTCACCGAAAGCGTAAGCGGCTTTGGGTCGGCGCTCGTCGCAATGGCGCTCTTGCCCATTTTTATCAGCATCCAAGAAGCGGTCCCATTGGTGGCACTCCTCAGTCTGGTATTGGAGATTGTTTTGCTGTTGTATTATCGCACCGCGCTCAATGCGCGCGCGATTCGCCGCGTGATTTTCGGTTCACTGCTCGGCATTCCGCTGGGCATTTATTTTTTACGCGGTGTGGATGAGCAAATCGTCTTGCGGCTGCTCGGCATCGTGTTGGTGAGCTATGCCGTGTTTTCGTTATTGAAACTGCGCCTGCCGCAATTTGCGAATCCGCGCTGGGGTTGGCTCTTTGGTTTTATCGCAGGGATTTTGGGCGGCGCGTACAATACATCCGGTCCGCCGGTCGTGATTTATGGGCAAAGTCAAAATTGGAGTCCGGACGAATTCAAAGCGAACCTGCAAAGTTTTTTTCTCGTCAACAGCGCGATTGTGTTGGTGGGACACGCGTTGAGCGGAAATGTCACCCCGCAAGTGTGGAACGATTTCTTGGTTGCGCTGCCCGCACTCGCGCTGGGCATTTTTGGCGGACTGCTGCTGAATCGCTGTATTGACCCACTGCGTTTTCGCCAAATCGTTCAAGGAATGTTGATTGTGTTGGGCGTGCGTTTGATGTTGGCGTAGAGTGCCAGACCTAACAGGTTTTCAAAACGTGCGCGTTATGGAAACGATGTGAGATGTGCAGCGCGGCCGCGAAATGGGAAACGTACAGTGTAGAAACCTGTCAGGTCTTGAGCGGCGTCGTAAACCCTTCGACCAAATCCAAAACCAATTCGCGCAAATCGCCGCGATTCGGCAATGTGCCCATCATGCCGTACATGGCGGCGGAACGTCCGCCGCCGGTCGCACCGCCTGCCAATGCCGACGATGCGCCGCGCGTGAATTTACTCAACCATTCGGCGGGCAAAACGCGCGCCGCGCCGTTCGCCGCGTTCACCAACGCCCGGTCAAAAAATTTCCGCGCCGACATTTTTTTCGCCGCCGCCACCGCGTCCTGCAAATCATACAAAAACAATTCCGCGCTCTGCGCGTGCGCGTAATTCACCGTGAGATGCAAACTCGGCGGAAACTGTTGGCGGTCGAGATGCCAGCCGCGCGCGGTCAATTCATCGCCCACCTGATAAATATCGAGCGTGTCGCTCGCCAACGCCAGCACGCTCATGTCGGGTTCGCCCAAAATTTTTACGTCGCCGATTTGGGCGATGCCCGCGCGTAACAGTTCCACTGTTTTCATAACTACATTGGTGATATATAAATAACCGTCCGCGCCCAAATAATTCAACACCGCCCACGCCGCCGCAATCGCGCCGCCGGGGCGCGTGCCTAACATGGTCGGCGATGCGTAGATTCCGCCGAGCCATTCCGTTGTCACGAACATCATTGCGCGGCGCAGTTCGCGCGCGCGATACAAAATGACCGACGCGCCTTTTGCCGCATACCCGTACTTGTGCAAGTCCACCGAAAGCGATGTCACGCCCGGCACGGCAAAATCAAAATCGGGAATCGCGTAACCGAGTTGGCGCACGAACGGCAGCATCATGCCGCCCACGCACGCATCCACGTGCAGCAAGAGATTTTTTTCTTGCGCGAGCTGCGCGAGTTCGCGAATCGGATCCACGACGCCGTGCGCGTACTGCGGCGCGGAACCGACGAGCAGAATCGTGTTGGGCGTAATGGCTTGCCGCATCGCGTTCACATCGGCGCGAAATTCTTGGGTGATGGGCGTTCGCACAACGCGTACATCAAAATAATGCGCGGCTTTGTCGAACGCGGGATGCGCGGTGACGGGCAAAATCATTTCGGGCGTTTTGATTTCGGGGTGAAATTTGCGGTTATAGTCGCGCGCGGCTTTCACCGCCATCAAAATGCTCTCCGTGCCGCCCGACGTCATGTTGCCGACAACGGTCCCATCACTGCCAAGCAAAGACGCCACCATCGCAACCACATCGGTTTCAAATTTTCGCAGACTCGGAAACGCGGTCGGATTCAAACCGTTTTCGGCAAAAAATAAATCATAGGCGTGCTGCGCGACCGCGCGCACATCATCGCCCGCGTGAAACACGAGTGAAAAAACGCGCCCGTCGTGCCAATTGACATCGTGGGCGCGCACTGCATTCATCGCATTGAAAATGGATTCACGCGTATAACCGCGTGCAGGAAGTTTGAACTCGGTCATGTTTCTTGTTTTTGCGCGTTGTCCTGTGCGCGCTGTAATTCTTGCACCAGCGCATCTACTTTTTCTTCCAAGCGCGCGACGCTCATTTGTTGGCGCGTTTTTTTCCACACCTTGAAATTGGTGGGCAGCGCGTCCAGCTCCAATTTTTGCGCCGCGCGCATTTCCGTCACGGCATCCAAAAAAATTTTCAAATCGTTCATCTCACGTCCACTCTCTTCCGCCCGTCACCGCGAACGCCTGCCCCGTAATGAAACTTGCCTCGTCGGACGCGAGCCACGCCACCAGATTCGCCACATCTTGCGGCAGCGCGAAACGTCCGAGCGGAATGCGCGCGATTTGCGATTGATACACTTCGTCGTACGTCAAACCTTTCGCGTCCGCTTCCAACTGCACGCCCCACTGCTTGAGCGCGGTTTCCACATCGCCGGGCAAAAGCGCGTTGACGGTGATATTGAACATGGCAACTTCTTGCGCGAGCGAACGCGTCAGCGCGACGACAGCGGCTTTGCTTGCCGCGTACGCCGACATGTTTGGTTTTGGACGTTCGGACGCGATGGATGACATGTTGATAACGCGTCCGCCGCGTTCGCCGTCGAGCATCAACGGCAGCGCGTATTTGCAGCACAAAAACGTTCCGGTCGCGTTAATGTCCAATGTTTTGCGCCACGCCTCGTCGGGCATGAAAACGACGGGCCCCGGACTAATTGCAATGCCCGCGTTATTGACCAAAATGTCGAGCCGCCCGAATTCTGCGCGCACCTGTTCGACCATTTGCTGCACGGAATCCGCATCCGTCACATCTGCGCGAAGGGGTAACGCGCGCACGCCGCATTGTTCAATGTCGCGCGCGACGCTTTGCAATTCATCCCACGCGGGATTATTCAGCGCGGTCAATTCCGTTTGCGCCGCGCAAATATCGCTCACGGCAATGTGCGCGCCATGCTGCGCCAACGTCGTCGCAATCGCCGCGCCAATGCTCCCGCGCCGTCCCGCGCCGGTGATGAGGGCGACGCGGGTTTTGAGATTCTGCATAACGCGAATTCAAAATTCAAAATTAGAAATTAGAAATTGCGCCGTTCGATTTTGCATTTCTGATTTCTAATTTCTAATTTCTAATTTCCAATTTCTAATTTTCCGCCCGATAGACGAGTCCCGTGAACGTCAACAACCCCGGCGGCATCATGTTGGCATTCAAGTCCGCCATCACTTGTAACAGCGCGGGTTTGTTGGACGCAACCGCGCGTTCCAACGCGGGGTGCAATTCGTCAATCGTGTTAACTAGTTCGCCGTAACAGCCGAACGCTTCCGCCACTTTATCGTACCGCGTATCGGGATACAAATCACATTCCACAAATTCGGGAATGTTGAAAAACGCTTGCGACGAACGCTCCATGCCCCACCCTTTGTCGCACGAAACAATGACGATGATGTTGAGATTGTAGCGGCGCGCGGTTTCCAATTCTTGAAGGTTGAACCCCATCGCGCCGTCGCCCGAAATCAAATACACGGGACGTTCGGGCGCGGCAAGTTTTGCGCCGAGCGCGTACGGCAAGCCCGTGCCGAGATGTCCGAACTTGGTCGTGTACAAATAACTGCGCGGCGCGAGAATCGGATTGTAACTCGCCGTCCACAAACTCGTATTGCCGCCGTCCTGCACCGTAATCACATCGCGCGGAAAAAATTTGCGCACGGTTTTCACCAACGCGCCGGGATTCACACCCTCTTCGCCCGATTCCATTTGCGATGACAACATCGCTTGCCAGTCTTGCGAATACTCGCGGTAGGTCTTGAATCCTTCATGCTCCGCGCGGGGGGGGGTGAGTTTTTGCACGCGAACGAATAATTCTTGCAGCGCGCGTTTTGCATCCGCGAGAATGCCCACGTCAACGGGACGATTCAAGCCAATCGAAAGCGGGTCAATGTCAATGTGAATGATTTTTTGCGCGCCGACCTCGCCCCACGAATCGCCTTTGCCCCACGCGTCGAGTTCGCCGACGCGACTGCCGACGACCAAAACAACATCCGCTTCCGAACGCGCCGCTTCGAGCGCGTTCCGATTCAGCGCGTGAAAATAGCGCGGGTGGTCTTCCGGCACCACGCCGCGCGCCGCGAGCGATGTCGTCATCGGCGCGGCAAGATAATCGGCGAGCGCGACAAATTCATTCCACGCGCCCGACCACGAAACGCCCGAACCCGCGTGCAGCAATGGACGTTGTGAATTTGCCAACAGTTCTGCCGCGCGTTGTAGCAACTCTGGTTCGCCCGCGCCCGGTTTGCCCGCGCGATATTGCGGCGGCGAAAAAAGTTGCAGCGTCGCGTCGTCAATTTCGCCGCGCATGATGTCTTCAGGAATTTCCAGATACACGGGACCGGGGCGCCCGTTCATTGCTTCGCGAAACGCGCGGCGGACTAATTCCGGCAAACGATTCAGATCGCGCACACCCGCGCTAAATTTGGTCACGGGCTTGAACAGTCCGACCAAGTCCACATTTTGAAACGAGCCGCCGCGGTCGGGATAAATGAGATTGCGCCGCCGCTGTCCGCTGATGGCAATGAGCGGCACGCCTTCCGCATACGCGGTAATGACACCCGAAAGCATATTCGCCGCGCCCGGACCGATTCCGCCCAACACGACCGCGGGTTCGCCGCGCACGCGCGACCACGCTTCCGCCATATGCACCGCCGCTGCCTCGTGACGCGGATTGACGAAGCGCATTCCATACGCGTCCAATTTTTCGAGGAACGCGTTAAAGCTGCCGTCGAGAATTCCAAACAGCGTGGTGAT
>CAZXYP010000152.1:0-4159 GCA_964644955.1 uncultured Anaerolineales bacterium | reverse complement strand
AGAAAACCGTACACGCCGGGACCGATGAACGACGACGTGCGCCCCGCCATCGCAAAGAAGCCGTAAAATTCGCCGCTCGCGCCGCGCGGCGCAAACAACCCGACCATCGTGCGGCTCACCGACTGAATGCCCGCCATTGCAAACCCGGCGAGCGCGCCAATGACATAAAACATCGTCGGCGATTGATTTGCCCACAAGCCAAGCACAATCGCAATCATCATCACGAGCGCGAGGATGAGCGAATTCTTGCCGCCGATGCGGTCCACCAATTGTCCGAACAAGTACGCGCCCGCCACATTCGTCCCCTGCACGATAATGACAAAGATAATGAGTTCGGTCTGCTTCATGCCGTACAACACCGCGCCGATGATGGCGGCAAAATCCAGCGCCATGATGACGCCGTCGTTGAACACGAGATACGCGAGCATGAATTTCAAAAACTCGCCAAAGCCGCCCGCCGTGCGAAAGGTTTTGCCGATGCGCTCGAACGCGACGTTCAGATAATTTTTGCCCGGCGGTAATCTTTGCGGCAGCGCGCGTTCCTTGAGCCAAAAGAAAATGGGCAGGGAAAATCCAAAATAAAAAATTGCCGTAACGACGAGCGAGAGCCGTATGAAAAAATCTTCGTTCGGCGTATTGTCCGTCAGCAAAATCATCGGCAGGACGAGGAGCAAAATCACAATGCCGCCCGCCGAACCGATTGCCCAACCCAAGCCCGCGACGCGTCCCATTTCCGCCGGCGCGGCGATTTCGGGCAAGAGCGCGTCGTAAAACACTTGCGCGCTGCGATAGCCGATTTCGGCGAGAATGAAAAAAAGCATCGCGAGCGCGATTTGTCCTTGCGTCGCAAAAAACAAACCGGCAGTAAACACACACGCCAGCGCGGTATACGCAAACAGAAATTTTTTCTTGGAGCCGGAGAAATCCGCAATCGTGCCGAGGATGGGCGCGGTGACGGCGACGACAAGCATCGCAATCAAAATTGCAATGCCCCACAAGCGCGTGCCTTCCGCGCCGCCGACGACCTGCTTTTGAAAATACGCGGAAAACACCGCGAGCAAAACGACGGACGCGTATGCCGAATTGCCGAAATCGTACAGATACCACGCGATGCGCTCGCGGCGCGTGGACATGGGTTGAGTGGTCATTGGACTCTCCTTGGGCTGATGGCTGATAGCGAATGGCTGATGGCGAATGGCGATTCGCTATCTGCTACCTGCTATCTGCTAGCGCAAACGCCACTTTAATCGAACGCGCGTTTCGTTTATCCAACGCGACGCGAAACGCTTCACGATACGCGTCGAGCGGAAAACGGTGCGTCACCAATTTTTCGGTTTTGATTTTACCACCCAACATCCAACGCATCGCCAATTCAAATGTCGAAATCCGTTCGCCGTTCCACATCACCATATCGTGCCCGACCGCGCCAATGAGATTCACTTCTTGGTACCACACCGGCGTCACGTCCAATTTCATGCGGTGCAAATTCACGCCCACGAGAACGACCGTGCCGTTCGCGCGCGTCCAGCGTAACGCATTATTCAACGAACTTTGATTTCCCACAATATCAAAAGTCACATCAAAGCCGCCGAGCAGCATTTTGTTGTTGACGCGCGGCGCGTACAGTTTCGCCTCCGTCAATTCCGCGACGCGCTTGTAGCCGTCTTCGCTGACCAGAAGCGTGTGCGTCGCGCCAAACTCGCGCGCCAATTCCGCTTGCCATTCAAATTCCGCCAGCGCGGTAATCTCACAGTTCGGTTCCATGGCGCGCAAAACTTGAATCACCAAAAAGCCGATAACGCCGCAGCCGATGACGAGGACGCGTTGAAACGTGACAGGATTTCGAAATCCTGTCACGTCTTGCAAACGGGACACGGCATGAATCGCCACCGCCGCCGGTTCAATCAAAATGGCTTGTTCGTCGCGCAGCGCGTCGGGCACGTGTAACAAAACGCTCGCAGGCGTAATGTACGAATCGCCGAAACCGCCGCCGACAAGATGATGTTTGCGCGCGTCGGATGCATTTTCGCACAAAACGCGGTGTCCGCGCGCGCACGCGCGGCACAAGTTTTCCAGCCCGCGCGCGATACAGTCATCGCCGCGCCCCCAGCGCACTACGCGGTCGCCGACGCGAAAATTGTTCACGTGCGCGCCCGTTTCGGTGATTGTGCCAATCATTTCGTGTCCGAGGTAAATGCGTTGATGCGAAGGCAGCGCGACGGGTGCGACATCCAAATCCGCATCCACAAACAGTTGATGCAAATCACTGCCGCAAATGCCGCACAGGTGATTTTTCACGCGCACCCAAGCGGGCGCGGGCAGCGGCGGATCGGGAAATTGTTTGAGGTGGAGACAAGAGGTCGGCGCAAAATACGCGCCGCGCCAGAAACGCGCGAGCGCGCGCGTCAAAACGATGCGCGGAACCGACACGTCCAGAACCATGGTCTTCATAAAATGTTTGCGTTATGACAGAACCAAGTGTCTCAATCATGCGGTGTACAAGTCTGGATTTGGTGAAAGCGCAGTCAAAATCTTTCGCCCGGCAATGGCGCCCCGTTCACAGAAACGCCGCGCGTAAAATTCCGGCGTTCCGCGCAAATGTTTTGACACTCGCGTAACGCGTGATATAATTGTTTCATCAATTTACACCCAATCGAGGTGCGGTAATCGCTCAGCCAAAAAATTGAGCGCACGCCGCAAGGAGGATGTCATGTATCAGAGACTTGTTCTCGTTGGGAACTTGGGACGCGATCCCGAGATGCGTTATACACCCAACGGCACCGCCGTGACCACGTTTCCCGTTGCTACCAGCCGGCGCTGGACCGACGCTTCGGGACAATTAAAAGAAGAAACCGCGTGGTTCCGCGTTTCGGTGTTTGGCAAACAAGCCGAAATTTGCAATCAATATCTTGCCAAGGGGCGTAAGGTATTGGTCGAAGGCGAACTTGCGGTGGACGAAAAGACCGGCGGACCGCGTGTCTATACGCGCAAAGATGGGACGGCAGGCGCTTCGTTCGAGGTTCGCGGCAGCACCGTTCGTTTTCTGACCCCCAAAGGCGAAGGCGAAGGCGGCAGCAGTTCCGGCAGCGCAGCGGGGAGCGGGGTCAGCCCCATTCCCACCGAGGTCGGGCCGATGGGCGAAGAAGATTTGCCGTTTTGAGCTGTGCCGCAGCATGCGCGGACAAGCCAGCACGGCGGCAGTATCCGGTCACGTAGTCCAAATGTACCCCGCGCGCAATTCGGCTCTGCGGCTGAATCCATCGCGTGGGGTATTTCATGTGCGCATCGCTTAACACTCTGCTCGAATGCAGCTGCGCGGTCGAACCCGTATCGCGCATAGACATACCAGATTTACTTTGAATCGCTTTTGAGCTCAGCAGCGAGGCTGTAGTGTTGAAATCTGGCATCGCTTTGCCGGCAAAACAATCGAATCGTTGGCCCCCGCGGCATGTGCAATGGAACCTTTGCGTGAGCATTGCATCGGTCGCGCGGTTGTGTTTACGCTTGTCCTCACCCTCACACCCGTGAGGGCATCTCGAGAGCAGGCGTACTTTTTTAGGAGGGGAAGCCGCGCTTGCCCCGTCTTATGCGCCATTCAAGGAGGTGCGTTCACACCAATTTCCATGTAACCAATCCTTACCCTTTGCATCCAAGCTGATGCAAGTAACCAAACGCAAGAAACGTTTCGAATTCTCTGGAGGAGAAGAACGATGCATCTCAAAAAATTTTTGGTGCCGGGCATTTTATTGATTGCCCTTGCACTCGTAATTGCCGCGTGCGGCACACCCGCCACGCCCGCACCCGCCCCGACGCAAGCGCCTGCCCCAACGCAAGCGCCCGCACAACCGACGGCGGCGCCCGCGCAACCAACCGCTGCGCCGGCACAACCTACGGCAGCGCCTGCACAGCCGACCGAAGCGGCAATGACCGGCGAAAAGATCATGGGCGAAATCACGCTCTGGCACGCGTATGGCACCGGCAGCGCCGAAGAAAAAGCGTTGGCGCAAGTTCTCGAAAAAATCCAAAAAGACAACCCCGAAGCCAAAATCAACGTCCTGCAAATCCCGTTTGACCAAATTTTCAACAAGTTTGAAACGGAAGCGGCTGCCGGCGGCGGCCCCGACATGTTCACCGTGCCGAATGATAATCTCGGCAATCA
>CAZXYP010000151.1:0-11957 GCA_964644955.1 uncultured Anaerolineales bacterium | reverse complement strand
CAGTTAGATACTCGGCTCCTCAATTTTTTACACACAATTCAGTATACTGCCCGAACGAGCGCGCAGTTCTAAAAAAACTTGAACAAGATATTGAGCGTCTGACTGCATTTTTGACGCAGGAAAAATTCGATTCTCAACAATCTTCCGTCATTGCTTGGTACAAATATCTTGCAATGATGAAGGAAATTCAAGGTAACACCAGCAACGATATCAGTTTTGTTGCTTGTTTGATGGCAAAAGAGTACTTGTATCGAAAATTACCAATGAAACCTTTTGATGTGGCGTCCAAGCCACAAGGTGCGCCGGGTTTGGATTTGGATGAACGAACGCAGAGCAATCAAAGAGTGATTGGCAAAATAAAAACGACAGTGCCGTACAAAAAAGATGATTTAGGCGCGCAACAAAGAGAATCATTCAAAAAGGATTTTCAAAAATTGAATTCTGAAAGGGCAGATTACAAATTCTTTTTTGTCACAGAAGAACGGACATTTAACATCATCAAGAAAAAATATGCTCAAGAAATTCCGGGTGTCACAATTGTCCTATTAATAACGGGCGAAGATTATCGGATCTAGTCGCAAATTGATTCAGCATGTCTTATATTTTTGGCGTTGACATCGGCGGGACCAAAATTGCGGTCGCCGCCGTTTCTGTGCAAGGCGAAATTCTCGCGCGCGCGGAAATCGAAACGCGCGCGGCAGAAGGCGCGCCGCGCGTCATTGCGCGTTTGTGCGACGCGATCCATTCGCTTGAACGCGACGACGAACTGCTCGGCATCGGCATCGGCTGCACCGGACCCGTGAACCCGCGCACGGGGCATGTGATGAATCCATACACTTTGCCGACGTGGGACGATGTGGACATTGTTGCGCCGCTTGAAAATGAATTTCACGCGCGCGTTATTTTGGAAAACGATTGTGATGCTGCCGCGTTGGGCGAACATTGGACAGGCGCGGCAAGAGATTCAAACAATGCAGTGTATATCACGGTCGGCACAGGCATCGGCGCGGGCATTATCATCAACAACAAATTGTATCGCGGCGTCAGCATGACCGCAGGCGAAATCGGGCACATGACGATCGAGTACGATGGTCTGCCGTGTTACTGTGGTTCGCGCGGTTGTTTGGAAATGTACGCGGCAGGTCCTGCGATTGCGCGTGCGTACGAAACCAAAACGGGCGCGCAAAATATCTCGGCGCGCGCGGTAATCGAATGCGCGCAAAACGGCGATGCCGACGCGCACGCGACAATTGAACAGGCCGCGTATTATCTCGGCATTGGCTTGGGCAATCTCATCACGCTCCTCGCGCCCGATGTCATCGTGATGGGGGGCGGCGTGATGTCAAGTTTCGATTTGTTTTATCCGACGATGCGCGCGGCGATTACGCAGAATGTGACGCTTGTGCCGTCACAGCAAGTAAAAATCGTGCGCGCCGCGCTCGAGCAAAACGCGGGCGTCATCGGCGCGGCGAAAGCGTTGCTCGAACGAATGGGCAAGGAATAAAGTGCAATCGCACTATCGCACGATTGAACGATCGCACGATTGAACGATCGCACGATTGAACGATCGCACGATTGAACGAAATCATAAATCAAAAATGCTTCCAATCTCCAGTCTCCAGTCTCCAATCTCCATTCCCGCCGAAGACCTCACGCGCCAATATCAAAACATCGCGGACGAAATCAATTCTGCCGTCAGTGCAGTTTTGCCGCGCGGAAAATACACGCTCGGTCCCGACCTGACCGCGTTCGAGCAAGAGTATGCCGCGTATTGCGACTGCAAATATTCGCTCGGTATTGCGAATGGCACCGAAGCATTGCATCTCGCGCTCGCCGCGTTGGGCATCGGCGCGGGCGACGAAGTGATTACGGTATGCAATACCTACGCGGCGACCGCGTTTGCGATTTCGTATGTCGGCGCGCGTCCCGTGTTTGTGGATGTGGACGAAAAAACATTCAATCTTGATGTCGAACAGGTCGCGCAAAAGATTTCGCCGCGCACGCGCGCGCTTTTACCCGTGCATTTGTACGGACAACCCGTTGACCTGGAACCATTGTTGGAACTCGCGCGCCAATACAATTTGTTCGTCGTCGAAGATGACGCGCACGCGCACGGCGCGACGTATCATGGGCGCAAAGTCGGCTCATTCGGCGACATTGGTTGTTTCAGTTTTTATCCAAGTAAAGTGCTGGGCGCGTACGGCGACGGCGGCGCGATTACGACCAACAACGCGCAGTTGCACGAACGCGTCAAGCAGCTGCGTTACATGGGGCAAAAAGAAAAACACGCGCACGACGAAATCGGTTTTCAACAGCGTCTCGACGAACTGCAAGCGGCGATACTGCGCGTAAAGTTGCGTCATCTCGACGAATGGATTTCACAGCGTCAGCGTTGGGCGAAACTGTATGACGAATTGTTACGGGAGTTGCCCGTGATAACGCCGCATGTCGCGCCCGACCGCACGCACGTTTATTATTTGTACACGATTCGTGTGGATGCAAAACAACGCGATGCCCTGCGCGAATTTTTGCAAGCGCGCGGCATCGGCACGCAAATCATTTATCCGCAGCTCGTGCCGTTTCAAAAAGCATACGCGGCGCTCGGCTATCAGCCCGGCGATTTTCCCGCTGCGGAAAGATTGCGCGACGAAATCCTTTGCCTGCCCATGTTTCCGGAATTGACGGAAGCGGAAGTGCGGACCGTCGCGGAAACGATTGCGGCGTTTTTTGACCAACAGACGTGAACAATAATCAGTCTCCAATCTCCAATCGCCTATGTTCCATCTCGTCGTTCTCGGCGGCAGCAGCGTCGCTTCGCCTGAACTCATTTCCTCACTCATCCCACACGCACCCATATTTCCATTTCGTGTGATTTTGGTCGGACGCGATGACAATAAACTCGCGCGCGTCGGAAATATTTGCGCGCGACTTGCAGCGCAATCGCCAAATCTCCGCGTGGAATGGACAACCGATATCGCGCGCGCGCTCGACGGCGCGGATTTTGTGTTGAATCAGATTCGCGTTGGCGGGTTGTCGGCGCGCGCGTTCGACGAATCATTTCCGCATCAGTTTGACATTCCCGGCGAAGAAACGGTCGGGCCCGGCGGTTTCACGAATGCACTGCGCACGATTCCGGTCTGTGTGGCATACGCGCGTCTCGTGAAGCAATACGCGCCCGACGCGTGGTTTATCAATCTCACCAATCCCGCAGGCATGATTCAACGCGCGCTCGCGCAAGCAACGCGTTTGCGCGTCGTCAGCGTTTGTGATTCGCCCGTGACGTTGATGGAAAATGTGGCGCGGCTGGTGAATCTATCGGATGCGGATTTGCATTTCAATTATGTCGGCATGCTGCATTTTGGTTGGATTGTGGGCATGAGGCACAACGGCGTTGACATGATGTCGCGCGCGTTGGAAAACATTGCCCAACTGCCCGGTCTTGTCGCCGACGCGCGTTTGATACAGGCGATGGGTGCGATTCCGCATCCGTATCTGAATTATTTTCTTGCGCCCGAAAAAATGCTTGCGCGTCAGCGCGCCAAAGGGCGCACGCGTGCAGAGGAATTGCAGACGCTTGAAACCGAACTGCTGAATGCGTACGAAACGGGCGACACGTCGCTGATGGCAAAACGCGCGGCGGTGTGGTATGAAAAAATTATTGTGCCGGTCTTGTTGGCGTTACTGCGCGGCGGCGAGTACATCGTCAATGCGCGCAACGGCGCCTCTGCGTCATGGCTGCCTTCAGACACAATTCTCGAAACGTTTTGCGAAATCAACGCGCAACGGATTACACCGCGTCTCGCCGCGCCGACGCCGCGCGATATTCAGGCAATGCTGCAAACCAATGCCGCGTACGAAGCATTGGCTGTGGACGCGATTTTGAATGATTCGTACGAAACCGCGTGGCGCGCGTTGTGTTTGAATCCGTTGATTGTGAACGCAGCGCAGGCGCGCGATATTTTGGATTGGGTGTGGGCGATGCGCGAGTATCCGCCGAAATAACCTCACGCCAAGACGCAAGGGTGCAAGTTTATTTTCTGCATCTGTGTCATCTGTGAAATCTGCGTCCAAACAATATGTATGACCTTTCGCGCACAGCAGGATTTTCACTCGCCGTTGACGACGTCCAATTGATGTTTGGCGACGACGTTTTGATTGCGGAAACCAAAACGCGTACGCGCGGCGAGATTGCTCCGTTCGCGGCGGACGCGTCAGCGTGCGTTCCTGCGGATTCCATTCAGTATTGGATGTATAACGGCATTGCGGCGCGCGCGGATTCTTTAAGGTTGCAAAATTGCGGCGCGCAATATGAATTGACGTGGATGCTGCCGCACGCGCTCGGCGCGGAACGCGCGAAAACACTCGGACACATTCACAACGCGCCCGCGCCGCACCGCGCAACGTTTCCCGAAAGCTATCAAGTGCTGTACGGCGCGGCGTATTTTTTGCTTTACACGATGGATGAAACCAAAACGCGCGCGACATTTTGCGGATATGTTTCCGCGCGCGCGGGCGACCAAATCGTGATGCCGCCAAACACCTATCATCTCACCATCAACGCGAGTGACGCACCGTTATTGTTCGCCGATGTGATTTCCAAGTCTGCGCGGGGTCGGTATGACGATGTGCGCGCGACGCGCGGCGCGCCATATTATGCATTAACCGATGGAACGTGGTCGCGCAATACGCAATTCATGGATGCCGCGCCGTTGGTGGAATGTCCGCAATTGCGCGTCGAGTCGAATGTGCCGCTTTACACGCAATTCGCTCAAGACCCGCACGCGTTCGATTGGTTGGATGACCCCGCGTTGTTTTGGGAAAAATTTCCGGCAGTGAGAGACCTGACGGGTTTTTGAGACGAACGATTCAATTGTCGCGTGCGCGCGGTATTGCGCGAAGGTTTAATGTGGAGCAGCTGCTTTGAAAACCCGTCAGGTCTTGCCTGTCGTCGGTTGTTGCGATGTGGGCGGCAGTACATTGCGCGTGGCATTGGCAGCGCGCCGTGGCGCGCTGTTACAAAAGAAAGTTTTTTCACATTCGCGTCCCGCGCCCGACGACGTGATTGACACAATTGCGCGCAACCTTAAGGAAATGGCGCGCGCGGCGAATGCGGAATTAGTGGCAGTAGGCGCGGCGGTGCCGGGGCCGCTCGATCCGTGGCGCGGCGTGGTGCATTTTTCACCGAATCTGGAATGGCGCGAATTTCCGTTCGCGGAAACATTGTCGCAACAACTTGCTGTGCGCGTGGCGATGGACGATGACGCGAACTGCGCGGCGTTGGGCGAACAGGTGTTTGGTGTCGGACAGGGCGCGCGCGATTTTTTGTACGTCATTGTCGGCACGGGCATTGGCGCGGGTCTGATTTTGGACGGCAAAATCTATCGCGGCGCGCGCGGGTTTGCGGGGGAATTGGGTCACACGACAATTTTGCCCGACGGACCGCTGTGTTCGTGCGGCAATCGCGGCTGTGTCGAAGCATTGGCGGCGGGTCCTGCGTTGGCGCGGCGAATGCGCGAGTTGGACGCGACGGTTTCGGATTCCATCACCGCGCGCGAGGTGGTTACGCTGGCGCGTGAGGGGAACGCGAACGCGTTGCAAGCGGTGAATGAAGCAGGAACATTTTTGGGAATCGCGTTGGCGAACGCAGTGAATCTTTTGAATCCCGAAAGGATTGCGCTAGGGGGCGGCGTCGCGTTGGATGCGGATGAATTATTGATGCAGCCCGCGCGCGCAGAAATTCAAAAACGCGCGTTTGCCCATTCGGCAGATGCGGTTACGCTCACGCGCGCGACATTGGGCGATGACGCAGGATTGTTGGGCGCGGCGCGGTTGGCGTGGGAGACTGTATCGGTTTGACACGGTATTGAAAAAACGCATCCCTTCGGGGTGTTGGCCCGCTTTCCTTGAGAGGAGAGCGGGTTTTCTTTTTTTTTTTTTCATAAACGCTGACCAAACGCCGCGCGAAACGCTTGGCAAACGGTGCTTTTGGTAGAGTGGGGTCAAAGCAGATTCAAAAAGGAGTCCAAGATGCATATTCAAAAGTCAATGCTGTACCTCACGATGTTATGCGGTGCAATGATTTTTGTCAGCGCGTGCGCAAGTCCGACAGCTGCTCCGTTACCTGCCACGCAAGCGCCGTTGACAGAGACGCGTGCTGTCACAGTTGCACCAACACAAACGGCAGCCGCAAACGCGACTGCGACCGCAACTTTGGTTCCGCCAACTGTCACGCGCACTGCGACTTTACTGCCAACCACAACGCCAAGCCCGACACCGAAACCCGCAACCGCAACGCCGAAACCTGCGACTGCGACGCGCGCAAAACCGAGCGCGACCGCAGTCAAACCGACGAACGTTCCGCCGACGCGCGCGCCCATTGCGCCGCCCACGCAACTTCCGCCCACAGCGCCACCCCAAGGCAGCGCGTGCAATTTGGACGCGGGCACCGCGGGCATTTTGGTCGTGAATCACTTTGACGGACTCATGACCATCACGCTGCTCAATCACGAATACAAACTCGACGGACACACGCAGCAGCTCATTCAAGTTCCCGGCGGGCAAGAATTTACAGTCAGCGTGTCAGTCGTCGGCGTCGGGAAAACGAATTTCGGACCGGTCGCTTTGAGTGCAGGTGAATGTGTGCGTTACGAACCGAGCAATTAGGAAATCGCGATGGCAACGTAATCCTCGCAACCGCCGTGTGAAAGACATTGCGAACGCGACGTTTGCCGGAAGACGTGCAAGCAAAAACGAAATACTGACCAAGCCGCGAGCATATTGTTTGACGAAGGATGAGTTATGGAAAAGCAGGAAGCGGAACGTTCCCATTTATTTCTTGTGCGCATCTGGTTGGAAGAGTTGGGTGATGGGGCAACCGAGTGGCGCGGGCGCGCGCAAAATATTACAACGGGACAGGCAGTTTATTTTCGTGATTGGAATGGTTTGGCGGAGGTGTTGCTTCAGATGGTCCAAGCGCCACACGAACCTTTGAATGTGGACGCGGGTGGACACAGTTCTTTCCAAGAAGGAACGTCAACTACTTGAACCCAAAGGAGGTCTGATGGATAATTTTCCGATTCCGCAAAATCAAGAGCTTTCAACGCCAAGTGATCCACAACCGGTCACCGCTCCCGTGCCGACCAAAAAGTCGCGGAGCAATTTGATTGCCCTTGTCGGGCTGGCTGTGCTGGGAATTTTTTGCGCAATCGCTTGCGGTCCGTTCCTGTTTAATTTTGTATCTTCGATGCCGGAAGAGCTGAACGCCATCACGGTGGTCCTGGACGAATACATGCAGGCAATGGCGAACCGCGACGCGTCACGCGCCTTTGCCGTGGTGGTACAAACAGGTGAGCAGCCAATTCCCAAGAGCGACATTGAAACATTGCTGCGCGGAAACAACTATCTACTCTTTAAGGGCTATCGCGAACTCGCGCTGACCGGTTTCAACTTGACGCAAACGGGCGCGGACAAATTCGCCGAGGTGGAAGGACAAGTGTTGTATGAGGGTGATTTTGTCGGTGAATTTTCCGGATTTGTCGTCAAAGAAAATGGCGCATGGAAAATTCAACAGCTGAAAGTGAATGTGCCCCCCGACAAGTTTGGGCAGGGGCAATAAAAATTGTATCGTTTGCCGATTGACGACCGAATGCGACGTGACATATACTTGCCGTAACTCTTCCCCACGCGTGTCACTTGTGTTGTCAACGGTCGTGCTGGCATAAAGCAATAAAGGTTCCGGTTCTGATTCCGCTGTCCGACAACGCACTCACTCTGTTCCTCGCGATTGTAAGCAAAACAAAATTATTCTGCATCTGACGCCGGAGATTGTACGGCGTCATTTCACCCAACAATTTTTGCAAGGAGACGCGCCATGTTTGCACGCAAAAATATTTTCCTGCTCGTGTTTGTTCTCGCTGTGTTTTTTGGCGTCAGCCGTTGTGGCGCGCCCGCCACACCTTTTCGCATCATCGCAGGCTCGGGACACACCACTTTTGAACCCATTCTCAAACGTTTTGGACAGCAGCATAATGTTGACATTCAAATGACGTACAAAGGTTCGCTCGACATTATGTATTTGCTTGAAAGCGGCAAATTGGAATACGACGCGATTTGGGATGGTGATTCGTTGTGGACGACGATGGGCGACACGCAGCATCTCATCAAAGACCGCGAAAGTATCATGCGCAGTCCGGTTGTGTTTGGTGTGAAAAAACCGCTTGCCGAAAAATTGGGCTGGACTGGCGGCAAAGAGGTCAGCGTGCAGGAAATTTTGCAGGGGATTGAGCAAGAAAATTTGCGCGTGATGATGACGAGCGCGACGCAAAGCAACAGCGGCGCGTCCGCGTATCTCGGTTTTTTGAATGCGTTCGCGAACCCGACGGGCGCGCTGACGGCAGAAGATTTGCAAAAACCGGATGTGCAGGCGGCAGTGAAAAAATTGCTCGCTTCGATTGACCGCACGAGTGAAAGTTCCGGGTACCTGCGCGATTTGTTTCCGCAAGTCTATGATTCTTTTGACGCAATGTTCAATTATGAATCGCACATTATCGAATTGAATCAAAAGTTGGTGTCGAGTGGACGTGAGCCGTTGTATCTGGTCTATCCGACGCCGGGGCTGGGCATTGCCGATTTTCCGCTGTCCTATGTGGACCATGAGGATCCGCAAAAGCAAAAAATCTTTGACGATTTGCAAACGTATTTATTGTCCGATGCGGTGCAGCAGGAAATTGCGGCGAAATGCCGTCGCGTCGGCAAAGTCGGCATTGACCAGGTGGACGCAAATTGTTTCGTACGGGATTGGGGCGCGGATGCAGCGCGCGGCACGACGCCGATGCGTATTCCCGATACGCAAGTGGTGCGTCAGGCGCTCGATTTGTACCAGTCTGTTTTGCGTAAACCGAGTTTCACCGTGTATGCGCTTGATTTTTCGGGCAGCATGAAAGGGCAAGGCGAACAACAGCTCAAGCAAGCGATGCGTACTTTGTTGGACCAGGAACAAGCGCGTCGTTATTTGTTGCAAGGCGCTCCCGATGACGTAACGCTGGTGCTTCTTTTCGACGACCAAATCATCAACTATGTCGAGCTGCAGAATTACGTCGTCACCGGAAACAATCCGCAGGATTTGAACAAGTTATTGGGCAACATACAAGGACAGCAAACGCGCGGCGGCACCAACATTTATCGTCCGGTTGGATATGCGCTCGCGTTCATGAAAGAAAAAGGGATTGGTGAACGCTTACCCGCCATCATTCTCATGACGGACGGAAAATCGAACTTCAACAACGGCTCGCTGGACGATGTGAAGGGCGCCATTGCGTCCACCGGCTTGGAAAATGTCCCTGTGTATGGCATCACGTTTGGTGACGCGGATGCTTCGCAGCTCCACACGATTGCGGACTTGACGCACGGACGCGTTTTCGACGGCACCAAGGATTTGATTTCGGCATTCCGTCGCGCCAAAGGCGGAAACTAAATGTGCGCGAGGGAAAAGTAAAAATGGAAACCCGACGCGCGAAAACACTTTTTTCGACATATAATAGCCCTGCTACGCAACCGTTCGTGTCGTCTGTCTCTTGTGCTGCGCCGAAACCGATTACGCGCGACATGACAAATCTAGACATTCACTTGCTGGGCGAATTTCAAGTTACGTATGGCGGCGAACCCGTCACTACGCTCAACACACAGCGGCTGCAATCTCTCCTCGCTTACTTGCTGCTCTTTCGCCGCACGGCAGTTTCGCGCCAGCAGCTCGCGTTTTTGCTCTGGGCGGATTCGCCCGAAGCGCAAGCGCGCACCAATCTTCGCAACCTTCTGCATACCTTGACCAAAGCATTGCCCGACGCGGATACGTTTTTGGCTATCAATGGTTCCACGCTGCAATGGCGCACCGATGCCCCGTATACTCTCGATGTTCAGGAATTTGAACACGCCGCGCAAAGCGGCGATTCGATTGCATCGCTCGAAAACGCGGTCACGTTGTACCGCGGCGAATTGCTGCCCGGCTTGTATGACGATTGGCTGTTGGCGGAACGCGAACGGCTCGACCGCGAGTTCACGGCAACGCTCGATAAATTGATTGACCGCTTGCAGGCGCAGCACGCGTATGCGCAGGCGCTTGTCCATGCGCAGCGGCTCGCGCGTCATGACCCCCTGCGCGAAGATACGTATCGCCGCTTGATGCTCTTGCATGCGTTGAATGGGGACCGCGCGGGCGTTGTGCGTATTTACAATCAATGCAAGCTCGTTCTCAAACGCGAATTGGATGTTGAGCCGAGTCGCGAAACCGACCAGGTGTATCAGCGCGCGCTGCGACTCGAGCCGCCCCCCACGCCAAATGCATCCGCGCACACATTCCCTTCCGCGTCAATGCTCGCGTTCTCCTCGCCCGTTATCGTTCCGCTCACGCCGCCCGCGCCGCGCGTGTGGTATTTGCAGCCCTCGTTCCTGCGCAACGCCGCCTATGGTGTCTCGATCCTCCTTCCGGTACTTCTTTTGAGCATGTTGGTATTTGCGCTCGAGATGCCGTTGTGGTGGGCGCTGCCGATTTCGCTGCTTGCCTTTGTCGGGTTGTTTCTCTTGTTGGATTGGGAATCCAAAAAAGAAATTATGCGGTTGGATTTGCGCGATGAAATTCAACAAAAATTGTACGCCTGTCGCCGGCATGTTCGGGAAATTTTTTCGCTCGCGCCGCGCATTCAAAAGGCGGAGGTGCGACAGCGCGTCGAACAAATCTGCGTGCAAACGGATGCGCTATGTGCGCGTCTCGAACAGACTCCGCATGTAACGCTTGCAACTGCGGCGCGTTTTGAATTTATTCTCTCCGAAACGCGCGACATTTTGTTCCGATATATTGAAATCACACAAGGTCGCGTCACCGCGTCGCGCGAAACTCTCGACACGACCACGCGAAAAATTCAAGACGATTTAATTCCGCAATTGGCAGCTTCCCTGAATGAATTTGCCGCCGCGCTCGACCGCGGCGAATTGCTGAAATTGGAAACGGCGATTCAGGTGCTTGAAAACACGCTCAAAACGGAAGGACTCGCCTGATGAAATATCGTTTTTTGATTGGGATTTTCATTTTGCTTGCAGTGGCGGGCCTGATTGCGGCGTACTTGATATGGGGTACCGCGCCGCCTGTCACCGTCGTGTCCGGGCATATCGGCGGCTCCAAAGCAAATTTGTTGAATGACCCCGCCGTGAAAAATATTTTGCGCGAGAAATATCAGCTTGAAGTTGCCTTCAATACATTTGGCGGCTTGGAACTAGTCTGCAACATCAAACCGCCGTATGATTTTTTGTGGCCCGGCACAGAGCTGTCCGTTGCCGAATACAAAAATTGCGGCGGCAGTCTGGTCGCCAGTGATTCCCTTCTTTTGTCGCCCGTGATTTTTTATTCGTGGGAACCTGTAACCGAAGCATTGAATGTACAAGGCATCATTGAAAAGAGACCGGATGGCATTTCTTACGTTGACATGGAGAAATTTGCACCGGTGCTGCTGGATAGCAAGGTCACGTGGAAGGATGTTGGACTGAATAACTATGGGAATCTCGCCGTTTCCATTTCTGACCCCACGAAATCAAATTCCGGACAGGTGTTTATGGCGATGCTTGGCAAATTAAGGCAAAAGCAAATGGGCGGCTCGTTTGACGATACGTTCCCGGAGCTCAGGAGATATTCTGATAACCTCGGCGGAAAACCGGCTTCGACCAAAGAGTTGTTTAAAATATGCATAGCCAAGGGCAGCGGCGCATGTCCGATGTTTGCTGCATACGAAAGCCTGCTTGTCGATTTTGTAAACGAATTCAATCTCAAGTGCCAAGAACTCAAATCCCTGCAAGGGATTTATCCGAATCCAACTGTTTGGGCAACGCATCCGTTCATTGCGGCAACTCCCAACGGCAAAAAATTATTGGACGCGCTTCAAGACCCGGACATTCAAAAAATCGCGGTCGAG
>CAZXYP010000150.1:11413-11986 GCA_964644955.1 uncultured Anaerolineales bacterium | reverse complement strand
CCGCGTTCAATCGTCAGCCGTTCTTGGAGGTTTCACTGCCGGAACTTGATAGGATGTGGGCGGCGAACGTTCGCGGTGTGTTTTACTTGAGCCAGCTCGCTGCGCGTTACATGGCAAAACGAAGGCACGGTTCCATTATCAATGTGAGCTCGATTCTGGCTCACCAAACCATCAAGAACCGAACGATTTATGCCGCGACCAAAGGCGCGCTCAATAGCTTGACGCACGCGATGGCTTTGGAACTCATTCCGTACAATATTCGAGTTAATGCGGTCGTCCCGGGACCGTTTCGTACAGAGGCGCTTCTCGCCGGAGTATCCGACCCTGAACTTCAGCAGCAGATTCAAAGGCATATCCCGTCCGGTCGCTTCGGAGAGCCGGACGAATTAGCGCGTGTCATTGTTTTCTTGGCTTCAGACGCCAGCAGCTATGTTACGGGCGCGCTGCTGCCGGTTGACGGTGGGTTGAGCAGCCGAGAAGCTGTGCCGCCCTCCTGAGCCAATTGTGTCCGAAATGAGTTCTCTACCCTTTGTCCCTCCGCTTCAAGGGCAAATGCCCATTCCCAATCCTCAT
>CAZXYP010000150.1:6876-11403 GCA_964644955.1 uncultured Anaerolineales bacterium | reverse complement strand
AGCATCCATGAATCCAAAAATTCTTTGGGCGGACGTGGACGCGCAGGGACGTCTGATTCTCCCGCCCGAAATCGAATCGCAATATCAGCTCAAGCCCGGCGCGCGCGTGCGCGTGGACGCCGAGGGCAACAAGCTTCGCCTGCACCGTCCCATCTCCCAATTGAATCGCATTTACATCGAACCGACTGACCAATGCAATATCAAATGTCTAACGTGCATCCGCAACAGTTGGGATGAAACATTGGGGCGCATGTCGGGCGCGACGTTCGAACGCATCCTGGATGGGATTGCGGAACTCGACGCGCCGCCGTCCATCATGTTTGCGGGATTCGGCGAACCGACCTTTCACGCCGACATTGTCGAAATGGTGCGCGCGACCAAAGCCCTGGGCTGCTTTGTCGAAATCACCACGAACGGCACCACGTTGACCGAACAACGCGGACACGCGTTGATTGACGCGGGACTGGATGTGTTGTGGGTTTCGCTTGACGGCGCGACGCCGCAGAGCTTTGCCGATGTGCGGCTCGGCGCGGAATTGCCGCGTGTGCTGGCGAATCTCGAACGTTTTACCACGATGCGTAAAGGCGGGCATTTTCCAAAACCGGAATTGGGCGTCGCCTTTGTGGCGATGAAACGCAACATTCACGAACTGGACCAGGTGATTGCGATTGGGAAACGTTTGGGCGCGACGCGTTTTTCCGTGACCAACATGATTCCGTACACGCCCGAAATGCAAGACGACGTTTTGTACGAACGGACTTTCAGCGACATTACCTATATGGCGTCGGAATGGCTGCCCAAATTAAATCTGCCCAAGATGGATGTGCGCGGAGACGCGCGCCAAGGTTTTATTGACGCGCTCCAAAGCGGCTGCACGGTCAATTTTGCAGGGAATCGTTTGAGCGGCGCGAATGACACCTGCACCTTTATTGAAAGCGGCGCGCTCGCTATCGGTTGGGATGGCAGCGTCAGCCCGTGTCCACCGCTGCTGCACAACCAAATCACGTACTTGAAACATCGCGAACGCCGCCTGCATCGTCACAGCTTTGGCAATCTCAACGCGCGTTCATTGTCGGACATTTGGAATGACGACGCGTATGTGGCGTATCGTGAACGCGTCATGGGCTTTGCATTCGCGCCCTGTACGTTTTGCGGCGGCTGCGAGTTGTTGGATTCCAACGAAACCGATTGTTTGGGCAATCCCTTTCCGGTATGCGGCGGCTGTTTATGGGCGCAAGGACTCATTCAATGTCCGTGAAAATGAAAACGCGTTTTGACCATTTCGGAACTCAATTTTGATGTTATTCGCATACACTGAGAGCGCCAATTGGTTTAGCGGAAAGGAGTAACCATGTCACTCTCTGGTTATGCGAATCACATTGCGCGCATTGATTTAACAAAAAATCAAGTGCGCTATGAAACGATTCCCGAAGAATGGGCGCACAAGTATATTGGCGCGCGCGGCTTGGGCGACAAATACGTTTTCGAAAATGGTCCGCAGGTCGAACCGTTAGCGCCGGAGAATATCTTGTGTTTTATGAACGGTCCGCTCACCGGCACCGAAGCCAACATGAGCGGGCGCATGGCGATTGTGACCAAATCGCCCTTGACCGGCACTCTTACCAACAGCCATCACGGCGGCTGGTCTGCCGCGCGGTTGCGCTGGGCGGGTTTTGACGGCTTGATTTTTCAAGGCAAAGCCAAAACCCCGGTGTATGCGTATGTGCATGACGGGCAAGTGGAGATTTTGGACGCGACCCCCGTATGGGGCAAAGGCGTTCACGATACGGTAAAGTTTTTCCAAAACAAGTACGGCGAAAAAGATGTTTCCGTCATTGCCATCGGACCGGGCGGCGAAAACATGGTCAAGTTCGCGGCGTGGGTGAATGAAAATGACCGCGCGAGCGGACGCGGCGGCACCGGCGCGGTGGGCGGCAGTAAAATGCTCAAAGCCGTCGTTATTCAAGCGGACAAACATATTCCGCGCGCGGAAAATCGCGACGCGTGGAAAATCGCGCACGACCGCGCGCTCAAGACCATCATGGACGAAAAGAATATCACCGCACCGAAAAAGGGCGCGCTGTCCGTGTATGGCACGAACGTCCTGACCAATATTGACAACCGCATCGGCGCGTTCCCCACGCGCAACGCGCAGGAAGCGTGGTTCGGCACCCAAGCCGAGTTAATTGGCGGCGAATATGTCAAGGAACATATTCTGGTGAACGACCCCACGTGTCATGCTTGCCCCGTCGCGTGCAAAAAGGAAGTCGAAATCAAAGACGGACCGTTCGCGGGTCTCCACATGGAAAGCGTCGAGTACGAATCCGCGTGGGCGCTCGGCGCAATGGTTGGCAATGATGACGTGCGCGCCGTCGCCAAGATGATTGACCTCTGCAACGACTATGGCATGGACACGATTGAAATGGGCGACGTAATGGCAATGTACGCCGAAGCCACCCAAAAGGGTTGGGCGAATGGCGGCGGCGGTCTCCAATGGGGCGACTATATGAAAATGGTCGAACTCATTGACATGACTGCGAAACGGAATGGCGTCGGCAACATTCTCGCAGATGGGACCGAACGCGCTGCCAAACATTTCGGACATCCCGAAATTGCCATGACTGTCAAAGGGCAAGGCATTCCCGCATACGACCCGCGCGGTCTAAAAGGCATGGGCATCGGTTACGCGACGAGCAATCGCGG
Organism: uncultured Anaerolineales bacterium; assembly: GCA_964644955.1. Lineage (GTDB taxonomy): Bacteria > Chloroflexota > Anaerolineae > UBA4142 > SHND01 > SHND01. The sequence goes on along the minus strand of CAZXYP010000150.1, from coordinate 8,700 downwards.
CGCGTGCCATGTAACCTCCTATTCGCCCGCGAGCGAACTCGGTTTGATTCCCATCAAGACCGACCCGCTCGAATGGAAAGGCAAAGGCGAACTCGCGAAACTCTTGCAAGACATTCACGCGTTTTCCGATTCGCTCGACCTGTGCAAATTCAGCGCGTTTGCCGAAGGCACCGAAGAATATGCCGCACAATACGCCGCTGTCACCGGTTTGCCATTCACTGCCGACGATGTGCTCAAAGCCGGTGAGCGCATTTACAATCTCGAACGCTACTATAACAATCTCGTCGGATTCCGCGAAGGCAGCGACTATTTGCCGCAGCGCTTTTTGCAAGAAGCATCGCAAGCGCCCGGTTCTCTAGACCACGTCTGCGAACTCGACCTCATGTTGGAAGAGTATTATCGCGTGCGCGGTTGGCGCAACGGTGTGGTGCCGGAAGAAAAGCTCGTCGAGTTGGGAATTTTGTAACACGAACGTGTTGGCGCAAAACACAAGGCGAGGGCAATTTTTCCCTCGCCTTGTCATTTTCACTCAAGCGCGCGCAACTCATCCGCCCGCGCGCAGCGCCTTTTTTCAAACGCCGCAACGAGCGACTGCAAAATTTCCGCGTCGCCATCAAAAACAATTTCAATTTGCCCAATGCGCATTGCGCCCAAAACAATGTCCGGCGCGTCGGACAATTCCGCGCGCCATCGTTCGCCCTGAATCGTTTGCGCATCACGCGCGCGCCCACCCAATTCGCACAAGTAATCGCGCGCTAACCAAAGCGGCAGACTGCGATACACCCGCGCAACCCGCGTGCGCGTCGCATCCATTATCCGCCCCCGACCGGCGGAAACACATCCAACTCGTCCTTGTCCGTTACCAATGTATCCAACTTGTCGGGCAAGTACTCGCATTGCCGTCCGTTCACAAGCACTTTGATCATGTCGCGCAAATTGCCTTGCTCATCCCACAATTCGGGTTCCAGTTTCGGTTTTCGTTGTGCCGCCGCGTGCAGTACGGCATCGAGTTTCGTCGGCGCGGGGACGGGGAGTTCAACCTCTTTGCTTTCTGCCGCCTCGCGCAAGGTCGCATAAAATCGAATTCGCATGGGTAATTTCCTCTCTGGCTCTGTTATCTACAAACCAAGTCCAGATTGCGTTGATAATCGGTTGCGATTTGATTCCATCGCCGCGCACCGCTTTCCTCCGCTCAAAAATTGAGCGCGCAAATGCCTCCGCTTGCGATACAATATGCTCATTCTCAAGTCGGAGGAGGAGCCGTGTCCGGCATTTTTCAAAAATTAAATCTCAAAGCACAGCGCAATATTGTCGTCGTCAACGCACCCGCATCATTTGAAACGGAACTCGACGCGCTCGAAAATGTGAATGTGCATCGCAAAGCGAGTGCGGTCAAACAAATCGAATTCGCGCTCGCATTTGTGACCAAACAAAAAGAGGTGGACGCGCTCGCGCAAGCGTTCGGCAAAAAAGTGAACGGCGCCGCGGTGATTTGGTTCGCGTATCCCAAAGCAACGTCGAAAAAATACAAATGCGAATTCAATCGCGACAACGGTTGGGCAGAATTGGGCAAGCAGGGCTATGAACCCGTGCGTCAAGTGGCAATTGACGCGGATTGGTCGGCGCTGCGTTTTTGCCGCGTCGAATTTATCAAAAGCATGACGCGCGGTTTTGCGATGACCGCACAAGGCAAACAGAAAGCGGGGCACAAGAAATGAATTATGAATTCTTGCGGGCGCAGCTCGAACAGCACGCGCACGCGATCGAGGCATTGACGCGCGGCATTTCACTCGCCGACGCGCGTTGGAAACCTGACGCGGAATC
>CAZXYP010000150.1:0-6866 GCA_964644955.1 uncultured Anaerolineales bacterium | reverse complement strand
CGTGGTCAATCCTCGAAGTCATCAATCATCTGCACGATGAAGAACGACGCGATTTTCGCGTGCGGCTCGACATTATCTTGCACCGCCCGACGGAACCGTTTCCGCCGATTGACCCGCCGCGGTGGGTCGTGGACGAAAAATACAACGAACGCGAGTTGGATTCCTCGCTAAAAAATTTTCTCGACGAACGCGCTAATTCCTTAAGGTGGCTTTCCACACTCGAATCGCCAAATTGGGATGCAAGCGTCCAAGCGCCGTGGGGTGAACTGAAAGCAGGCGAAATGTTCAGCGCGTGGGTGGCGCACGATGTGTTGCATTTACGGCAACTCGTAGAACTGCATTACGCACTCGTTTCGCGCCATGCAAAACCGTACATTCTCGAATACGCGGGCGAATGGTGAAACTAAAATGTCCTCTACAGACCCCCTCCTTCAACCCTTCCAACTCAAACACATCACCTTGAAAAATCGCATCCTCAGCACGAGCCACGAACCATCGTATGCAGAGGATGCAAAACCCAAACTGCGCTATCAACTCTATCACGAAGAAAAAGCCAAAGGCGGCGTCGCGCTCACCATGTTCGGCGGCTCGGCAAATATCGCGCCCGATTCGCCCGCCGCGTTCGGACAAATCTATGTCGGCGATGATGACATCATTTCGTATTTTCAACAAATGGCGGAACGCATTCATCGGCACGGTGCGGCATTGATGTGTCAAATCACGCACATGGGGCGCCGCACGTATTGGGATACGGAAAATTGGCTGCCTGTGATTGCGCCGTCGCCATTGCGCGAACCCGCGCATCGCGCGATTCCCAAAGAGATGGAACACAGCGACATTCAACGCGTGATTCAAGCATACGGCGCGGCGGCGCGGCGATGCAAAGAGGGTGGATTGGACGGCGTGGAAATCGAAGCGTACGGGCATTTGTTTGACAGTTTTTGGACGCCGCTGGTGAATCAACGCGCAGACGAGTACGGCGGCGATTTTGAAAAACGGATGCGTTTCAGTCTGGAGGCGCTCGCGGAAATTCGCAAACAAGTCGGCGATGATTTTATTGTCGGCATCCGCATGTCGGGCGATGAAAGCACGCCGGGGGGGTTGACGCAAGCGGATTGCATTGCAATTATGAAACGGCTCGCCGCGACGGGAATGTTGGATTTCATCAATGTCATCAAAGGGTGGATTGCGACAGACGAAGCGTTGTCGCATGTGATTCCAAACATGGGCACGCCCGCGGGCCCACATCTACCGCTCATTGCAAAAATTCGCGAGGAAATTGATTTACCGTTGTTTCACGCCGCGCGCATTGCGGATGTGGCAACGGCGCGGCACGCGATTCGCGACGGCATTCTCGACATGGTAGGCATGACGCGCGCGTTGATGGCAGACCCGCACCTTGTAAAAAAAATCGAGCGCGGCGAGGAAAACCAAATTCGTCCGTGTGTGGGCATGGGCTATTGTATTGACCGCATCTATGTCGGGCGCGAAGCGCTGTGCATTCACAATCCCGCGACGGGGCGCGAAGAAACGATTCCGCACATGGTTTCAAAATCCGTAAACGCGCCGCGCAAAATTGTGGTCGTCGGCGCGGGTCCGGCGGGATTGGAAGCCGCGCGCGTATGCGCGGAACGCGGGCATCGCGTCGTATTGTTTGAAGCAAACAGTAAGGTGGGCGGACAAGTGCAAATCGCCGCGCGTGCGCCGCGTCGCGCGGACATTATCGGCATCACGGATTGGTTGTACGCGCAGGTGAAACGTTTGGACGTAGATGTGCGCCTGAATCATTACGCCGAAGCGGATGATGTGCTTGCCGAAACACCCGACGTCGTGATTTTGGCGACAGGCGGATTGCCGAATACGGAATTTTTGCGGGAGGGCGCGGACTTGGTTACGAGCGCGTGGGACATTTTGAGCGGCAGTGTGAAACCCGCGGCGCACGTTTTATTTTTTGACGACGCGGGAAATCACGCGAGTTATTCGTGCGTGGAATTTTTGGCAGAACGCGGTTCCCACGTCGAACTCGTCACGCCGGACCGCATGGTCGCGCAAGAAATCGGCGGCACGAGTTATCCCGCGTATTTGAAATCATTTTACGATCACGACGTGACGTTGACGTTGAATCATCGGCTCGTGAAGGTAACACGCCGCGAGGGAAGATTGGGCGCGACGCTCTTTAACGAATACAACAAATCTACAGCCGAACGCATCGCGGACCAAGTCGTCGTCGAAAACGGAACACTGCCGACGAATGAATTGTATCTTGCACTGAAAGTGGATTCGTCGAACAATGGGGAACTTGACCTGACCGCGTTGATAGATTGCCAACCGCAAACGCTGATTCGCAACGCGAACGGCGCGTATCAACTCTTTCGCATTGGCGACGCGGTCGCGGGGCGCAATATTCACGCGGCGATGTATGACGCGCGGCGGTTGTGTATGGCGCTGTAGAATGTCGCGCGATTCGTCTCTACTCCGCTCGTTGTAACTTTGCGCGTTCCTGTTCCCATAATTTTGCAAATCGCTCAAAGACATCCGAAATGATTTCCAGTTCACTCGCCGAGTAGGTTGAAATCAATTCGGCTTGCGCGTTTCGCGCCGATTCAAACCATGACGCGGCTTTTTGAGCTGCCGATTCTGCGGGAGTAATCAGCGTCCCGCGCCGATCATCGGGATTGGGTCGTCGTTCAATCAAGCCTGCCTTTTCGAGGCGATCGAGCATGGCGGTCGTCGCGCCCGAAGTGAGACCCGTTTGTCTGGCAAGTTCAGAAGGCGTCGCAATGCCTTTGCGAAAGAGATGCCCAAGACATTCCATATCGGTTGCGTTGAGACCTGCCCATTCACTCATCGCGTTTCGGAACAGCGTCAATTGAACGCCATAATCTCGCACCGCCGTCAGGGCTCGTTTCTTCAAGTCGGTCTTGGTGGATTTTGGCATAGGGTCCTCTTGCCATTATGGTGATTTCCCACAGCTCAAGGAATAGATTGATTTTCAAATCTTTGAGGGTTCCCGAAACCGCGAGGGTTTTGAAAATGGACAATCACCACTTGACATTATCTTGATTATAAAGTATCTTTATTATACAAGTAAATGTACCGGAAGCAAGACGCTGCTCGATCAAGTCAGATAAGGAGATGTACATGAGTCACAAGACCGCTGTCAAGAAATCCGCCAAAAAGCCCGCTCAAGGTTTCACCGCGGAAGAAAAAGCTGCAATGAAGGCGCGCGCGCAGGAGTTGAAAGCCGAAGCGCGCGCCGGCAAGAATAGGCAGGAAGGCGAAAAGGCCGTGTTTACGGCAATCGCCGCGATGAAAGAACCGGATCGCGTCATGGCAAAGCGCCTGCATGAGATTGTCACAACCGCCGCGCCGACGCTCATGCCGAAAACTTGGTATGGGATGCCCGCTTATGCCAACGCAGCGGGCAAAGTCATTTGCTTTTTTCAAGCTGCGAGTAAGTTCAATGTGCGGTATTCAACCTTCGGCTTCCAACCCGATGCAAACCTTGACGAAGGGAACATGTGGGCAGCCTCTTTCGCGCTGCTCAAATTGACCGCCGCCGAAGAGGCAAAAATCATTCCGCTTGTGAAAAAAGCGGTGAGCTGAGAACAGAGCTCGCCTCTCAAGACCCGCAAGCGTCGCCGCGCAGCACACGGTCAAGAGGCACAGGGAAACCCCGCCCAACAACGAGTTACAGCCGACGTTGGCTACCTTTGCTCAAAATCAAAACACCTGCTCAAACGCGAGCAGGTGTTTTTTTTCGGTGAGTTCGCACGGTCGCGCTTACCGCATCGCGACGCCAAAGATATACGCGCCGCCGGTGGCGAGATTATAAATCGGCATCGGGAACAACATAATCAGCAGGGTCATGACCGCCGCAATCACAAGCCCGGCTTGAATCCAGCGGCTGTAGGTGACGGGCTGCGCGTCGGCGGGTACCGGGTCAAAGAACATCGGGCGAATCACACGCATATAGTAAAAGACGCTGATGACGCTGTTGATGACGCCGATGACGGCGAGCCAGCCCAAATCCGCGTTGATGGCGGAACCAAACACGAAAAACTTGCCCATGAATCCGGCAGTCGGCGGGATACCTGCGAGCGAGAGCATGAAAAACACCATCAGAATCGCCAGCCCCGGCGCGCGCTTGATCATGCCGCCGTACTGCGAAATATCCACCGCGCCCGTTTTGTTTTCAATCGCGATTACGACGAGGAACGCGCCGAGATTCGTAAACAGGTACGCCGCGATATAAATCAAGACCGCATTGATGCCGTCCAACGGCTCGCCGCTGAACGAAATGGAAGCCATGCCCACGAGCATATAACCCGCTTGCGCGATGGACGAATACGCCAACAAACGTTTGACATTCGTTTGCACCAACGCAACCACGTTGCCGAGCGTCATGGTCAGCACCGCCAACAGGGAGAACAGAATGACCCAATCGTTCTGGTACACGACAACCACTTGCAGGACAAGGCGTAGGAGCACCGCAAAACCTGCGACTTTGGGACCGACCGAGAGAAACATGGTGACAGGCGTCGGCGCACCTTCGTACGCATCGGGCGCCCACATATGGAACGGCACGAGCGAGATTTTGAAACCGATTCCCGCCAGCATCAAGCCCAGCGCAAAGAGCGCCATGACCTCATAGTTCGTATCGCCTGTAATCACCTTGCCGATTTCGCCGAGATTGAGCGAACCGGTCGCGCCGTAAAACAGCGACATGCCGTACAGCATCACGGCAGACGTAATCGAGCCAAAGAGAAAATACTTGAGCGCCGCTTCGTTCGATTTCTTGTTTTCGCGCAAAAAGCCGGTCAGGATATAAGAAACAATACTCAAGAACTCCAACGAGAGGAAAATCATGAGCAGATTGGTCGAAGCCGCGAGCATGATGACGGAAACGATGGCGAGCAGGAACAAACCGTAAAATTCACCCGCATATTTGCGCCCGCGCATGTAATCAAACGACGCAAACAATACAATAATACCCGTAATCGTTCCGGCGATGCGAAAGAAATTCGTCAGATTGTCCGAGACATACAACGCATCTGCCAACTGCTGCGGCGTCCAATAGAGCAAATCCGCAATCGTGTCGCCGCAGACGTTGCAAAACATCGCCACCTGATTGCCCCATTGGATGCCCAGCAATTCGGTCGGGCTAACGCGAAAGCCCAAAACCAAGCTCATTACCAATGCCACAACCAACGCGACGACCGCCAACAATCCCAACGCCTGTGAATTTTTCCCGCGCCAGAGCAGGTCTAATCCCAGAATGAGTAGGGAGGCGCCCATTAATATCAGCTCAGGGCTGAGATAAAAAAATACGAGTCCGTCCATGAGGAGAGATTAGCGACCGGAGATCAGAAAAGGGCATTTTTCAATTGCCGCGCTCCAATCTCCAATCTTGCTACACCCGTTTCATATATTCCAGGATGACCATACTCGCCGTATTGATGGTGTCGAGGATCCAATTCGGAAAAATCCCGATGACAAACATCAACACTGCCAACGGCACGAGCGTCAAAATTTCATAACCCTTGAGGTCCGACAATTTTGCCCACCGTTCATCCGCGCTGCCGAGCAATACCTTTTGGATGACCTTCCACAAAAAGTAAGCGGCGGTAAAGACAATGCCCCACACCGCAATAAACGCCAAAGTGGTGAGCGTGGAATACGCGCCGTTCATGACCATGAATTCGCCGACGAACCCTGCCAAGCCCGGCAGACCGAGCGAAGCGAACGCCGTCAACAAGAGCAATGCGCCATAGATCGGAATCTGCGCGCCGAATCCGCCAAACTGCGATAGGTCGCGCGTGTGCGTGCGTTCATACAACATGCCGACCAAAAAGAACAAGCCGCCCGTAATGATGCCGTGACTAATCATCGCCAACACCGCGCCGTTAATGGCGGACGCGCCGCTGTTTACGTAATTTTGATTCTGCATCTGTTCGGCGGTCAGCGCCGCCGCCGCTGCAAAACCGAGAATCACAAAGCCCATGTGTCCGACAGACGAATACGCAATCAGACGCTTGAAATCGGTCTGCGCCATAGCGACGAGCGCGCCATACACAATCGAAATCACCGCCAGCACGCCAATCCAGAACGACCATTCACGCGAGATTTGCGGGAAAATCGGCAGCAAGATGCGGAAAAAGCCATAGCCGCCCAATTTCAGCAGAATGCCCGCCAGAATGACGGAACCGGCAGTCGGCGCAGCCGTGTGCGCGTCGGGCAGCCACGTATGGAACGGGAAGAGCGGCATCTTGATGGAAAACGCCAGGAAAAAGCCGAGGAACGCGAGCGGCGCCACATACGGCGCGGTCACGAACGGCATTGTCGTGTTGCCCGCAGCCAACAGCGTCATGTCAAACGTATTCGGCGTCGAGTACAAATAGAGCGCGATGATGCCCAAGAGCATAAACACCGAACCTGCCAACGTGTACATAAAGAACTTGATGGCGGCGTATTGCGGTCGGTCCGTATCGTGTCCCCAGATACCGATGAGGAAATACATCGGCACCAGACCAATTTCCCAAAAGAGATAAAACAGGAACAGGTCGAGGGAAACAAACACGCCCACCATACCCACTTCGAGCAGCAGGAACAGCGCGAAAAATTCTTTGACGCGATGATTGATGACGCGCGCGGAATAAAACAGCGCCAGCGTTGTCAGCAGCGTTGTCAACCAAATGAGCGGCATGCTCAACCCGTCCACGCCCAAGTGATATTGGATGCCGAGTGTGGTAATCCACGGCACACATTCGCCAAAGGTGTATGCCGCGCTGGCAACATCAATGGCAACGCCGCAGTAGTTGTACACAAAATTGTACGGCGGCAGCCACGTGGACATGGTTGCCCAT
>CAZXYP010000149.1:11729-11990 GCA_964644955.1 uncultured Anaerolineales bacterium | reverse complement strand
AAACGCGAATTCCAAACGCCGGTTGTGCCGGGCGGCAACGGCTACAATGCGTGGCAATCGTATCTCACCGTATTGTATGACAAGAATAATGCGCGCGCGCCGTTTCGCATGTGGTACAACGCGCTGCTTCCCGACAGCACATTGTACATTCCCGGCACGCTGGCCTATTTGGAATCGCAAAACGGTATCGAATGGGAGGGCCCGTCAAAACGGATTGAGCCGTTCCGTGAAATTTTTGGCGCGTCCATCGTGGACCGCGGC
>CAZXYP010000149.1:0-11719 GCA_964644955.1 uncultured Anaerolineales bacterium | reverse complement strand
TTCCGCCCGCGCGACGAACGCTACAAAATGGTGTACTGGCAGTACCCCGGTGAACCGCCGCGCACGCCCATTCCGTATGGAATGCAGCGCGCCACCTCGCCCGACGGGTTCACGTGGACGGTCAAGCCCAACATGCCGTTCGGCAACATGGTCATCAACAATGATATCTGGAACATGTTTTGGGACCCGGTGACGTCCCGCTACGGCGTCTTTTTCAAAGATTGGGTCAAGTATCAGTGGACGAACGCGGCAGGCAAAAAGCAAAACTCGATGGTGCGGTTGGTCGGTTACACGACGAGCGCGGATTTTGAGAAATGGTCCGCGCCCGTTCACATGTTTGTCCCCGACGCGCAGGATGAGGGCATTACACAGTTTTACGGTGTGGGCGGCGTGCAGCGGCGCGGCGATTTGCTGATTGGATTTCTCAAAGTACTGCGGGATGATGTGACGGTGGCGGGCGCGCCCCCCGAAGCGAAGATTCCCAACGGCGGCGAAGGGGGTATGGGCTACAGCGTGTTGGCATGGAGTCGTGACGGCGTGACGTGGCAGCGCGACCGCGCCGCGAACGCGTTCTTTATGCCCGACCCGCAGGTGGGCGCGTGGGACCATGCGATGGCGTGGATTGACAGCGCCGTGCAGGTCAACAATCAGGTGTATTTGTATTATGGCGGCTATCGCTGGGGACACAAATACAATCAGGCGACGGAACGGCAAATCGGTTTGGTGCGTATCCCCCGCGACCGGTATGTGGCGCAGACGGCGGGCAGCGCGCAGGGGCTGTTGGTCACGCGCGTCATGCGCTTGGACGCCGAAAAATTGTTTTTGAATGTCAAGAGCAATCGCGGACGCGTCGAAATCGAAGTGCGCGACGCGCAAAACAATCCGCTGCCCGGATTTACGTTTGCCGAGTGCAAGCCGCTCAAGATTGACAATGTATCGGCGCAAGTGCAGTGCAAAGGAAATTTTTCCGATTTGAAACAGACGCCGGTGCGTTTGGCATTTCGGATGCAGAACGCGCAGCTGTATGGTTTCGATTTGAAATAATTACAAAACGTGACGGGGCTCGGCAAAGGAATCATCGCAAAAACCTGTCACAGTACATCACAGCTTTGGGTTTGGGACACAGATTTCACAGATTTTCACAGAAAAAACAAATCAAAATCTGTGTCATCCGTGTCATCTGTGTCCGAAATTGTGATGTACTGTGTCACGTTTTCAAGATCACGTCATCTTGACGACGATATCGGAAATGATATTGGCGGCTTCGTCGCCGCGGTCTGCCGCGTTCGAGAGATGACGATAGACCTCGCGGCGTTTCAACATCAGCATCACGTCGTCGAGTGTTTTGGGTTGTTGGAACAATTCCGCCAACGCCTCGCGGTACAACCCTTCCGCGCGGTTTTCCAATTTTTTTGCGCGCATTGCGTGCTGTAACGCGACCTGCGGACGTTCGCGCAAATGCTGGACGCCGAGATACAATTCCTCCGTCGCCTCGCGCAAAATCACCACCATTTTAATCATCAATTCCGTCGGCTGCATCTCAAACAACTGCACTTCATCCACCGTCGTGTAGGCATAATCCAACACGTCGTCAATCGTTCGCGACAGCGCAAACAAATCCTCGCGGTCAATCGGCGTGACGAACGCGCGATTCAAATCGTCAATCAGAATGCGGCGCAGTTCGTCTGCCTCTTTTTCGATTTGTTCCACGCGGCGCGCGTCGGCTTCGGTCGGCGTCTTGAAAAACACTTCCAGCCGTTCCAACCCTTCACGGGTCTTGTCGGCTTGCTGCGCGAGCAGCTGCAAAAAATTACTGGAACGGGAACGAAATGGATTGGTCAATCGCATGATTGTCGAGACCTGACAGGTTTAGCCGCGCGCGATCCGAACGACAAGACAGCATCGCATTGAAATCTCTCAGGACATGAATTGTTCGAGCAGCAGATAGAGCAAACCCGAAAGCACCGCCACAGACGGAATCGTCACAACCCACGCCATCAAAATTTGCCCGACGACACCCCAACGCACCGCGCGTTTGCGTTCCGCCGCGCCCACGCCGAGAATGCTCGTGCTGATAATGTGTGTGGCGGCGACCGGCGCGCCGATGGTGGTCGAGCCGAGAATGATGCCCGCAGCGGCAGCTTGCGAATCCAAACCATGAATCGGACGCAGGCGATACATTTTCGCGCCGAGCGTGCGAATGATGCGATAGCCGCCCGTGGCGACACCGAGCGCGAGCGCCGCCGCGCAGGCAAACGTCACCCAACGCGGGATGCTGAAATCGCGCTGCACGTCCAGCACGACCAGTCCGAGCGTAATCAAACCCATCGCTTTTTGTCCGTCGTTGGTCCCGTGACTGAGCGCCAACGCGACAGTGGTCACGCTTTGCCCCGCGCGAAAAAATTGATTGATGCGCGGCGATGCGCCTTGCGCCAGAAACAAGGTGAGTTTGAGCAAGAGATAGCCGCCCAGAAATCCCAACGGCGGCGCCAGCAGCAGCGCGCCAAAAATTTTCACCAGCCCGTCCACGTGAAATACCGACCACCCTGCCGCCGCGAACGCCGCGCCGCTCAAGCCGCCAATCAACGCGTGTGACGAACTCGACGGAATGCCGAGAAACCACGTGCCAAAATTCCACGCAATCACGGCGATGGCAGTGGCGAGCAAGACATTGATGTTGATCGCCGACGTGTCCAAAAAATCGCGCCCGATGGTGGCGGCAACGGCGACGCCAAACAGAAACGGTCCGAGAAATTCCGCAATGACGGCGAGTGTGATGGCGAGGCGCGGGTGCAGCGCGCGTGTAGAAATGGGCGCGGCAACCAGTGTGCCGGAATTGTTGAAACCGTTAAAGAACGCGTACACCAACATCAAGGCGACAAAGAGAATCAATAGCGTGGACAATCGGGCTGCTGCCTCACTTGTTAAGAATTCTTAATTCACTCATTCTACTACAGATTGATGAGAATGTGTTGAAAAAAAACCGGCATCCGCGACATTGCATCGCGGATGCCGGTCGGTTTAAGCTGGAATCCTCTTTACGCTGCCACACGCGCGCGTGCCACCGCTTGCGCGATCGCTTGCAAATGCGCCGGCGATGTACCACAGCAGCCGCCGACAATTTGCGCGCCGGCGGCGAGCCACTGCTCCGCTGCCTGTCCCATCATTTCGGGCGTGACATCATAAATCGCCACATCGTCATCGGTCATGCGCGGCAAGCCCGCGTTCGGTTTCATCCAGAGCGGCAAATGCGTCGCCGCGCGCATTTCTTGCAAGTTGACGAGATTTTCGTCCAGCGAACGTCCGCAGTTGACGCCCACCATGTCTGCGCCCAACGCGGTGAGTTCTTGCGCCACTTGCGCCGCTTTCAAGCCCATCATGGTATTGGTGCCCATGTCAAAACTGAACGAAACAATGATGGGCAAATTCGTGACCGAACGCGCGCCTTCGAACGCCGCTGTCGCTTCGCCCAAATCGAATTGCGTTTCGATAATGAGCAAATCTACGCCGCCGTCCGCCAATGCCTGCGCTTGCGCCGCAAATTGTGCGACCGCTTCCTCGCGCGTCATTGTGCCGAACGGTTCGAGCAGTTGTCCCGAAGGACCAATCGAACCCGCGACCCAGACGCGTTCGCCTTGAATCGCGCGCCGCGCCAATGCGACCGCGCGCTGATTCACCTGCGCCGCGTCATTTTCCAAACCCGCGTGCGCGAGCCGCACTGTCGTGGCGCCGAACGTGTTGGTCAGAATAATGTTCGCCCCCGCTTGAATAAAATCGCGATGCAGCTGCGTCACCTTGTCCGGTTGTTCGTACAACCACTGTTCGGGCGCTTGCCCCCGTTCCAAGCCGCGCGCTTGATAATTTGTTCCCGTCGCGCCGTCTGCGACCAAAATTTCGCCGCGCGCCAAAACGTCGCGGAATGATTCCGTCATTGCCATGTCTCCTTGAAAAAAACTATCGCGCATGATAACGCAATTGGGCGCGGCGCGCAAAATGACGACGCAAAGTATTTTGTCCTCTCACTGCCGACAATCACCACGCCTTGCCGCAAATTGTTCTGCCCTTACTGCGGCGACAAGACAAAATCAATTTGCGCCTGCGCCTCCGCGCGCGTATCCAACTTGCGTTCTTGCGACGCGTATCCGTCGGCGTACACGGCGAGCGTGTACGTGCCGCGCGGCACGTTCATGTTGTATTCGCCGTTGGCGTTGGTCGTGTATGCGATTTCGGGCATCGGCACGCTGCTGTCAGAGAACGCGAGCCGCGCGCGCGCAATCGGTTCCCCGGCGGTATTGGTTACGCGTCCGGTGATTTTGGTTTGGGATGTATTTTGTTTGGCAGGGGTCACGGGTGTTTGATTCGATACCGGTTGGTTTGGGTCGCCCGGCGCGAGGGTAGGGCGCGGCTGCGTGTTTCGTGTCGGTGTCGGATTGCCGGGTTTGAAGCCGGGTTGGACCTCGGATGTTGGTTCTTGCGGCGGCGGCTGCGCGCCGACGTTGGCATTGCAGGCGGGCAGCAGGAAAACAATCGCGCTCAATGCCAGCACAACCAATTTGGGAATGGGTACAAGACGAACGTACTGCATAATTCACCTCATCCGTAAAACGTTTTGCCACAGCGCATTGTTCCGCAGGCACGAAAAATGGGTGAGCGCTATGCGGCGCTCACCCATAGCACGTCCACGCTGCGCGCGCGGGATTTAGTTGCCCGTGTTCTGTAAAAAGTTGAATACTTTTTCGGTGATGCGCGTCGAACTGTTCATGCTCCAGTTTCCGCCAACGCCATACGAGTGGATTCCGAACGCGCACGGATTGCACGAATCATTCCATTTGCCATAGTGCGGCGAACCGCTTTGCCCGCCGAACGTGTCAATCAGATAAAAGAGCCGCGTCTTTTTGACCTGCTGGATGGCGCCTTTCATTGTCCACATGGTGCCGTAGGTCTTGTCGCCGGGATAGCCGCGCACGGTTGAATTCTTGTTCAACAAAAATGAGTCATTGCTTGTCCAACCGTACCCGAACCAGCCAACGGTGTTGCCTATGTTCGAGCCGATTTTTACAACTGCATAATCATACTTGGGGTTTCCGGTATTTGCTCACCCGGACGGAAAATATGCAAATGTTGCCGCAAAAGAACCGTACGGCGCGCTTGTGCCGTTGCGTCCGGGGATGACCGTAATGGCGGTCACGGTTTCTCCGCTCACGGGGTCATGTACGCAATGTGCTGCGGTGGCGAGCCGGTTTTTTGAAATGAAAAAGCCGGTGCATGTGCCGGAGCTCGAGGGAAAGTAAACTTCCAGATGCGCGATGGCACCGTTTGGATATTTGGTGGTGTTGGTGATCTGTGTGCGCCCATCCGGACCGATGACGCTTTCGGGGCTGGTATCGCCCAGCGGTTTCAAGTCCTTGATGCCGACGTTCTCATTGACCAGCGCTTCGGGGGCGATCGGGGGTGTGTAGGAAGGGGACAACGATTTACCGGAATCTTGCAGTTTAAACACGACGCCGTCATTCCGCACAATATCGTACGGGTCCGGACCTTGCGCGTTGGAAATTCCGGCGGGAGTCAGAACCGCGAGAACCGTCAGTAACAGTACCGCAAGCAGCATCATGCGCGCGGCGGGTTTGTAAAGCTTTGAGAGTGACATGGTGATTTTCTCCGCACTCTTTTCGCCAAGTCGTTTGGCGAAACAGAGTCTTGCGTGTTGCCGGTTATGCGCAAAAACTCAGGTGAAACATCAAACAGTGCGTTCCAATCAAGGTGCGGACGCGGACTGTAAAAAGTTAAAGACGGGTTTGGTGATGCGTGTGGCGCTGTTCATGGTCCAATGGCCGCCGACACCGTAGGAGTGAATGCCGAACGCGCACGGGTCGCACTCCTTGCGCGTCCATTTGCCGTACAACGGCGAGCCGCTTTGTCCGCCGTATGTGTCAATGGTATAGAACAGACGGCGCTTTTGCACCTTGTCAATTTGCCCGTCCATCATCCACTGCGTACCCGCTTCGTCGCCGTACTTGTCGCCGGGATAGCCGCTGAGCGTGACCGGCTTGCCGAGATAGAATTGATTTTTCGCGTTATATTGATACCCAAAATAACCGACGGTGTTGCCGATGGGGTCCGCCAACTGAATCACGCCATAATCGTGACGCGGACCTTGCGTGTCAATCCATTTCTGACGTACGTTCCAATGGGTTGCGACGACACTGCCAAAGGGCGCGACATTTCCATCACGCCCGGGGTATGCCGTAATGGCTTCTGCCCAGCCGCCCAAACCGGAATAGTACAAACAGTGCGCGGCAGTCGCCACGGTATCGGGGCCCATCATCCAGCCGCTGCACAATGCCGAGCCGAAACGAAAGTCCACTTCGAGCTGCACGATGGCGCTGTAGGGAAATACCGTGGTGTCAGGAACGCGCGTTCGTCCGTCCCCGCCAATGACAGAGTTTGGCGGTGGATTTTCATCCACGATAATCGAGTTGGGCAAGGCATGGAATTGCAAGAGTTTTCGCGGCGGCACGATTTCGTTTTTCAGTTGGCGCGAGTCAATCGTTACGGCGTTGGATGGGGCATAGGTTCGCGCCGAGTCTTGGATTTCAAACGTGCGTCCGTCATTGCGCACAATCTTGTCACCGCGTGCCGGTTCTTGCGCGAACGCATTGGGCGCCGAGACAAAGGCGAACAGAAACAAGAGACTGATGGCTATCAGTCCGGTGTTGCGAATCAAAGCATGTCGAGAAAACACGGTCAGACCTTTCAACAGGTAGCGGGTGTTGGGGAGCGCTTACGATTTCACTCTACGCAGAAAACGGGCGGAGGTTGCATCGCGCGGGTGCGCGTCAATCCACCTCCATTATATCCAAAACCGCCGCGCGCAAGAAAAACCCTATTGACGCGCGCGCCCAAAGCGTTTATTATCAAGACATCTGGCAGACAATTTCATCCTCATGGTCTGCAAACATCCCAGCTAAGGACAACGCAATGCCGCGTATCTTTTTTGCCACCGACGTTCACGGTTCGGAAATTTGCTGGAAAAAATTCCTCAATGCCGGAAAGTTTTATCAAGCCGACGTCCTCATTCTCGGCGGCGACATGACCGGCAAAGCGCTCGTGCCGATTCAACAACTGCCCGACGGCACGTGGAAGGGCGTTTTGCTTCAACAAGAATTCCTTTTAAAAACCGAAGACGAGGCGCGCGAATTTGAAAAGCGTGTCGGCTCGCGCGGCTATTATCCGTTTCGCGCGAGCGCCGACATGATGCAGGAATTCCGCGCCGACCCGCAAAAAGTGGACGCGTTCTTTAATCAAGAAATGCTGCGCGTTGTCGCACAGTGGATGGAACTCGCCGACCAAAAACTCGCTGACACGCACATTCGTTGTTTTGTCGCGCCGGGCAACGACGACGACTTTACGGTGGACGACGTAATCAAGCAAGCGAAACGCGTTACGTTGGCGGAAGGCAAATGCCTCGAACTCGGCGACGGGTTTCAGATGATTAGCAGCGGCTGGTCGAACGTGACGCCGTGGAAAACCCATCGCGAAGAATCCGAAGAAAATCTGGCGCGGCGCATTGAAGCGATGATTCCGCCAAACGCGAATATGCAAAAAATGATTTTTAATTTGCATTGTCCGCCGTATGGCTCGAATCTCGACGAAGCGGCAATGTTGGATGATAACTTGAATGTGGTGGACGCGGGGCGTTCGCTCGTGCCGGTGGGCAGCAAAGCGGTGCGCGACATGATCATGAAATATCAACCGCTGCTGTCACTGCACGGTCACATTCACGAAGGCAAAGGCACCGCGCGCTTGGGCAAAACCTTGTCCATCAACGCGGGCAGTTTGTACGAACAGGGCGTATTGCAAGGCGCGATTGTGGAACTGGATGTCAAGAAAGGCATCAAGAGTTATCAATTGACGACAGGGTAGAGACTGGAGACCGGAGACGAGAGACTTGATGGTTTCTATTCTCTAGTCTCCAGTTATTTTCACAAGGAGGCGACAATGTCCATGCAAGGCGTACAACAAGCGATGGGCGGGGACAATTTGTTTCTCCGCAAGGCGACGGGGCTCGTTCGTTCGTGGTCCGTCTTTGACGCGTTCATTTACGCGTTCTTTTCCATCAACCTCGTCACGCTGGGTTTTTGGATTATCAGCCAAATGTACTTTATCGGCGAAGGCGGTTTGATTCCCGCGCTTATCATCAGCGCCATTATCATCTTTTTTGAATGTGTGGTGTACGCGGCGCTGATTGCGGTCATGCCGCGCGCGGGCGGCGATTACGTGTGGCAGTCGCGCATTCTCGGCGGCTTTGTCGGTTTCGTTCTCGCAGTGACGGGGTGGTGGTTCATCTTGTGGCTGTGGACACCGTTGTATGCGGACATGCTGCGGCAGATTTTCTTTGTCCCACTACTCGGCATTTTTGGACAAACCGAACTCGTCAATTTCTTTTCGTGGGACAATAACGCGTGGATGCTCGTCTGTGTCATTACCGTCGCGTTCGCCGCCATCGTCATTGGTCTCGGCATGCGCACCTATTCGCAAATGCAAAAGTGGTGCTTTTGGATTGGCAATGCCGGACTCGCGGTCGTGTGCCTCTTTTTGTTGATTGGCAATAACGACGCGTTTCGCGCGGGGCTGAACGCGCAGGCGTACAAATTCGGCGCGGCGGCGGGGACGGATGTGTACGCGGCGACAATGGCGGCCAGCACCGAAGCGGGCGCGGCGCTGCCCCTCTACGGCGGCGCCATTTTTGGCATTTTCCTGTTGATGCCGTATCTCGTTTTTTTCAATCTCTGGCCCAATTGGGGCGCGACGTTGTACGGCGAAGTCAAAGGCGCGGATGATTTCAAACGCAACTTGTATGGCATGGCAGCCGCGCTGGGGGTAACCACCGTGCTTGCCGTCATCTTTTTCATGCTCGTGGATAAAACCATTACGTGGGATTTCATGATCAACTCGAATGCCGCGTACTGGAATTATCGCTGGGGCTATACCGAGACCGCGCCGCCGCTGCCCATCTGGCCCTATCCCGCGCTGTTTGCGATGTTTCTCACCGACAATGCCATTCTGCAATTCGTCGTGTTGTTGGCGATGAGTTTGTGGTTCTTTGGTTGGGCGGCCACCGTATTTCTTTCTTCGACGCGTGTCATTTTCGCCGCCGCGTTCGACCGCCTGCTCCCGGAAAAAATGGCGGAAGTGGACCCGCGCACGCGCGCGCCGCTCTGGGCAATGTTGGCGATGGTGATTCCCGGCTTGATTGTCTCTGCATTGTATGTGTACAACGTCACCATCGGCGACGTCGGCTTTCAATCGCTCACGCTCACTTCGACGATGGTGATTGCGGTCACGTACCTCGGCACGACCATCGGCGCGATTCTTTTGCCGTACATTAAAAAAGATTTGTACGAAGCGTCGCCCATCGCCAAGTACAAGGTCGCCGGCATTCCGCTGGTGACAGTTGCGGGCATCATCTTTGGGCTGTTTCTCGCGTTCCTGCTCTTTCAATGGCTGCTCGACCCCAACGCGTTGTACGGCATCGGTTTCAGCATCAATCCGGACGGACTTCAGAATCCGTGGTCGTTCGTGTTTGTGGGCGGCATGTACGTGCTTGCCATTGCGCTGTATTTCGGTTTCAAACAGTATCGCAAGCGGCAGGGCATTGACATTGACAATGTGTACAAAGAGATACCGGTAGAGTAGAAAATGACAGGGTGAAGGGTGTGACAAGGTGACAAGCGATGTGTCACCTTGTCACCTTGTCACTACGTCGTCTCAATATGCCTTTAGACAATATCCAGGACGAAGCCCTGCGGATTGTGCAGACCGCGCAACAGCAGGGCATTACTTTGCGTTTGCTGGGTGGATTGGCGGTGCGTTTGCACAGCGAAGCGGCGGCAAAACATCGCTCGCTCGCGCGCCCGTATCCCGACATTGATTTTGCGACGCCCAACAAGCAGGCGAACAAAATCGAAAAAGTGTTTGCGGATTTGGGATACACGCCCAATAAAAATTTCAATTTGTTTAACGGCGATGTGCGTTTGTTGTTTTACGACGACGAACATCACCGCCAAATTGATATTTTTGTCGCGCAGTTCATGATGTGTCACAAAATTCCGATTACGGAACGGATGAATCTCGACCCGCTGACTCTGCCGCTCGCGGAACTCTTGTTGACCAAATTGCAGATTTTTGAAATGAACGAAAAAGATATTCGCGATGTGTGCGCGCTGCTGCTCGACCATCCGCTCGGCGAAAACGACAACGAGACCATCAACGTCAATCGCGTCACACAATTGACGGGCGACGATTGGGGTTTGTGGAAAACGAGCATGTTGAGTTTGGCAAAAGTGAAACGTTATCTGCTGACGGTGGAAATGGACGCGCACGAAGCCGAAACGTTGCGCACGCGTCTCCACGCGCTCGAAACGGCGATGCAAAATTCGTCCAAGAGTATGCGTTGGAAAATGCGCGACCGCGTCGGCGAAAAAGTAAAATGGTACGAATTGCCGGAAGAAGTGAGACGCGGTTAAAATAGAAACGCTTGCGGACATCCAAAGTCTATCAAGACTTTGGATGACTTATTTAAAACAAGATGAGCGTTCAATTTGCCCCGCGTGTTGCAGCAGGCGTCAATCTCGATGAATTGGTTGACGCGTTGCTGCGCGCCGATGCAGACATTCTCGAAATTGTTCTGTTCGGCTCGGCAGCGTATGCGCCCGATTTGGCGCGCGATATTGACTTGCTGATTTTGACGCGTCACAAAAAAGAGATGGATACGTACTGGGACGAGATTTTTGCATTGGACTTGACTCTCGATGTGGACACTCTACTCAAAGAACCCGGAGAAATTTGGAACGAGCACATTGCCCTAAGCGTTGCGGCGGTGGGAATTTCATTATATGGAAATCATTTGACGTTTGAGGAGGCACAAAAGAATATGGGCGTTCCAACTTTTGAAGAGGCGCGCAAGCTCATTATTGATGCGGATGATAATTTAGACCTTGCCCACCGAAAGCAAGACCCGTTCTATATTGACCGCCGCTACCGCAAAGCTTGCGACGCACTCTTTGATGCCGCGCGGTATGCCGCAATGTGTTTTATAGCGAGTGATGATACGCGCTGGAAATTTTTGGCGCGCCAGTTGCCTCAACCATTTGAGAACCAATTCCGCGAATTGATTAGCATTTTGCACGTGCAATATCACTATGACGGAATATATCCGCAGGACGACCCGGATAAAGCGTATTTCAAATGGCGTGCGATAGTCGTTCAATTCATTGACGACCTTGAACAGGAAACAAAATCAAACACAACAGAAAAGGAAACAGAGTAGAAATGCCAAACGTTCGTTCTTTTGAAGTGCCAACCATTATGAAACACGGCATCGGCGCGATTCAAACGCTTGCCGATGAAGCGCGCGCGCTCGGAATGCGCCGCCCGTTTATTGTCACCGACCCGGGAATTGTCAATGCGGGACTATTGCCGCGCGCGACGGAACCCTTGCGCGAGGCGGACATGGATTTTGTCGTGTTTGACCAAGTGGCGCCGAATCCACCGATTGCGTTGGTGGATGAAGCGGCGGCATTGTACAAATCCGAAAAGTGCGATGGCGTTATCGGATTCGGCGGCGGCAGTTCGATGGACACGGCGAAATCCGTCGGCGTCGTTGTCGAAAACGGCGGTTCGATTTTAAAGTACGAATGGGCAGACCCACAGCCGATTC
>CAZXYP010000148.1:0-12024 GCA_964644955.1 uncultured Anaerolineales bacterium | reverse complement strand
ATACGTATCGTTACAAGATTCAAGTGATTTATCTGGATGGGCATACCGAGTGGACAGAGGTGGTGCGCGTGAAAGCGCCGCAGCGGTAAACGAAAACCCCGTCTCGAATTGCGAGGCGGGGTTGTTTGTTTGCGCGCGTTCGTACAAGACCTGACAGGTTTCTAAACAACCGTTTTGCGTGTCGCGTGCGCGGCGTATTGCGCGGATGGTGTATCGAAAACGTCCGCGCCAAAAACCTGTCAGGTCTCCTTGCGCGCGCGTTCCAGATTAACCCCAATACTTTCTCCAAATTTTCATCCATTGCAAGCGTTTTTTTAGTCGAAAGTATTGTAAAATATCACATCCTCAAAAACGGAACGCGCCTTGCCTCAACACGCGTTGTTCCACCCATTCGATGCGCGCCTTGGAAGATGCGCAGAAAAGGAGAATCATGTCCCGGCAAAACACATCCCAAGAAAACCCGATTCTCGCCGCGTGGCGCGCACAATTCGAGCACGCGCGCGCGAATCCATTTCTGTTTCAACTCTTGCTGAAACAATATCAGCGCATCTTGAAACGGCTCGCGTATTTTTACGCGCAGTTGGCATCGTTACCGCGTCGCAATCGCCGCGCCTTGCAGCGCGCGTTGGCGACTTCGCTCGTCGGCGCGGCAATGCTGTTGGCGTTGAGCGGCGCGCCGATGGTGCATGCCGCGAGCATGACCGTGGACGGCACAACCAAAGCCGACGACGGCAAATGCTCACTCGTCGAAGCCATTTACAATTCCAACAGCGACAGTCAGCTGTACGTCACCGCCGGGGAATGTCCCGCGGGCAGCGGCGCAGACATTATCACCCTGCCAACCAACGGCACGTTTGATTATACCAACCATTACGAGCCTTATTTTGCCCTGCCCGGTATCACCACAGACATTACCATCAACGCCAACAACTCGACCATTTCGCGTAACGCCGGCGCTGTGGATGATTTCGGCATCCTCGCCGTCGCAACCGCTTCCGGCTCACTCACGCTGAATGACGCGACCGTGACCGGCGGAGTCGCGTATAGTTCATTTTATTATTTTGGCGGTGGAATCACCAACTATGATGGGACACTCGTCCTCAACAACTGCACCGTTACGGGCAACTCGTCAGCTGTGGGCGGTGGCGTTAATACGCTGCTTGGCGCGACCACCATCAACGACAGCAACATTGCGTACAACTTTGCCTTTGGCGGCGGTGGACTCGCCGTAATCAATGGCGCCCTTACGGTTGACAACACCACCGTCACCAATAACCTCGCTGTGGTCGGCGGCGGCATTGCGAATGCCTCGGTAGACCTCCCCAATATAGCTTCGCAAACCAGCAATTTGACTCTGACGAAGAGTACCGTCACATACAACATTGCCGGTTTGGAGGGCGGCGGTATTTTTGCTATCGGTTACGATGACCCCACCGTGCCGCTTCCGCCGCCCAAGCCGGAAATCGGTTCGGCGCAAGCTCCCGCCTCGCCGAAAACATTCGAAGCGTTCCTGCGCGCGCGCGGCGCAAATCTGAATCTGCAAGATTTGAAAGCCAAGCTTGGCTCGGGCGCGCTCAAACCCGGACGCGCGAGCGGCGACGTCAAGACCCGTCCGACTGCCGCACGCGACAAGGATGACAGCCCAAAGCGGGACGGAAGAAAACGCGCGCACGCCGGCTCCAAACCCGAACGCATCAACGCCGACACGTTTGCGATCACAAATATCGCTTTCAGTACGATTGACGACAACACGGCATACGGCTATGGCGGCGGCATCGCCACAGATTATTACACCCGCACCTACATCACCAACACCATCATCACCAACAACGATGCCGGCGAAGGCGGCGGCGTTCACACCTCTTTTGGCGAGGTCTCGATTGAGGACTCGACGATTTCATACAATCAAGCACTGGATGAAGACGGCGGCGGACTGGGTAATGATGGCGGCACGGTTACGGTCAATCGCACGACAGTCACCGGCAATACCGCTGTGGACGATGGCGGCGGACTGAACAATCGCGGCTATGGCACAATCAATGTCACCAACAGCACCCTGACAGACAACTCCGCAGACGACGACGGCGGCGGTTTCCGCAATGTCACAGGCGCAGTCAGCGTGCTTGAGAATGTAACCATCTACGGAAACAGCGCCGGAGGCTTTGGCGGCGGCGTTGCCCTCAACGATGGCGAAATCACATTGGCACGCACCCTCGTCAGCGGGAACACTTCGCCTTTCGGCAATGAGGTGGGTAGTACGAATTATTACGGTTCCACATTCAATCTGAATGACTATAACTTGCTCGGGCACAGCGGTGAAACCAACGCGCAAGCCATCTACGGTCCCGTTCCCGGCGCAACCGACATTACCGCGACGAGTAACGGCACGAATCCCACCTTGCTAACCGACATCCTCAGTCTCGCGTTGGCGAACAATGGCAGCGTGATTGCGACACCCGCCGGCATCGTGCAAACCCTCGCGCTCGTTGCGAATAGTCCCGCCATTGACCAGGCGCCGAACGCGGATTGCTCTGCCGCGCCCGTGAACGGCGTGGACCAACGCGGCTTGACGCGCAATGTGGATGATGGTCCGCCGTCGGCGAACGATTGCGATATCGGCGCGTATGAATTTGGCGCACCAACCCCCGTGAATGTTACAGGCATGCGCGGGGTCGTCAACAAAAACGGCGACGTGGTTCTGAGATGGCGCACCACGTCCGAAGCCCAAATCGCCGGCTTTAATGTGTATCGTCAAGGCAAGCAAGGCGAATGGAAACAAATCAACGCGAAATTCAAATCCGCCAAGCACGCGGGCAACACGTTGGGCGACAGATATCGCTTTACCGACAAGAATGTCAAGCCCGACAAGACCTATCGTTACAAAATTGAAATCCGCTATCTCGACGGGCAATCGGAATGGTCACGGGTGATACGCGTCCGCACGAACGCATCCGATGGGCGTGAGTGAGTTGTAACAAAAAAACATCGCGCAACAAGATGCCGCACTTGTTAGTGCGGCATCTTGTTCATTTCTCCCTTGCGCTCAATACAGACCCGTTTCAATCCTCCCCGCCTATCGTCACACCCGTTACCGTTCCCCCTTCATCCACCGATTCCATCTCTTGCGCGACCGTTATCTCGCCGCCCGCGATAGTTTTTGCTTCCACACCACTCGCGTTGGCGCCCGCACTGACCTCGGTGATGACTTGATGCACCGCGACAGTCCCATTGCGGATTTCTCGCGCCTGCACACCAACGAGTTTGCCGCGCAGGTTTTTTATTCTTTGTTCGAGCGCAATGGCAAGCACCTTGCGTTCCGGTTCAAGCGCCGCGTCATCTGCCAATTCCGGAAACACCTTTCCATCCGACTCACGCATGTAAAGCGCCGGGATTCCCCATTCTGCGTCCATGCCCCGCGCCGCAGTCATTAACGCCAGACGTCCCGCGCTGACCGCCTCGTCCGGTCCGAGTCCGGCGGCAATTGCACGATAGAAACGCCCGGCAAAGACAATAGCGCTCTCGTCCGTAATCGGAAATTGATACGCCACCGCTGCGCCAATGCCGAGTTTCATCAATGCCGGCGCAACTCCGCTCCACACCCTGCCGTTATCGCGTCGCCCACTTTCGCATGCGCCCAACACCGCCAAACGCACACCACGAGCGCGCAGGGTCAATGCCAGCTGTTCTGCGGACATTGCGTCGGCGCGGTGGTCTGCCCGTTCCAAAAGCAAACTGCCTCCCTCCGCCGTCATTTTTCCATGTCCGGCAAAGTGAAACATATCAAATCGTTTTCCTGCATCCGCCAGCGCGTCCATTGTCAGATGCTCCACAAACGTCGCCTCTACACGCGGAACATTCTCGATTGCGCGCGCAATGAGGTTTCCTTCCCGCGTCAAATCCAGTGGTTCATAGTCGGACGGTGACGCCAGCCCCACCAACAATTTCAACGGCACACGTACCGGCGATAAAGGCGGCACGAATGGAATCGGTTCGTCACGCACCGGCGAGATACGCGGGTCAAGCGCAATGAATCCGTCCAGCCCTTTTTCGACTCCCGCGCGCGACAGATAAAGGTATTCCCATGGCAGGGCGGCAATGTTCGACGCGCATGGAACAACGCGTACACGCAGTCCTTGTTCGGAACCTACGCGCTCGAGATTCGTCAAAAACATTTCTCGCACCCCATCCGGCAAGAGCAGCGACGCCAAACGCTCGCCCAATGCAATGAGGTCCGCCGACGAGATTCGACCCCGTTCCAGTTTTTCCAACCATTCTGCCAACGCGGCAGGTTCAAAACGGACAATTTCGGGATCCCGCATTCGACCGACCGGCGATTCCGTCACCACGATGCCAAGTTGTCCGCCTGCACTATCGCGGAGGCATAGCGTAAAGTCTTTGTATTTCATCGCGCGCTCCGACTGCACATTCGCGCATTGCACGTTAACGCGTTAAACGTTGCAATCATCCAACGCTCCATCACGCTGCCTTATGGATTCACATACGACCATATCCACCACTCTGAAAAAGGCGTTTGCACCGTGTCGGATGCCCCGTATCGGACAACGTTTGCCTTGACACGCCATCGCTTCGGATTCACGTCACCTGTCCCGACTGCATAGCTCGTATCGGTGATGCCCTTTTCAAAAATATAGGTCTGCCCTACTTCGGTACACCATTTGCCCGATTCGCAGCAGCCGAAACAATCCACCTCGACGGTATAGCTCTCTGCGTCCGCAAGTCCGAGCCATTCCAGCTCGACCAAATTCATTGTTCCCGATACGCCGCCGACTCCTTTGAACACCGAGCCATCCTGCGGACTGTACTGCATGGGCGGTTCAAGCGACGAACTCGTCTCCCAAGCAGACGGCATGGATTCATTATCTGCCGAAACTTGCAGTGTGATGCGGTCAAGCACGGGGTCCAGAGTCGCCTGTTTCAGCACAGCCGGCAGAAATTCAATCGGACCTGAACCTTCCCGCGCGCCGAGTCCGGGCAGCAAATACGCATTATCCGGCACGCCGTACCAGTATTCCTGACTGTTGACTACTGACACGGGCCCCAATGTACGGACACCTGCATTGGAATCCAACACGCGCGCGACCTGCGCCTCGCCTTCCAGCACCGCCACCGTCGTGGTTTCACCGTACGCCGAATACCCAACCAATACATACGTGCCTGTCAATACAATCTCAGCGGTGGGTGTCTCGATGATGCGGAGCTTGCCTTTGCAATCATTGTTCCACAGACTCACGCCTGCCTGCGAGCAAACTGCGTTTCCGCCCTGATTCTCGGATTT
The DNA here is from genome assembly GCA_964644955.1 of uncultured Anaerolineales bacterium. Taxonomy (GTDB): domain Bacteria; phylum Chloroflexota; class Anaerolineae; order UBA4142; family SHND01; genus SHND01. The sequence continues at coordinate 6,728 of CAZXYP010000148.1, read as the reverse complement.
GCGGCACGGCGAAAAGACGAGTTCACTGTTGCGATAGAGGTAGGTCCGCATACACCCGTCAAACAAGAGCCACGCTTCGCCGTCATAGTCGGTTGTGACCATTTCGTCCGCCTTGAGGTCTGTATAGTCTCCTTCCGGCAAATAGAGCAGGTGCGGGGTCGGATACATCGGACCTTTATAAACAGTCGTGATGCCCGTGCGTACCTTGCAGTCTTGCACGGGGTCAGCCCCGCCAATGTTCCAATTCGGAACGCTCGAGTACACTTTGGCTGTTCCGCCGCGCACGCCGTTATAGTATTCCACCTTGGCAATGTGCGGCCCCGCGTTCAAGTACACTGTCTTTTCATATCTCGAAGGTCCTTGCGCGTACCACGCCCAAATCAAAAGATTTCCATCCACCAGCAGGTTCATGCCATCGTCCGCAATCAACGAAAACGTGTAATCGCCTCCCGACGCCAAATAAAAGTTGCACGTCCACCGCACCGAATAGTTGCTCACCGGCAATCCCGGTCCCGGAGACGTCCCCTCGGGCCAGTAAAAATCAATGCCCGGATCACGGCGCACCAAATACGGCGTGCCGGAAGCGGTCGTGTTATTGAAATACTCGCCCGTGCAGCCCTGAAAGCCCTGTGCCGGAAGCGCGGCATTAATCGCCGGTCCCGGTGCGCTCGCTCCAATCAACCCGATACAAATGAGGGTCAACAGAACCCATCGTTTGCGGTCCATAGTTCCTGCTCCCGCAAATGCCGGCGTCCGTCGTGTTCACGCCGGATTCTCTTTTCGGTCTCGTGTGAAAGGACGCCGGAACTTGCTCATGCTCCGGCTTGCGCGCGCAGTTCTTGCCAACGCGCCAGCCGGTTGTTGGCGACAACCAACCCGACCGTCATGCCGACCGTAAGCACAATGCCGAGCAGCGCCGCATCCGTCAACGCACAAAAATCAAACCAATGCGGACCCAAATCCCTGAGCATGCCCATTCCAAAAACGTTCAGGTCAAAATAGGCTGCCTCGTAATGAGCGCCATTCCACGCGATGACGATACCGTTCAGCATCACCCGCGAATCTGCCATTTGCGCGACGAGGGGAATCGCTTGCAAACCAACGAACGAAGACGCCGCAATACCCAATCGCCATGCCCATCCAAACACCCCCAAATGCAGTCCCGCTTCCGGCTGGCGATAGAGCGCGACAGCAAGCGCCCAACCCGCCGCAAACCCAATGGGAAGGACGAACGGCTCAACAAGCGACCACCCATTGAGCCAGGCAATCAAAAGATGCATCGTCCCGAATGTGACACCGCCCAAAACGACTGCCGCACGCGCGCACGCGCGCGCATTCCCCGTCTGCTGCGAACATACAGCGCCCGCAAGCGCCATGCCAAACGCGAGCGCCGCGCCCAACAACGCGCCCCAATAAAAATACATGCCCAATTGGATGCCCGGAAAACCTTGCGCGTCCGGTAATGCCAAAAGCGCCCGCATCAACCCGAGTCCCAGACCCGCGCCGATAGCAGCTCCGGCAGTCAGTGTAAGAATCCGGTATTGTTCGCGCGCAATGCGCCGCCGCGCGCGCCAAGCCCATGCTCCCAAGGCGTTTGACGCCGACAATGACGGCTTGACCTTTTCCATGTTCGGTTCCGCGTCCGTCAGCAGTCCGCGCAATTCATTCGCTCGCATTCGCTGCGTCCATCCGTCCGCTTCCGCATACAGCGCATGTCCCAAACGATCCAACGCTTCTTGATTCCCCAGCGCGGTCAGCGCCAACGCAGCGGTATGTCGTGACACCGCATCGGGATGCGTCACCGCCGCGCGCGCGACAGGTCCGTATCCATTTTCTACACGCGTCGGCGGCAAATCCTCTTGGCTCAGACCCAGCAGCTGCTTTGCTTTGCTCATCGTATCCTGTCCACACCCCACGGATTCCTGTCCCGCATTGCGCCTCATTCCCGCTTCGGCATCACCCGAAGCATGACCTTGCTCCAATTGGCGCAGCAAGGCAACCCCACCGCTATTGCAAAACCGCGCAAGCCAGCGTTCTACGGGCGCATTGCACACGTCGGCGGACCGCACCAAAAGAAGCGCCTTGAGTACCGCTGTCTTGTCCACGCGCGACGGTTCACTCTCGGCAACAGGGTCTGCGTACCGTTCCAAGAATCGCAGCTGTCCGGGCGTTGCTAAAGCGTCGCGCGCCAACCATGCTGCCCAGACTCGTTCCATCTCGTCCTCCGCGAGATAGCGCCGACGGTCATCCGCGCTCGCCAACTCGCGCACGGTTTGTCTCAAACTCTCGCAGGCAAAGGCATATCTGCGCTCTCCCCGCACCGAACGCGGCGTCAGCAGTTCGGTCTGCACCAACTTTTCCAAAACATCGTACACTTCTTTGGGCGTCACACGGCTCACAGGCAGCTGTTCGGGAGCCACCCAGCGACCCATCCCCGGCGACGCCATCGCCAGCAGAATACGTTCCGCGAGTCCCTTTTCGCCGGACAATTCGGTTTCCAGCGTTGTCCGAACGTGCCGCGCCATGATGCCTGCCGCCCCTTTTGCTTCGTCATACAATTCACGCGCCAGATGCCGACGCCCCAAATCGCGCGTGCGTTGATAGAGAGAATGACACACAATTTGGAGCTGCGCGGGTTGAATCCCCGGCGTGTCGGGGCTCAATTCGGCAAGGTCGGGAATCAATTGTTCCGTCAGCAGCGCGTCATCTATCGTAATCGGGTCATCCAGCGCGTGCAAGGGTTCCAATATCGCCGCGCGCGCTTCTTCAGGCGTAAGCGGAGCGAGTTCGTAGGACGCGTGCGCGAGTTCCGGGAAGCGGTCGAGCAATTTCCACAGGTGCGGCAGAGCTTCTTGGCGCACCGAAAAAACGATACGCAAATTCGACGGTTCCACAACATCCCGCGCTTGAACCAAACCTTGAATCAGTTCCGCACGTGTTTCGTCGTCAACCGATGATTCAAAAAGCCGTTCGAAATGGTCGAACACGAGGACGAGACAGCCATTAACTGCCTCCGTTACCGCGCGCACGAGAGCCGCCAGGGTGTGTTCGTGTGGAAGCGTAAAACGCAAAGACTCGGCATTTCGTTCGAGCGCCTCGCGGATTCCCTTTACGGGACGAAAATAATCGGGAACACTCACCACAAGCACGCGGTCTTGGGAAACGAGGCGCGGGATAACGCCTGCCGCCAGCAGCGAAGTCTTGCCGACATTTGCCATGCACTGCAAAACCAACATCGGCTGTTCGCGGATACGGCGGAGAACTTGTTTCACCGCGTCATCGCGTCCGAAAAAGAGCTCTTGGTCGAATGCGGTATAGGGCGTGAGGAATTTGTAGGGCGCAGCGGCTTGGCGTGCGAGAGCTGAACTGGGGACGCGTCCTTCCGCGCCCAGCACATAGATTTGCACCTGCTGGATGTCGCCGACAATGACGTCACCCTGAATCGTTCCGGCGTGAATGGCATTCATCACGCCGAGATTCTGCGCGGCTTTTTGTTGGACGCTGATTTTCGGGGTAGGGGGAATGAACTCGCCGCACTTGGGGCAAGTTTGTGCGCTGTCCGGGATTTCCGCTCCACAGCGAGGACACGGCATTCGACTCACCTGCCTCACCGGCTCGCGCCCTACGGTTCCGTTCACTGCGTGTCTTGCTTGCGCGTCGCGTGAGCGGCAGCCGTAAGGTCAAACAAGTAGTACGCGAAAAAAAAGCCCTGCAACGCCAACGGGCGTCACAAGGCACTCATCACCTGCTTCTCTCTCTACCAAAATTATATCACGCAATGGGCGCGCGTTCAATGATTTTGCATCCGAATTCCCTCTTGCCGTTATTTTGCGCAAAAAAGACTCGTAACGGGACGCGCGCGGCGCGCGCGCTCATTTGAACTTGCTCGCGCCAAACACAAGTCCCAAAATTTCTTGCGCCTGCGCCGGTGTCGCCCAACGCGGCTGCACGTAATCATACAACAGCGTCGGCAGCAATTCCGACTGCAACAGTTTGCCGTTGTAAATCGTATGCCGCACGACCAGCCCCTGCCGCACATTGTCGCTTTGCATCTGGTCAAAGAACAAATTGCCAAGTCCGTAAAAAATCGCTTTCGTGCCGTCCTCGCTAAATTCAATCGCTTGCGGTTGATGCGCCTGCACGCCCGTCACCACATCCGCGCCGTTCGCGATGCCATCGCGGAATTTTTCCTTGTTCGCCTGAATCGGCTCGTATTGATACGTCTCGTCCGCCTGCAGGTCGAGAAACACCACGTCCGCTTTTGTGCGCGCCTCTGCCAATTCTTGATGCAGTTTGTCAACATCATATTGCTGCGCGCCCGGACGCTCGTCGGTTGCCCAAACGCTTTTCGGTCCGAAACTGTTCATGCCGAGAAACGCGATTTTGTTGCCATGATCCTCGATGATTAACACGCGGCTCGCTTCGTCCATGTTGCGTCCGCCGCCGTACACCTTGAATCCGTTCGCGTCGAACGCGTCCAATGTTTCGCGGAACGCGTCAATGCCGAAATCGTTCATGTGATTGCCGGTGGATGAAATCAAATCCACGCCCGCGAGTTTCAACGTTTCAATGTATTCGGGTTTGCCGCACAAACGCAGGGTGCCAAGTTCGGGAACACAATTCGTCGAGAACGGTGTTTCATTGCTCACCATTGTTAAATCGGCGGCGGACAACACATCCGCGACGACGCGCGCGGGCAGCGCATTGTCACCTGCCGCATCAATCTTGAACGCCATCGTCCGCGAAATCGCCGTGACGCCTGTCATGATGAGTTTCGTCATACGTTCCGTATCGCGATTCGTCAACAAGGATTTTTCTGCCAACGCCGCGCGAATATTTTTTGTCAGCGCCGCATCGCCGGAAATGAATGTGCGTACGACGAGCGGATACGCGTCCACATGCGCGTCGCGCGCGAGAATATCCAAATCATCCACGCGCAATACTTTCACCTTTGGCACAAGTTGTTCAAACGGCATCAACGCAAGCGCGGCGTGATTTGCCCACAATGCTTCCACCAATTTGTCCGCCGCGACGGTTTGCACATTGGACGCAGGTTCGCCCCACAATTCCGTAAAATCCGCGCGCGTTTCGGGCGACACCAAAAGCGTTGTAATGCCATTGGCAGTCGGCGTGCCTTGCCACAAACTTAGCAATTCTTCCGAACCGATGTTGGCGCGTTCGGTCGGAAACCAATCCGCGACCGCGTACACACGTTCCGTCAATACCTGCGCGTTGGGACTGCGCTGGACATCCATCGCCACATCCGCGCTTTTTATATTTTGCGCGTTCTCCATTTTCAATTGTCCCGCGATTTCCGCCAATGCGGGGCGCAGCGCGGCGGGCAGGTTCGGATTCATGTACAGCGTCGGCGGACGCGGCGTGGTCGGAGTTGGCGTCGCGCGCGGACGGGACGGCGCTGCCGTAATGCGAAGCGGATTGGTGGTTACCCCGGGAGTTGACGTATCAGAAGATGCCATGCAGTGAAGCGAGGTCAATGTCAAACCCAATGCAAACGCAATCAAAATCACACGATTTAATTTTTGTCGGTTCATTCGTTGCCATCGCGCGCACGATGCAGCGCGCCCATTTCGCCGATAAATTTGCGGAACGCGCATGCGTTCCACCAAACGAAAGCGCGAGACCACACGCGTCTCGCGCCTCTATTCTACTGCGAGTTGTGAAAATCAAAAATCGCGCTTCCCATTTGCACGCCGCGCAAACGATAGCCCACGCCCGGTTGCGCAATGATGCTTTGGGTATCGTTGTGTTGGCGCGCAAATTCCAAAACGGTCGGAGCGACGCTTCTGCCATCCGCCATACAAAAATTTCACTTGTTCTGGTCGGCAAACTCCCACCAAAAAAATGTGGCAGCCATGCCGAGAGCGCCGGTGAGAATTACAATCACAAAACTAAAGAGACCGACCTCTTTGCCTTGCGCAAACAGCGCGGGAATCGCCCACGGAAAAAATTCGCCCCACCCTGCGATGGTAAGCACCTGCGCGAAAAACACCGCGACAAACATTACGCCAATCGCGGGCAAATACCCGCGCCCCGCGTTCGCAAAAAACACAATCGGTGTAATGAGCGCGAGCGTCAACACGCACGCAAACAAAATTCTCACCAGCGCTTGCGCGATGGCTTGCGCGGAAAATTGCGGCAAACCCATCAACGCACCGACCAGCATCGCAATCGCACACACCCACAGCGTCAACGCGCCCGCCCACAATGCCATGATGGCAAACTTGCTCAACACGATGGACGAACGCGCCGTCGGCAGCGCGAGCAAATCTTTCATGGTGCGGTCGGCATACTCGCGCCCGAAAATCCAACTCCCGACAAGTCCGAAAATCAAGAATCCGCCGACCGCGATGCCTTGCGCGAGAAAGCCGAGATAGGTTTGCCAATCCGCCGCGCCCATCGCGATTTGCGCTTTGGCGCTGATGAGGCCCGCGCTGCGCGCGAGCTCCGGGTCGCGAATGATAAACATGAAAAAGCCGCCCGCCAGCGGAAGCAGCGCGAAACCGAGCGCGGTCACGAGCGGCATTTTGGAACGGCGCGTTTTCAGTAATTCGACGCGGAGTGTTTGCATCAAATTATTCATCGCGCGCCTCCATCCGTCATGCCGACCAGACGCAAAAAATATTGTTCGAGGTCTTCTTGTTCGACATGCAGCCTCGTCGGCGCAACACCCGCGTTCACAAGCCGTGTTGCAATGTCGTCGGGGCGTT
>CAZXYP010000147.1:0-12070 GCA_964644955.1 uncultured Anaerolineales bacterium | reverse complement strand
CGCAAGCGACGCCTCCGAAAATTGTGATGCTAAAAATTATTTCGCATAAAGTCTATTGCGTATTTGGAATGCGACTCCAATCGAGTGGCAGGAGCAAGTCGCGTTCCGCCATGATTTGCACCATGTATTCGGAAGGCACTACCACATCGTATCCGACTCCGCCCGCTTCGATTTTCGCGAGCAAGTCTTCATTCGAGGCGTAATAGTCCTGCACCAACGTTGCCTTCAAATCTTTTTGAAACGATTCGACGGTTTCGGGGGCAATGTAATCGGACCAGTTGTACAGAAACAATTCGCGCGCTGCCGCGCTCATGGCGGTTGGCGCACTTGTGGGCAATGCCGTCGGCGCAACCGGTGCGACAGTTGGCGTCATCGCGGGCGCCACGTTGGTTTGCCCGCCACATGCAGCAAGGAATGCGGCGGTCGCCGCCGCGCCGCCGAGCTGCAAAAAACCGCGCCGCGTCACGCGTTGGGAGTGCACGGCACGGCGCAAAGAGAAACGATTCATTGGCAATACAAGTTGACTCTGCCCGGTTGGCATGTAAGACCTGCCGCTCAACATGCCAACCGGGTGACAAACTCAGGACCCTTTGAGCTTTGTCCAAATCTCTTCGCGATATTGCAAAATATCGGCAGGCAAATTGATGGTGGGCTCAAGGTTCTTCATGGCATCCGCGCTCGGATACACGGCGGGGTTATTGCGCACGTCCGCTTCGATAAATTTGTCGGCGTCGGGAACCGGCGAGGCATAGTGCGTATAATTGGTTTCCCAACCCTGCACTTCAGGGTCGAGCAAAAAGTTGATAAACGCCAACGCGGCTTTGGGATGCGGGGCATCTTTAAGGATAGACCACGAATCCTCCCAAACATTCGAACCTTCTTTCGGCACGACATATTTGATGCTTTCGGGTTTGCCCGCTTCCGCGCGCTGTGCGTTCACATTGAACGCGTCGCCGTTGTAACCGACAACAATGAATACCTCGTCATTCGCCAAACGCCCGAAATAATTGGTATCGAACGAGCGAATGTGCGGTTTCAATTCAATGAGTTTTTCCAGCGCCTTGTCAAGTTCCGCCTTGTCGGAACTGTTCCACGGTGCGCCGATGTATTTCAACGCCGCGCCAATCACGTCGGGCGACGAATCCACGACAATGATTTTGCCGGAATACTTGGGCGCGATTTTCCAAAGGTCGTCCCACGATTGAATGTCCTCCGTGACCTTTTCCGTATTCCACATCACGCCCAGCGTGCCCCAGTTTTTGGTGACGCTGTAATCACTCTCCGGGTCATGCGGGCGTCCCTTGAGAAATTCGGGAGCAAGATATTTCATGTTCGGCAGCGCGTCGTGGTCGAGTTTGAGCAGCAAATCTTTTTCGCGCAAGAGTTCGACCGCATAGCCGGTCGGCGCGACCACATCATAGCCCGTGCCCCCCGCCGTGACTTTGGCGAGCAAATCTTCATTGCTTGCATAATTGTCCTGCGTGATTTGCACATTGCACTTTTTGGAAAATTCCTCAAGCGTTTGCGGTGCAATGTAATCGGGCCAGTTGTACAACAGCAGCTGCCCTTCATTGTCCTTGCAATAATCTTTGGCGCCGCCGGTTTGCGCGGCTTCGGTCGGCTGCGCCGAAGCGGTCGTCGCTTGCGGCGCAGCGGTTGGCGCAGCGGTCGGCGCACCTCCGCACGCCGCGACCAACGCGATGATGCCGAGCGCGGCAAGCATCATCAACCCTATTTGAACGTTCTTGTTTGTTTTCATTTTTCTCCTCCTCCAAAGGAAAAAACTGAATCGCTCAGTGTTCCAACACACGCGCGACATCCGCCTGCCAATACACCCACACGCGTTCGCCTTGCTTCAAATCGCTCGGCGTATCGGCGCGCCCGGCGTTCGTCTCACGCACCATCAGCGGCAGAGCGTCATTCAGCCGCAATTGGTACGAGGTTGAAGCGCCGCTGTAAATAATGGCTTCCACGCGCGCCTCGAATTGATTGACCAGCGGATTGTCGAATTTTTCATCTACTACAAAAATGCGTTCCGGGCGCACGGCCAGAATCACGCGCGTTCCCGGACTCCGAACTTTTTCACTGCTCGCAATCACCTGCCCCAAACCGGACACGTCCACCACCGTCGTCGCGCCATCTTGCGCCTTGACCACGCCTTCCAGAAAATTCGATTCGCCAATAAAGTCTGCGACAAATTTTGACGCGGGGCGTTCATAAATCATTTCGGGAATATCCAGCTGCAAGACCTTGCCCGCGCTCATGACCGCAATGTAATCGCTCATCGTCAACGCTTCTTCCTGGTCATGCGTGACATAAATGAACGTAATGCCGACCTGCGTTTGCAGCGTTTTCAATTCCAGCTGCATCTGCTTACGCAATTTCAAGTCCAACGCGCCGAGCGGCTCGTCGAGCAGAAGCACTTGCGGGCGATTCACCAACGCACGCGCCAGGGCAACGCGCTGCTGCTGACCGCCGGACATTTGCTTCGGGTACGATTTTTCGCGTCCGGTCAAGCGCACCATCGCGAGCGCTTCGGTGACACGGCGTTTGATTTCATCGGGCGCGACCTTTTTTTGTTTCAACCCGTACGCGACATTATCAAACACGGTCATGTGCGGAAACAGCGCGTAATGCTGAAAGACCGTATTCACATTGCGTTTATACGGCGGCAGTCCTTCCACATTCGCGCCCGCAATCCGAATCTCGCCGTGCGAAGGTTCTTCAAAACCCGCAATCATACGCAGCGTCGTCGTTTTGCCGCAGCCCGACGGACCGAGAAACGAATAAAATTTGCCGCGTTCGATGCGCAGCGTCAAATCATCCACCGCGCGCGTATCGCCAAATTGTTTGGTGACGTTGATGATTTCAATATCCCATTGCGTGTCCGGCATGAGGTATCACTCCAAATTTTCGATGTCGGCTAGATCTTGAGCGCGCCCCGAAGCACGCTTGTTCCGTTTCAAATTTTCGGCGTCAATGAAATTGACAACGACTCCGTCAATCACGATTTGGATTTTGGTCGCAAAGCAATCCTGAAATTCGACGCCGGGAATGGTCGTTAGCAAGTCAATACGATTTGGCGGATATCCCAATTGAATAATCTGGTCCGGCGTCAAAAAATCTTGCACGTTCAATCCAAGCGAAGCGAACCCGAACTGTTCCAATACACTCATCATTCGCTCGGCGTTTGCAGGGTCAATCCAAACCCAAATATCCAGGTCTTTGGTGTAACGCGGATGCCCATGAAAAGCAACCGCATAACCACCTACGACGAGATACTGCACGTTATTGGCGTTTAATAATTCGATAAACTCTCGCCAGTCGGGGTTGAGTTTCATCTGTCCAACCATGATATTCTCTGCGAATTTCTTCTAACGCCGCAAGACGTGCCTCGTACGATTGAGTGCGCCAATACTCGATTTGACGCGGTTGTTGTTTAAGCGTGTATTTGTGGACGACGCGTGCAATCTGACGTCTGCGCGGCAAAGAGGTTTGGCTCACGCAGTTCCGCCTTCTCCGGTAATCTCCGTCGGTACCACCGTCGCTTCTGCCTGCGCCATATTCGCCGTCATTGCCGCCGTTCTGCCGCCAATCGTCGAAATCGCGGAACGCGCAATTGCTTTGCGTTCTGCCAACGTGCCTTTGACTTGGATTTTACCGAGCGCAAAACCCAACACGTCGCCGTCGCTGTCAAAAATCACATCTTCGACCGCGCCGATTTGCGTACCGCCTTCGCTCACAATTTCGCGTCCGCGCAAATCGCTCAGCAAAAGAAATGTCGCGCTGTCGGGGATATTTTCGGGGGCGACGGCGGCATCGGTTGTTTTCACCAGCCACGCATCAATGCCCATCAATTGAATCGCGTCGCGCGCCACCGCCAAACGTTTGCGATTGATGAGTCCTTCGGCGCCGAGAAACACGGCGGCGACTTTATTCAGTTTTTCATCCAAATAGAAATCTTTGACGTGACCGATTTGCTTGCCGTCGGTCAAACTGATGAGAGGTTTGTTTTGTGCCTGCTTGCCTGTGGGCATGTAAAGAATCCTCCGGAGGGGATAGACAAATTATACGTCAAACTGCGCATCCGCGCACAATGAATTTTTTGTGCCGCATCAATCGCCCGTCAGTCGCGCGACCGCCTCGCCAAACACGAGCGAATGATAATCCACATCGCTCGCCGTCGTCGCGGGCGATATCAACGCCATGTTGTGAAACGGCGTCATTAAAATTCCGCGATTGAGCGCGAACAAGTGCATGTATTGTTCCAATTCCTCATCGTGCGCGGCGGCGGCTTGCCCGCCATTGCGCGGCGGTTGCGGCATGAAACGATATTCTGCGCGGCAGCCCAATTGCGTCACATGCCACGGCAATTGGTATTCTTGAATCACGCGTTCAACGCCTTGCGCCCAACGCGCCGCGAGCGGAATCATGCGCGCGTAATTTTCTTGCGTCAAGACATGTTCCAGAGTCGCGCGGATTGCGGCGAGCGAAAGCGCGTTCCCCGCGAGCGTGCCGCCGATACCGCCCACGTCCACGTAATCCGCATCCTTGCGCGCCAACATTTTTTCCGCGACCGCGCGCGTCACGCCGAACGCGCCCGCCGGCATTCCGCCGCCGATGGCTTTGCCGATCGTCAAAATATCCGGCTGCAAACCGTGCGCGCGCGTGTAACCACCCGGTCCCGAACTCAGCGTGTGCGTTTCGTCAATCACCAACAGCGTTTCCGTTTCGCTTGTGATTTGACGCAGCGCGTCATGGAAACCCTCGTCGGGCAAAACAATGCCAATGTTGGTCATTGCCGGTTCCGCCAACACGCACGCCACATCGCGCGGTTCCAATGCCGCGCGCAGCGCGTCGAGGTCGTTGAATTCAACGACCTTACTCGTCATGGTTGGATTGACGGGCATTCCCACATTGCCGTAACGCGGACCCGCAACCCCTTCGTGCAGTGAAATCAATGTTTCGTCCACCGTGCCGTGATAGCAATAGTTGAACACCAAAATTTTCGGACGCTGCGTAATTTCGCGCGCGATGCGAATGACGAAACGATTCGCGTCGGTCGCCGTCAACGTGAATTGCCAAAAATCCAAACCGAAACGTCTCTGCAATTCATTGCCGACCCACACCGCATCCTCTGTCGGCAGCATCGTCGTAATGCCGCGCGCGGCTTGTTGCGCAATCGCGCGCGCAGCGGCGTCGGGCGAATGTCCTGTCATTGCGCCCGTGTCGCCCAAACAAAAATCAATGTAACTCTTGTCGTCCACATCCGTTATGCGCGCGCCATTCGCCTCGCGCATGAAAACGGGAAAGCCGCCCGCCCATTTCATCATCCACGACATGGGCACGCCGCCAAACAATGATTTTTGCGCGTCCGCAAACAGCGCCAACGAATTGGGATGCTCGTCGCGAAATTTTTCCAATTCGTGTTCGAGCAAGTGTTCGAGGTGATGCCGGTCAATCATGCTGCAAACATGTCCGCGAAAATTTCATCATCATGTCGCAGCGCGAGAAAATGTCCCGCGCCCTTTACGGAATGCAAGCGCGCAGTTGGAATTTCGCGCGCCATGGTTTCTGCCCAATGCATTGGCACAAGCGTATCGTCTGTGCCTTGCCAAATGCTGACCGCGCCGCGAATTTGCGAGAGCGTGAATCCCCACGGCAGCGCCCAGGCGCGATATTCTTCGACCATTCCGTTCGCGGTTTGCAAGGCGGGCGCCGCCATGTCCGCCAAGCCGTTGCCCGGTAATTGGTGCAGCGCGTCCGCGTCGCGTTTTGCCAACCCGCGCGCGCTCATGGCATTCCACAAATGCGGCGTATGCTGCGCGAGTTCGCCCATCGCCTTGAACGCCAATTCCGCGTTTTGTGGGTGATTGCGCGCCATGTTCGTCAAGCGTTGGTCCATGTGATTCAGTTCGGAAAAATTCTTTGCGTCGTCGAGCGGTAATGCGCCTGCGATGATTGTGGTGTGAGTCACACGTTCGCGCAAAAAATGCGCGCAGCCAAGCGCGTATTGTCCGCCCATAGACCAACCGAGCAGCGCGAATTTCTGCAAACCGAGTTGAGCCGCAAGTTCGCCCACATCGTTCGCCCAATCTTTAAGCGTGCGATTTGGTTTTGCACCCGAAAGCGCGATGCCCGGACGGTCGGGCGAAATGATGCGGATGCCGCGCCGCTTGGCAATTTCGTCAGCAGGCGCAATGTCGAGTCCGCACACCAAACCGCCGTGATTGTTAATGACGGGAAAACCGTTCGGCGCGCCAAATTCGCGATAACCGAGTTTGCGTCCGTCGGAGAGCGGAATGAGTGTAGTCATCCTAAATGTTGGGTGGTCCTTTCTGTATCCGCCGCAAGATTTTTGCTTGTCCGTTTTTTGTATCAGATACATTCCACATGGATTCGATATTCCACGTCGCGCCCGCGTCCACCCAGGGCTGTAAAATTTTCTGTGCGCGTTTCGGATTGTTGCCGGGTGTTGGTTGTTCAATGATAACGTCGAGCGGTGTCGTGAGTTCGCGGTTGGCGTGGAGCCAATCTACGGCGCCGCTTAATTGTTCGGGCGTGAAACTGCCGCCCACGTCAGGCGAGGTGTTTCCCGAATCAGCAACGAGCGTCGGCAAAAAACCGTCGTATTTCAAAACGCGCTGCAACGATTTTTCGCGATTCACCGCGCCGACGACCCAAATCGGAATACGCGGTTGCTGTATCGGCGGAAGCGGTTGTGAAAAAATCGGAATCTGCGCGCGGAAATGTTTGCCTTGATACGCGAACGGTTCGCCGCGCCACAAACGCGTAATGATTTCCAAACTTTCGTCCATCCGTTCCGCGCGCAATTTTTTGTCCGTCACTTCGCCAAATTCAGCCCAGCCCGATTTGTCATGCACCGCGCCGAGTCCAACCGATAGAATGGCACGCCCGTTCGACAAACGGTCGAGCGTCGCCGTTTCCATCGCGAGTTTGTGCGGACGCCGCCGCGAGGGGGGGGTGAGCAATGTGCCGAGTCGAATTTTTTCCGTAACCATCGCGCACGCGGCGAGCGTGACCCACGCGTCCTCGCCCCACACGCCTTCCCACACAAAGAATCCGTCCCAGCCCGCGTGTTCCGCCTCACGCGCGAATTCGGATGCGAGCCGCGCATTGCCGAATGGAAAAACAAAGCCGTGTTTCATCCAATGTGTAGGGGCGAAGCATTCACCTTCACAAACGCGCATCGAGTCGCGAACGCGTCTGTGAATGCTTCGCTCCTACGTGCGTTCTCACGCGCCCGCGCGGTCTTTTTGAACGAGGATGCGGCGCAAAATTTTGCCCGACGCGGATTTGGGGATTTGGTCAATGAATTCGACGCGGCGAATTTTTTTGTACGGCGCAACGCGTGACGCGACAAAATCCATCAACTCTTGTTCCGTCACCTCGCCTTTTTTCACGACGAACGCTTTCGGGACCTCGCCCGCTTCTTCATCAGGAAACGGAATCACCGCGCAGTCCGCCACCATCGGATGCGTGACAAGAATGGCTTCGAGTTCGGCGGGCGCAACTTGATACGCATTGTATTTGATGAGTTCTTTGACGCGGTCAACGACAAACAAATATCCTTCTCCGTCCACATACCCAATATCGCCCGAATGCAGCCAACCGTCCGCGTCAATTGTCGCCGCCGTCGCGTCCGCGTTGTTCCAATAACCCACCATGCGATTCGGTCCGCGCATGCACACTTCGCCGGGCAGCCCTTGCATCAAAGTTTCGCCTGTTGCCGGTTCCACGATTTTGCATTCCATGCCGGGCAGAATCCAACCGACCGAGCCGTGCCGAATTTTTTCCGCGTCGCCGGGATTGATGTGACTCGCCGCGCTCACTTCGGTCATGCCGTATCCTTGCAGCGCGAGACAATGCAAACGCTTCATGCACGCGATTTCCAAATCCGCGCCGAGCGGCGCCGCGCCCGACGTAATCGTTCGCAGTTTTGACAAATTGTACTGGTCCACAATTGGATGTTTGGTCAAGCCCAACACAATCGGCGGCACGAGCGGCGCAATCGTCACCTCATATTTTTGCATCACATCCAAAAACATTTCCATATCGAAACGCGGAATCGTCACAATCCTGCCGCCGTTGCGCAAACCCAACAAAAGAATCAACACCATGCCGTAAATGTGATAAAACGGCAAAACAGCCATCACCGTATCGTTTGGCGCAAAGACACCGGTCGCGTTGACTTGCTCCATTTGCGCGATGAGATTGCGATGCGTCAACATGACGCCTTTGGGTTTTCCGCTCGTGCCGCTCGAATACGGCAGGACAACCAAATCATTCGCGGGGTCAATCTCAACATTGGGCAGCTGACCGTCACTCTGCATCAGAGTTGCGAACGGCGTCGCGCCTTCCGCTTCACCAAATACAAAAATTTCTTGGACGCTCGTGCCTTGTACGGCAGGCAGCGCGCGTTCCATAAACTGCGGAATGGTGACGAGATATTTTGCGCCCGTATCGTTCAATTGGAATTTTGCTTCGTCGGGGGTGTATAAAGAATTTAGTGTGGTGTTGATGCCGCCCATCATCGAGACGGCGAGAAACGGCAGCGCGTATTCGGGAATGTTGGGCGCCCAAATCGCAAACACATCGCCTTTGCCGAATCCGCGTTTTGCCAGCGACGACGCGACCAAACGCGACGCGCCCGCGACTTGCTTGTACGTCAACGTGCGTCCGCTCGGTCCGTCCACCAAGGCGGGTTGGTCGGGCATGGTTGTCACATGCTGCAACACATGCTGCGCGAGGGGCACGTTCGGAATTGTGATTTCGGCGTACGGGGATTTGTAGATCATCGTTGACCTCCGTAAAAGATTTCGGATTTTGGATATTAGATTATTGGATTTTCCTTTTCTCAACCCGCGTGCAATATCGGCACAACGTTCGCATCCAAACTTGATTGAGGTCGTTACTTTAGTTTCTTGTTAAGTTCGGCAGCGTCCAGATACAGTTCGACATAGCCGCACGTCAAACATGCGCGCGCGCGGCGGACGGGAGTGGTCGTGCGAATCATGCCGGTTTGCCGATTCGAGGTGTAGCGCAAATCTTCACCCGTGCCAACGCGCCCCTCGTCCATCTCGCCATTGCATTTTGGACATCGGATCTCTTTCATTTGACCTTCTTTCTTGAATTTGTCTTGGCTGCGTGTTGAAATGCCAGCCCCTGTTCCCGCATCGCCTTTTTAATCGCGCCCATCGCTTTCGGACCCATGCCGTGCAATTGCATCAATTCCGCTTTGGTGGTTTTTGTGAGTTGCGCGAGACGCGTATAGCCCGCGTTGGCAAGCGCGCGACGCGCAGGGGCAGCAACGCCCGGAAGAGCATCAAAATCACTCGCTATTTGTTTCTTGTTCGTCATTATTTTTTCTTGGCTCGTTTCGCGTCGAGCGCGGCTTGTTTTTTGCCTTGCTTGACCGTCGCGCCAATCAATTTTTTCAGCGTTGGCAGATCTATATCGTCGAGGCGTTTGATATACAAACAACCTTTGCCGAGCGAATGTTTGCCCAACTGCGCGAGCAATTCAGGATACTGCGTCCAACTGCCGCCCATTGCATAGAGCGTGAGGTTTTGTTTGCGCGGCGAAAAGCCCGCAAGAAACCAATCGCCTTCGCGTCCGGTTGCAGGCGAAACGTAATGGTAATCGCCAAAACCGACAATGGCGGTACCCCACATTTTCGGTTCCGCGCCGGTGGCTTGTTGAAACATTTTCAGCAAGGCGTACGAATCTTGCCGTTTCGTTTCATCCGCGACGGTGTCGAGAAATTTTGTGACGCTCGCTTGGGTCTTTTTGGTTTTGAGTTCTGCCATGCTGTGTCTCTTCCCCTTTCCGCAATTTGAAAATTGTTGGCAAGCGATCCACCTTGAAAGGTTTTAACCGGAATCCCTTGCCACGAGGTTTCAACCTCAGGACGCCACACCTTTTACCGCATTCTTGAACACACCCAACGCGTCGTGGATTTGCGATTCATTCACAATCAGCGGCGGAATCCAGCGAATCACATTGTCGTACGGACCGCAGGTCAGCAGCATCAAGTTACCGTCGTCCATACATTTCGCGCGCACCGCGTTCGCGATTTTTTTCGATTCGTGCCAGTCGCCGGACGGATGTGTAAATTCCGTCGCCGCCATGAGTCCGAGTCCGCGCACATCGCCGATGATGGGAAATTCTTCTTGAATGTCTTTTAACCCGCCGAGCAGCACGGGTCCCATCTGCGCCGCGTTTTCAATCATCGCCTCATCCTTCATCGCGCGAATCGTCGCCGCGCCTGCCGCGCACGCAACTGCATTGCCGCCGTACGTGCCGCCGTGCGAACCGGGCGCCCATTTCGCCATAATGTGTTTCGGCGCGGCGATGCCGCTCAACGGGAAACCGGACGCGAGACCTTTTGCCATTACCACAATGTCGGGGGTTACGTTCCAATGCTGATGTCCAAACCATTTGCCTGTGCGTCCGAAACCGGTTTGCACTTCGTCGGCAATGAGCAGGATGCCGTGTTTGTCCGCCATTGCGCGCAGTCCTTGCAAAAAACCATCGGGCGGCACAATATAACCGCCTTCGCCCAAAACGGGTTCAATCAGAATGCCTGCCACCTGGTCGGGCGCGGTTTGCGTTTCAAACATGTATTCGAGTTCGTCAAGACAAAACTGCGCGGCTTGCGCGGGCGACATTTTCATGCGATAGGCGTACGGATACGGCGCGATGTGAATGCCTGCCGCGAGCGGCGCGTAACGCGAACGGTATCCCGCTTTGGAGGAAGTGAGCGCCATTGCCGCGTTCGTGCGTCCGTGAAAGCCGCCGACGAAACTGATAATGTTCGGACGCCCCGTCGCGGCGCGCGCGAGTTTCACACTCGCTTCAATCGCTTCCGCGCCCGAATTGGAAAAGAAAAAGGTGTCGAGGGATGGCGGCACGACCGTCAACAATTGGTCCACCAAATCGAGCATCGGTCTGTGATAGACAATGTTCGCTTGCCCGTGAATCAATTTGCCGACTTGCGCCTGCGCGGCGGCGACGACTTGTGGGTGGCAGTGTCCGGTATTCGTGACGCCGATGCCGCACGTAAAATCGAGATAGCGTTTGCCATCCTCGGCATAAATGTATGCGCCTTGCGCGTGGTCAACGACGATATTGGAATAGCGCGCCCAGACCGGTGAAAGGTGTTCGGTTGCTTGTGGCAGCATCTTTGCTCCTATCCATGATGGGAAAGCGCGACCTTTGGTGAAAGGGGATTTCAAAGTCACGCCGCATGGGGTCTTGCGATGAACGAATGTTACGGAGCGATGATAGCACAAGAGAAATAAAATTAAAAGAGGCGCGCGCGACGGCTTTGATATCCATCAACGTTTATGCTAAGATAGGAAAGCAATGCCGCATATTGACCCGGCGCTGGAACAATCGGCGCAAGCAAATCCCGATGCCTCGTTTCCCATCATTGTCCGCGTTCAAGGCGATATGGACGCGCGCCAGGCGGAATTGGAAGCCATAGGGTTGATGATTACGCGACGCCTGTGGCTGATTCACGGCTTTGCTTGCACGGCAGCCGGCAGTGCCATTGCAGCGGTCGCCGCGCACGAGTGGGTTCTTTCGATTGAACCGGACCAGACCGTACACACAATGCATTCTACGGACAAGGAATAGCAGTTGACTCAAATTCTTCTTCCCTCCCGCTCCGAAATCGCGGACAAGTATAAATGGAATGACGCGAGTGTCTTTGAGAACCAAGCCGCGTGGCAAACCGAATTTGACGCGGTGCTGGCAGACTTGGGTCAACTCGACGTGTACCACGGGCGCCTGCACGAAAACGCGCAGACGCTCGCCGACGCGATGGAACTCGCGCAAGCGTTACAACAGCGCTTGTGGAAGGTATTTTTGTATGCTTCGATGCTGCATTCGGTAGATACGCAAGACCAGAATGCAGTCGCAATGAATGGCGCGGTCCATAGTCTCGCCGGGCAGGCGGGCGCGGCGTTTGCATTTTTCGACCCCGAAATTTTGGGCGTCGGGCAGGACGCGTTAAACACGTGGATGCAAGACGAACCGCGTCTCG
>CAZXYP010000146.1:0-12112 GCA_964644955.1 uncultured Anaerolineales bacterium | reverse complement strand
ACATTTGAACCGGTCTTTGCAACATGATGATTCGTCCTACCGCTTTTCCCCCAAACCGTTTTGACCCAATTCAGACAGTTCTTTGCTACAATGAATCGGCGCGGGAACGACATCCTCGCGTCTCCAAGCGCGGTTCATGGCGCGCACGCAATCCTAATCACATACAACGAGGTGCAAGATGGAAAAATTTGGTTATCGGTTTTCGTTCGGACCGTGGAACATTCACGAAGGCGCGGACCCGTTCGGTCCGACGGTGCGCCCCACGATTCCGTTTTTCGACAAGTTACAGGTGTATCGCGAATTGGGTTTCGACGCGGTCCAATTTCACGACGACGACGCGGTGCCGGACATTGACGCGTGGTCGCCCGCGCAATTGCGCGAACGCGCGCGCGCGGCGAAGCAGCAAATCGCGGATTTGGGATTGGTCGCGGAATTTGTCGCGCCGCGTTTGTGGGAACATCCACTGACCATTGACGGCGCATACACGGCGAACGACCCCAAAGCGCGCGCGTACGCCATCGAACGCTCCAAAAAAGCTGTTGACATTGCGAACGAGTTAGGCACAAACTTGATGGTGCTGTGGCTCGCGCGCGAAGGCACCTACATTCGAGAAGCCAAAGATGTGACGCGCGCGACGCATCAATTGCTCGAAGCGATCAACGCATTGCTCGCCTATGACCCGAAACTCCGCATTGTCGTCGAACCGAAACCGAATGAACCGATGGACCTCGCGTACATTCCCACTATCGGACACGCACTCGCGCTCGGGATGCAGTCGGCGGACCCGAAACGTGTCGGCGTGCTGATGGAATCGGCACACGCGATTCTGGCGGGGCTCGACCCGTCGGACGAAATCGGCTATGCCATGACGTTCCAAAAATTGTGGAGTGTGCATTTGAATGACCAGAACGGTTTGAAATACGACCAGGACCGTTCGTTCGGCGCGATTGACGTGCGCCGCGCGTTCAATCAAGTGCGCGTCCTCGACGAAAACAAATTTTACGAGGTCGGCATGGTCGGTCTGGATGTCAAAGCGATGCGGACGCAGCCCGCCGCGTTGGCGACCAAACATTTGCGCAACAGTCTCGCGATGTTTCTCAAACTCGTCGCGCTCGTGCGTTCCCTCGACCGCAATCAAGTGAACGCGCTTATCGCCGCGCGCGATTACGAAGAATTGGACTGGTTGATTCTTAACCATCTCGTGAAATAATTTTCCGAAACGAATTGGGCGCGGATGAGATTCCTCACTCCGTTCGGAATGACATTCTCCGCGTCCATTCGCGTCCGCTATGCGCGAACCACTTGCCGCGATTGCGGCGGGACACATTTGTCTCGACATCATTCCCGACCTCAGCGACAAACCGCCCGGTGAATTTTCAAAACGTTTTGCGCCCGGACGTTTGCTGCTGATTGGTCCCGCCGCGATTTCGACCGGCGGACCCGTTTCCAACACGGGTCTGGCGCTGCGCAAACTCGGCGTGCCGACGCAGCTCATGGGCAAAGTGGGCGACGATTTGTTCGGACAAGCCATTCGGCAAATCGTCGCCGCGTACGACCCAAAGCTGGAACGCGGGATGGTGACGGACGCAAACACCAGCACGTCCTATACCATCATTATCAGTTATCCCGGCGCCGACCGCATCTTTATGCACAATGCCGGCGCGAACGATACCTTTTGCGCGCGCGATGTGAATTTTGATTTGGTTCGCGACGCGGCGTTATTTCATTTCGGTTATCCGCCGGTGATGAAGAGAATGTACGCGGACGAAGGCATCGAACTCGCGGACATTTTTGCGCGTGCGCAAGTTGCCGGCGCGACGACCTCGCTGGACCTCACGCTGCCCGACCCGATTTCGCCCGCCGGACGCGCGAATTGGAATGTGATTCTCGAACGCGTGCTGCCGTATGTGGATGTGTTTTTGCCGAGCATTGAAGAAATTTTATATATGCTGCGGCGGAACGAGTACGATGCGCTGCGCGAACGCGCGCCGCGCGGAAATCTTTTGCGTCTGGTGACGCCGGAAGTGTTGTCCGACGTGGCGCGGCAGTTGATTGCAATGGGCGCGAAAATTGTGGGGCTCAAACTCGGCGCAATGGGTTTGTATTTGCGAACCGCGTCGCACGCGCAGTTGCTGCACATGGGACGCGCGCAGCCGACACATTTGGATGCGTGGAGCGAACGCGAATTTTGGGCGCCGACGTTTCGCGTAGATGTCGTCGGCACAACCGGTTCCGGGGACACGACGATTGCGGGCTTTCTTGCCGCGCTGCTGCGCGATATGGAACCGGCGGACGCGCTCACGATGGCAGTCGCCGTCGGCGCGTGCAATGTGGAAGCGTTGGACGCGTTGAGCGGCTTAAGAACGTGGGAGGAAACGCGTGAACGCATTGCGCGCGGTTGGACGCGCAACACGTTGCGTTTGCACGCGCCCGGTTGGACATTTGACAAGGCGCATCGGCATTGGGTCGGACCGTACGCGTCGGGACGTTGTGCGATACGTTCGTAGGGACGTTCAATTGAACGTCCCTACGAACGTCCCTACGCACCCACAATTTGTTCCCATGTCCGCAAGCCGTAGCGGCTCAAATAAATCGGAATGTTTTGAAACAGCGGACTCTCGGCTTCGATTTCACGAATCATGGCGCGTTTCGCGTGCGACGAATCGCCGCACAAGAGCGTCAACGAACCGCCGTCGCCGCCCGCGCCGTTCACTTTCCAACCCAACGCGCCGTGGGCGCGCGCAATATCAATGATGCGCTGCGCGTCCGCGCTCACCAATTCCGCATTCAATTCGCGCTGCCCTTCCGTGTTGCGAATCATTGCCTGACCCAACGCGACAAAATCGCCCGCGTAAACCGCATCGCGCGAAGGTTCGGCGGTGGCGCGCAGCGTTTCGATTTGCCGCGCCGTCGGTCCCGCGTTTTCCAATTCGCGGATCACTTTTTCATGCACCTGCGAGGAGTGGTGCGACTTGCCGACAAAAATTAGCGCGAGGCGGCGTTCCAATTCCCACCAAATCGAATCCGGCACATGAAGTTGCGAAACGGACGCGTGCGGATACTTGAACATTTCGATAAAGTTGATGCCGCCGTACGCGGCGCAAAGTTGGTCTTGAATACCGCTTTGCTGTTTCAACAAATCCGTTTCGATGCGATGCGCAATGTTTGCTACCTCGTGCGCGGTCAAGCGTCCCGGCGTCAAACGGTCGAGCGCCCCAATCAACGCGACGGACACGGACGCCGACGTGCCGGTGGACGCGCCGGCGGGCGCGTCAGAAAATAGCGTGACTTGAATCGCCAAATCTTCCGGTACGCCCATGTATTCAATCGCCGCTTCGAGCAGCGGATGATGTTCCCAATCTGTGCGCAGATGACGCACATAGCGCTCGCCGTAATTTTCCGCGTAAATGACCACGCGTTCCGTTTGCGCGTCGCGCGGATAAATTTCGATTTGCACTTCGACGTAGGGATAAACGCCAATGTTGAAAATCTTGCCGTGTTCGGCGAACCACGTATCCGTCCAGCCGCCGTTATCGCAAATCCGAATCGGCGCGACGCTGTTGATAATTCGCAAGGGCGTATTGTCTGCTTTCATAGCCGCAATCCTCTAAACCGGTTACGCGTTCCAGTAACGTGAATAGTCATTGACCAACAAATGCTGCGGCGCTTCATCTTCCTCAATCGTCGGAAAGCGTCCGACAGGTTCAAAGAAGCGGTTATCGGTGTTGTCGTCGTTCACCGATGAGACTTCCCCGACCAATACGCGTTCGCCTTCGCCCCAGAACGTGTGATACAAACGCGGCGTGAGCGTAATGCTTTCGCCGGGTTCGAGGACCACTTTGCCGCCCGCCGGCACGACGCGTTCCACGCCGTCGGTGCTGACATGAATTTCGGTATCGGCGAGTCCGTCTTGCGCGGTGGCATTGTACAATTGAATGACCAATTTGCCGCCGCCGCGATTGATAATGTCTTCGGTCTTGAGCCAATGAAAGTGCAGGGGTGTGATTTGGTCCACGCCGACGACCATGATTTTTTCCGCGTACAATTTGCCTCGCTGCGTTTTCAAATTGTCCACGACGCCGTTCCGCACCGTGAACAAAAACAAGCCGACACGGTCGTACGCGCCCGAACCGAAATCGGTAATATCCCAACCGAGATGATGTTCCACAATTTCGCGCGCGCGCGCGTCTTGCGTGCGCCACTGCTCGGGCGTCCAGTACGCAAACGGCGGCAAATGAAAACCGTGCGCGCGAATAAACGCGTCGGCGTCGCGCAGGATCGCATTGATTTCAGAACGTTTCATAGTTTCTCCACAGACGAGACAGGGAATTTGTCGCCATCGCAGGGAGCGACAATTCCGGTCCGATGTGATTTGAGTACGATTATATCCGCTTCTTTCGATTCTGTTAATGCGCGAGACGGCGTTACTGAAACAGCGCGCAGCACACACATTGCGCGTATGGCAGCTCGAGCTTGAGAAATGATTTTTCAAAACGCTTGCCCACGCCATGGACTCGATGACACGAAATGTGCGGCAAATTTTTGGTGATGCTATCGGGCGAATCGCAATTCATCGCAAACATAGTTTGCGCGCAGCAGGCGAGGCCAAGCATCGCAGCAAATCTCGACCCTTCGCGCGTTCAGGGCAGGCACTACGTCGAATAGGAATCCAAAATCGTAACGCACACCCGATAACACGAGTCGCCGCGACAACCGTAGTATAATCATTTTATGGCTGCGCCAATCCTTGCGACCAAGTTTTTTGCGCCCCCGGTGCGGCAAAAAACGGTGCTGCGTCCCCGTCTGTTCGCGCGGCTGAATGAAGGCGTCGCGGCGGGACGAAAAGTGACGCTCATTTCCGCGCCTGCCGGATTTGGCAAAACGACCCTGCTGAGTGAATGGGCGCATCAGAAAAATAAACGCGCAAGGATCAAGGATAAAACGAACGCCGCGCGTCATCCTTCATCCACCATCCTTCCTCCTTCCAAAATCGCCTGGTTATCCCTCGACGAAGCCGATAATGACCTCGTTCGATTTCTAAAGTACGTCGTTGCGGCATTGCAGACGATTGCGCCCAGTCTTGGCGCAGGCGCGCAGGCAGCGCTCCAATCGCCTCAACCACCGCCTGTCCACGCGCTTGTCACCGCGCTGCTCAATGAAATCGCCGCCTTACCCAATCATTTCATCCTCGTCCTCGACGACTATCACGTGATTGATGCCAAGCCGATTGACGACACGCTTGCATTTATGCTCGAACATCTGCCGCCGCAAATGCATCTGGTCATTGCGACGCGGGAAGACCCGGACATTCCGCTTGCCTTGCTGCGCGCCCGCGACCAACTCGTGGAGCTGCGCGCAGCGGACCTGCGGTTCACCCAAACCGAAGCGGCTGATTTTATCAATCGCGTCATGGGGCTGGATCTTTTGGCGCACGACATTGCGGCATTGGAAACGCGCACGGAAGGATGGATTGCAGGACTTCAACTCGCCGCGCTCGCGCTGCAAGGATATCTGGTTCAATCACGACCCGATGCAATACAGGCGATGCAGCCGCGGCGCAATCAAGACATTGCTGGCTTTGTTCAGCATTTCGCCGGCAGCCACCGCTACGTGCTGGACTATTTGGTAGGCCAAGTCCTTGAGCGCCGATCGGAAAGCGAGCGCAGTTTTTTATTGCAAACCTCTATTCTCGACCGCTTGTGCGGTCCGCTGTGCGAGGCGGTCACGGAACAGGAGAATGGCGGAGAGACGCTCGAGACCTTTGAACGCCGCAACCTATTTGTGATTCCGCTCGACGACCAGCGCCGCTGGTATCGCTATCATCATCTTTTTGCACAAGTGCTGCAAGCGCGCTTGATGGAACAGCAGCCGGAACAAGTACCTCTGCTGCATCGACGCGCTGCCGCGTGGTATGAGCGCAACAATCTGCCGTCGGATGCCATTCGCCACGCGCTTGCGGCGACCGATTTTGAACATGCTGCCGAGCTGATTGAATTGCAGCTGCGAGCAATGCACCTCGGCGGCATGGAGGCGACGTGGCTGGGCTGGGTCAAGCAGCTGCCGGACGAGCTCGTGCGCGCCCGCCCCGTACTCAATGTGTATTATGCCTTTGGTCAACTTCCCACCGATACCGATGCCGCCGGGGTGCGTCTCGACCAAGCCGAACAATTGTTGAACAACGCGTCGTTGCATATGACGGCGCAGGAAAAGCAACAACCGCAAACCGACGCAATAAAAAAAATCGTCGCGAATCAAGCCGAGCTGCGGTCCTTGCCCGGCACCATCTCGATTGCGCGCGCGTATCGCGCCGGCGCGCTCGGCGATGTGGACGGCATTGTGCAATCTGCGCGGCGGGCGCTTGACCTTTTGCCCGAGAACGACCATTTGTGGCGCGGCGCCGCGGCGGCTCTTTTGGGAATCGCCTATTGGAACAGCGGAGACCTTGACGCGGCACATCAAGCGATTACGGATGGCGTGCGCGACTTGCATCGGGCAGGCGGGTTAAATTTTTCCATCAGCGCCAAATATCTCTTGGCGGACATTCGGCTTGGACAGGGACGCTTGACGGATGCCAAACGCGCTGCCGAACAATCGCTGCGCCAAGTGGCAGAGCATGGTTCGCCGGTTCCGCAGGGTACGGCGGATTTGCATGTCGTATTGAGCGAGGCGCATCTGGAACGCAACGCGCTGCAACTCGCGGAACAGCACCTTGAAACGTACAAGGAACTTGGTCCGTTCGCCGCGCTCGTCGAACCACAGCATCGTTGGTACTGCGCGAAGGCGCGGCTTCAAGAGGCGCGCGGCGATTTGGACGGCGCGCTTGAATTCCTGGATGAGGGCGAGCGGCAATTTGTGGGCGGTCCCACTCTCGATGCGCGTCCTATCGCGGCATTGCGCGCGGCGGTATGGCTCAAGCAGGGCAGATTGCGTGAGGCATTGGCTTGGGCAAACGCGCGCGGGCTTGGCATTGACAACGAACTCACATTCGCGCGCGAGTTTGAACACATTACATTTGCGCGTATCCTGATTGCTCAATCCGAAACCGCGCGGTCAAGCGACTCTTTTGACGCGGCAATGAAACTGTTGGAACGCTTATTGCAAGCGGCAGCAGAACAAGCGCGGCTGCGGAGCATCATCGAGATTCTTGTGCTGCGCGCGCTGGCGTACTATGCGCGCAATGAAATGTCCGTCGCGCTTGCCGCACTGCAGAATGCATTGGCTCTTGCCGAACCGGAGGGCTATGTGCGAATCTTTGTGGACGAAGGCGCGGCAATGGCAGAGCTGTTACGAAAGCTCCGCGCGCGCGAGGTAACGCTTCAAGCCAAAAAGTATATTCACACTCTACGCGAAGCATTTGAAAATCCCCAGCAAGTCACAAAACAAACGCCGGGAATTGTCTCGCCTTCCGCGATGCTTGAACCGCTCAGCGAACGCGAACGGGACGTTCTCGCCTTCCTCAAAACCGAATTGAGCGGCCCCGAAATTGCGCGCGCGCTCTCGGTTTCGCTCAACACGGTGCGTACTCACACCAAAAACATTTACAGCAAACTCGAAGTGAACAATCGTCGCGCCGCCGTTCGCCGCGCGCAAGAACTCGATTTGTTGTAACCAAACCCCGCGCGTTCCTTTTGGGAATTCACCACCTCAATCACCACAACGGGTGATGACCACTCACCACATTTTCTTGTATCCTCTTGGCGAAACAGTACACAAGGAGGATACGAATGAACAATACGAATCATCCATTCCAACAAAAAGCGGGCGGCATAGCCGCATTGGTACATGCCGCCGCATACGTGGTCGGTCTAATCATCGGCGTTACTCTGATGTTCCCACTTCTGGACGCCGAACCTGCCGCGTATTTGGCGTTTCTGGCAGAGAACCAAACCCTCGTCTATGTGTGGAACTTGATCGCATATTGGGTGTCTGCCATCGCGCTCGTTCTCATCGTGTTGGCGCTCTATGAACGGTTGAAATCCGGCGCGCCGGCATTGATGCAAGCCGCAAGCGTTTTTGGATTTATCTGGGCGGGCTTGATTATCGCGAGCGGCAACCTCATGCTCTCGAACATTGGCGTTACAGCGGGGCTTTATGCTCAAGACTCGGCACAAGCAGTGACAGTCTGGTCCGCGCTTCAAGCGGTAGAAACCGGGATAACGAGCGGGAATGAGCTGGTCGGCAGTCTTTGGCTCTTGCTGACAAGCATTGCCATCTTGCGAACAGGCGCGTTGGGAAAAGGACTTGGCTATCTCGGCATCGTCCTCAGCGCGGCAGGAATCGTAACGCTCGTTCCGTCTGTGGCGTTACCAATGGCGATGATTTTCGGTCTCGGTCTGATTGTCTGGTGCATTTGGCTCGGCATCGTCTTGCTGCGCCACAATCAAGCGCGCGGCAAAGTGAAAACAGAACCTGTTGCGGCAGCGCTGTAGAGAAATATGTTTCAGATTCGAACGTGATTGACGAGACAAGCCATGTCAAACGTACTTGAGCAGAATATAGAACAACCTGTCATCTATCAAATCAGGATTGCGGGGCATGTGAATCCGCAATGGACGGGCTGGTTCGGCGGCATGAACATCACTTTGCTGGCGGAAGGGGACACGCTTCTCACCGGTCTCGTCGCCGATCAGGCGGCGTTGTACGGCTTGCTCAGAAAAGTACGCAATCTGGGAATGTCCTTGCTCTCTGTCAATCGCGTTGAGGAACCTCAAAATCAAAAAAGGAACGAACAATGAATACCAACACATCCACCATTATTAAAGAAATGAGAGCGCGGCTCTCCACCTTGTGGATTTTCGTCATGCTGAACATGATTTTTGCGGATATCTTTTCCTTTATGCACCCGGGCGTGCTCGAGCAGATCCTGTCCGGTGATGCAGGAGAAATACAGATGACGCCCGAATTTCTGTTGGCAGCCGCCATAATGACAGAAATTCCGATTGCGATGGTGCTTCTGTCCCGCGTGCTCGCGCACAAACCCAATCGCATCGCCAATCTCGTCGCCGCTGTCGTTACCATCGTCTTTGTCATCGGCGGCGGGTCCATGACGCTGACCTATGTCTTTTTCGCCGCGCTCGAAATCGCAGCCATGTTGTGCGTCCTTTGGTTCGCGTGGCGATGGCGCAATCCTGAAACGGTTTCGCACGGCGCGACGCTCCAACCGCGTGAATTGGGAGGTCAAGCATGAAAGCAATTGTGGCAACGCGATATGGTTCGCCCGAGGTCCTTCAAGTACAAGAAATTGGGAAACCAACACCCGGCGATAATGAGGTCTTGATAAAAATTCATGCATCGGCAGTGGTCGCCACCGACCCCGGTTTTCGTCAAGGCGATATGGTCACCCGATTGTTCAACGGCATCACAAAACCGAAACATGCGATTCCCGGCGATGTGCTTGCGGGAGAAATTGAAACGGCGGGCAAGGATGTGACAAAATTCAAAACGGGCGACCGCGTGTATGCCGCGTGTGCCGCAACGCAGGGCGGACAAGCCGAATACATTTGTCTGCCGCAAGACGGACCGCTGGCACTCATGCCTGCCAACATGAGTTTTATTGAAGCGGTGGGCGTTCCCGACGGCGCATTGGGCGCGTTGAATTTCCTGCGCGATGCAGGGCAGATTGAGCGCGGACACAAAGTGCTCATCAACGGCGCGTCCGGTTCGGTCGGGTCGTACGCGGTGCAGCTCGCCAAATATTTCGGGGCGCATGTGACCGCCGTTTGCAGCGCCGCCAATGTGGAATTGGTAAAATCGCTCGGCGCCGATGTGGTCATTGACTATACCAAACAAGATTTTACACAGCGCGGTGAAACGTATGACCTCATCTTGGATGCCGTCGGCAAGAGTTCGTTTTCACGATGCAAGAAGCTGTTAAATGAAACGGGTACGTATGTGACGTCAGTGCCCGCGCCGGATTTTTTGATTCAATTGTTGTGGACGCGAAACAGTCGCGGCAAGAAAGCGCGTTTTGTCGCGCCGGGATTGCGGTCATCCGCCCAAAAAGCGCAAGACCTTGCGTTTCTCACAGAGCTCATTGAAGCCGGATATCTGAAATCGGTCATTGACCGCTGTTATCCGATGGAACAAATACGTGACGCGCACCGCTACGTCGAGACCGGGCACAAAAAGGGGAATGTGGTTATCACTTTGGCGACGCAGCGCTAAAGCAAACTGTCCAAGTCGCGCCTTGCGGCAGTGGGAATGAAAAAACGAATGACCGTTAACGCGTGCCGGTCGTGTACTTTTGAGCCATTCCGGCGCGCCTGCCCCGCGCCAGAGACAGCTGTGTTGGACAATACGTCAATGAAAATCGAAATTCAACGCGCGCGCGGCGGCATCGGGCAAACCAAGCGCGTCCGCAAGCGCGCGCCGATGCCGCAAGGAGCTGTCATAGTCCATGCGCCGTGATTGTTCGCGCATTGCCGCGCGCGCGTCCTTGGCGGCGCGGGATGCGTTTTCGAAATCGTTTTGCTGCGCGTAGGCGAACGCGCGATGCCAATGCGCGAGAAAATGATTCGCGTGCGCGGCGGGGTCAATTTTTTCCAACACCGCCGCGCTGTCGCGCAGATACAGCGACATTTCCGCCCATTCGAACCAACGCCAATTGAAATGTTCTAGCGTTTCGCTCAACTTGATTTGCCAAATTTCGCGCGCCGCATCCAAATCCCCGCGCCGCGCCGCAATCATTCCCGCAAAATAGGCGCGCGTTTCCTCACGCGCTATGTCTGCGACCACCGCGCTCGCCTCGTCGAGTTCGTTACATGCCAACAAGAGCCGCACCAAACCCGCGTTATCGCATTCTTCCGTCAGCAGTCCATCATTGCATTGATGCCAATACGTTTTACCCGCGTCACATTTTTGAAACGAGTCAAAATGTTCCAGCAGCGTGTCGTACACGCGCTGCTCCGCTGAATCATCCAACGCCGCTTGCTCTGCGCGCAGTAACGTTTGCACTGCCGCGTCGGGCATGTGCAACAAACCTTCTTGCAATTCTGCCAACACAATCAACGCCTGAAACGCGTTGTCCTTGTCTTGCGCCAACCGTTCCAATTCCGCCACCGCCGCTTGCACGGCAGCGGGTTCATCAAAAATCGCGCGCTCGATTTCTACCGCTTGGCGTTCTGCCAATGCCCAATCCAACGCGTCCGCGTCCAACGCAATGTAATCATC
This sequence comes from uncultured Anaerolineales bacterium, assembly GCA_964644955.1. Taxonomy (GTDB): domain Bacteria; phylum Chloroflexota; class Anaerolineae; order UBA4142; family SHND01; genus SHND01. Next base: position 943 of record CAZXYP010000146.1, on the reverse strand, counting down.
CAATAACGAGCGCGCCTCGACAAAACGATTTTGACGCGCAAGCAGATGCTCCAACTCCATCACCGTCTCGGTCAACGTTTCTTCCAAAGCCCACACTTGCGCGAACGACAATTCGTCTGCGCGCTGAATCGGACAGAGTTCGCGAAATTTTTGCCATCCTGCCCATGCTTGGTCGGTTTGATGCAGCACCGTCAATTCCATAGTCAACGACAACATCTCGTTCAACAATTCTTCGACGCGCGTTTCGTCCACAAATTCTTGGTCACTCAAACCCAATTCACGCGCCACCGCACCCCAATCGAAGGTCGTTTCCCCGCGCCGCGCGTTATCGGCTTCGCGCGCCTCGAAATCTTTGAGCAAGCGAATCACTTGCAAGCGTCCGCCAAACGATTGCACCGCTTGACGCGGCGTCTGATTGTCGAGCGCGGGAACTTTTTGGTCAATCCATGCTTGATTCAAGTTCGCGCGATAGCGTGCGAGCATCTCCTGCAATTCATTGGGCGGCGCGGTGAGGTCGGGGAGCTTTGGCTCAAACGATGTTACGTCTGCGTCCGACTCGTCCGCGTCATCCCCTTCAGCGTCACCCGTGAACTCCCATTCGTCGTCGAATTCATCCTCGTCCTCAAACGCATCATCATCAAACTCGTCCGCATCTTTGTCCAAGCCGCGCAACGCCTCTGCGAACGATTCAATCGTTTCGTCGCGCCACTGAATCGTCTCGCCCAAATGTTTTTCCAATAACGCCTTCCCTGCGCGCAAGCGGCGGCGCGACATGACATCGAGCGTCAATTCATCCAAAGCCAATTTGAGCGTACCCAACGCGCGCACGCCGTTCGGGTCGCCCGCCGGGGTTTGCCATTCAAACGGCGCGCCGTGTGAACGCAGCTGCGCGAGCGATTCACCCGTTTCGTTCCACGCAAAATCGCGCGTGTCGAGCGCACCC
>CAZXYP010000145.1:2422-12177 GCA_964644955.1 uncultured Anaerolineales bacterium | reverse complement strand
CGATGCGCGATTGAATGCTGTGCAGCGTCAAATCCGTGTAATCGGTGCCGTGAATGCGAATCACGCCGTTCTTGGGTTCATAAAACCGGCATATTAAATTCACAATCGTGGATTTGCCCGCGCCGGTCGGACCGACCAGCGCGATGGTTTCGCCCGCCTTCACTTTCAGATTGAAATCGCGCAGCACCGGCTTGTTTGGCGTGTAATAAAATTCGACGTGGTCGAATTCGATATCGCCCCGCAGCGTTTCCGCCTCGATGGCAACCGGACGATTCACAATGTCGGGCGGCGTGTCCATCAGCGAGAAGGTGCGCTCTGCCGATGCCACTGCTTGCTGCATCGAAGCGTACACGCGTGCGAGGTCCTGCACGGGCCACAACATGAACGTAATGTATCCGATGAATGCTTGCAGGGTCCCGACCGTCATGACACCCATGGCAATTTGCGCGCCGCCATACCACGCCACGATGGCGAGCGCGATGGAACTGATGAATTGCACGATTGGCAAAAACATCACCGACAAGCGCGCCGCGCGATACGACGCGCTGTACATTTGTCCCGTCAATTCACTGAACTCATCCAGATTTTTTTCTTCGCGGTTCAACGCCTTGATGACACGCACGCCCTGAATGTTTTCATTGTACGCGCCCGTGATGCGCGAATTCGTTTTCCGCACGACGCGATATTCCATGATGATGCGTTTTTGGAACCACGCCGCAATGACAATCAAAATCGGAATGATGGTCAGTACGACCAGCGCCAACTGCCAATTTAACCACAGCATAAAGAACGCGGCGGTCAAAATGCTCATCACTGCCCAGACCACATCCACCGCGCCCCACGTAATCAGGTCGGCAATGTGTCCCGAATCGGACGTCACGCGCGACATGATCCAGCCGACGGCGGTGCGGTCAAAGTACGAAAACGACAGCGTCTGCAAGTGATTGAACAGTTTCTTGCGTAAATCGTACTGGACACGTTCGCCGAGAATGCCTGCGAGATAAATGAACCCGAAGACTGCGGCGGCTTGCGTCAACGCAATCACGGCATAAATGACGAGCACGCGCGTCAATGCGGCAGGGTCATTGGGCGTGATGCCCGTGTCAATAATCTGCTTTTTCAGATAATTGAACACCCCGTCCTGTATTGCCGTAATCGCAATCAGCACGATAAAACCGATGAGCCACCATTTGTGCGGCAGCGTCAGTTTGAACATGCGTTTGAGCGTTTTGCCGCTCAACTGTGCCTGAAAATCTTCTTCTTCAAATTCGTGTGACATGAGAGGAAGGGCATTTTGGATTTCAAAAATTCACCCTGTGAATTTTTGAAATCCAAAACAAGTTAGTTCAACGCCAACTCCAATTCGTGTTGTGTGCGATGCGCCGAAATGTTCGCTTCCTTTTCGACGGCAATTGCCGCGGCGATTGCCGTCTCGACTTCGGTTTCGATTTTCGCTTGCAGTTCGTAAATCTGTCGGTACAACCCATCCTGTTTGACCAGTTCGCGATGCGTGCCGCGCTGCGTGATGCGTCCGTGTTCCAACACCAGAATCTGGTCCGCATTCATGACACTTTGCACGCGATGCGCAATGATAAAGGTCGTACGATCGCGCATCAATGCTTCCAGCGCGTCGCGAATCTCTTGTTCCGTTTCCGTATCCACCGAAGAAGTGGAATCGTCGAGAATAAGAATGCGCGGATTTTTGAGAATCGTGCGCGCTATCGTCACGCGCTGCTTTTGTCCGCCCGAAAGCGTGATGCCTTTTTCACCGACGAGCGTATCGTAGCCCTCCGGAAAAGAAAGAATCACATCATGCACTGCCGCCGCGCGCGCCGCCGCAAACACTTCATCGTCCGACACTGTGCGCCCGACGCCGTAGGTGATGTTTTCGCGAAGAGTGCGCGAGAACAAGAACGGTTCCTGTTCCACGATGCCGATATTGCGGCGCAAGTATTCGCGCGGGTACTCGTTCAATTCCACACCGTCCAGGCGGATACTGCCGTGTTCGTATTCGTAAAAACGCGGCAAGAGATTGACCAGCGAGGTTTTGCCCGAACCGGTCGGTCCCATCAGCGCAATCACCTCGCCGGGGCGCGCGTGAAACGAAATGTCGTGCAGCACGCGATTTTCTTTTTCATATTCAAAGCCGACGTCATGAAACACAATGTCGCCGCGCACACGTTCGTTTTCGGCAGGAAGATAGGTTCCGTGCTCAATCGGCTCGCGGTTAGTGCGAATGATTTCGGACAGGCGCCCGAACGAAACCATGCCCGTGGACGCCTGCACAATCATGCGTCCCAACTCGCGCATGGGCCAAATCAACAGCACGACCAAGCCCATGTACGTCACGTAATCGCCCAGCGTAAGCGTCCCGTTCATGACCATCAACGCCCCAATCGCGTACCCCGCAATCATTTGCGCCGCGCACAAAATGTCGGCGGTGGGCCAAAACAGCGAGTGCATAATGAGCAGTTTTTTGCCGCGCCGAAATTTCTCGAAATTGTCGCGTTCGAACTTGTCCATCTCGTACTGCTGCCGGGCAAACGCTTTCACCACGCGTACACCGGTCAAGTTTTCCTGCAGTGTCGTCGAAAGCACCGCGTCCTGTTCTTGATAATACTCGTATGCTTTTGAAACGCGGCGAAAGAAAAAGACCGACATGATGACAATCAACGGCACGACAAGCACCGACAACACCGCCAGCTGCGCATTGAGCAGCAACAGCGCGCCAAAGTTGATGAGAAACAGCAGCAAAATGCGACCGATGCCGATTGCCTGTTCGGCATAAAACTTGCGCACCGCTTCCACATCCGATGTAGCGCGTTGAATCAAGTCGCCGGTCGGCATCTTGTCGTGGAACGCAAAGGTCAGGCGCTGAATATGGTCGTAGAGATAGTTGCGGATTTTCAGCGCGATGCCCTCTGCCGTACGCGCGGCAAAGCGCCCGCTCAGGAACGTGAATGTGCCTTCGGTCATGGCGAGCGCAATGAAACCCGCGGCGACAAGCGGCAAGCCGGTCATCAAGTCCGGGCTTGTCAACACCCGATCTACCAGATACCCGATGAGGAAAAAGGTGCCCGTCCGCGCGGCGGTGGCGATGGCGAGACTGCCGATGGCTCCGGCATACGTTAGGCGAAAGCCGCGCAGCAAGCCCCACAAACCGCCCAAAGCCGATTTGGAAACGATGTGGTCAAACTCGGAGGTATTTGTTTTTGCCATACTTCTGTCGTTACCCCGCCGTCACACATCCCGGTGTGACGACAAGCGTGGAAAAAAAAGCGCGAAACGGATTCGCGCTCGACCAATAGAAAATAAAAAACGGTCACAGCGCAGGGGATGCGACTGTGACCGTCAAAACGACAGTAGAACTGATACTGCTATCTGTCAACAGGCGCACCCGTACAAGGCGCGAACACATCACCGCCCAAGACGGTGGTGCGAACACGCAGAAGCATAGAATTGATGATGCTCATGAATTCATGAATACTCATTCGGACAACACATGAATCAATTGTGGTTCGGCATTGTCAAAACGAGTGCATTATGCTGTCAACAAAGCAAAACAGAGTTTATCACGGCTTTTGGAATTGTCAAGACCCAATTTGGAAAAATTTTTTCGATTCATTCCAAAACGGATATAATGAAACGCCGCGACGCTCCGGGTCGCACGCTACCACTGCATGTCATCTTTTTCTTTGCCGCCAACCGGCGCTATCCGTTCCTTTTTTGCTGCACCGCGCGTCCGGCTCGCGCTCGTTTTGCTCTTGGGGTGGGGACTGCGTCTCTATCACCTCGACACCATGAGTCTGTGGTGGGATGAGTCGCTGTCGTGGGACCGCGCACTCAATTCCATTCCCAACATTCTCAACAACACTATCCTGATTCAAAATGTGGCGACGCGCGATTTGCATCCGCCGCTCTATTTTTTGCTGCTGCATTTTTCTGTCCTCGCCGCGGGCACAACGGAATTTGCGCTGCGTTTTTTATCCGCGTTTGCGAATGAATTAACATTGGCGCTGTTGTATCCGCTCACGTATCTGCTCGTCAAGAATAAATTGGTCGCGCTGTTGACGGTCTTGTTTGCCGCCGTCTCGCCGTTCTATGTGTGGTACGCGCAAGAAGCGCGTCCCTACGCGCTGGTTTTGTTGTGGAGCACGTTTGCCGTCTATGCGCTGCTGCGGTGGCTCAAAACGAGTCCGCAAGCGTGGCGCGCGTTGGGGTCGCGTTGGTTTGTATTGTTCGGCTTGGCATTTGTCCTCACCTTGACGACCCATTACCTGTCGTTTATTCTGCTGCCGTTTTTCGCAGCGACGATGCTGTTGTATGACAACGCCGCGCAAACATGGCGGGCGCGGCTCACTTCGCCGCTGACGGCGCTTGCGGCATTGCTGCTTGGCGGTTTTGCGGCGATATTGATAGTTCTGCCGCGCAGTGCGGCGGACCTGGCTTCGTGGGACCAGGTTGGCGCGACGTTCGTGCCATTTTTTATCATGCTGCGCGATGTGTGGAATTCGTTCGCCGTCGGCGTGACCGCAAATTTGGATACGGTCGTTTGGCTCGATTTGTTTCTGGTTGCGTTGTGGTGCGTGGGCGTGTTTTCGACAATTCGTGTCAAGTCGCGCGCATTTCACCTCGCGTTGTTTTTGGTTTGCTATTTGTTTTTGCCCGCGATGGTTTTGCAGCTGGGTTCCTACTTGCGCCCGTTGTATCTCAACTCGCGCCATTTGATTACGACCAGTCCCGCGTTCTATATCGGGTTGGCAATTGGCGTGCACGCGTTGGCAAACAAAATCGCAAACCGCAGACGCCAGCCCGCCCAAAACAAAACCGCGCGCGCGGCGATTTACGCACTTGGCGCAATCGGGTTGACCTTGCCGGTTCTCGCAGGCGCGTTTTCTTCGCTCAACAATTTGTATTACGATGCCACCTACGCCAAAGACAATCACAAGGCGTGGTCACAATTCTTGCGCGAGCGCTTGCGTCCCGACGATTATTTGTTGCTCGTCGCGCCGCAAGCCGAAAAAATTGTCGAGTATTACGCGCCGGAAGGTTTGCCGTGGGAATCGCTGCCGCATCTCGCGCAGACACAGGATTGGCAAATTTTTCTCGACCGCGAAAGCGTCTTGAACGCGTATCGCCAACACGGGCGCGTGTGGTTTCTCGAAATTCATCAACCCGTCGGCGACCCGAAATTTGCCATCAATCAATTGATGCACAAGTACGGCGAGCCGGTGGACATTGTCTATTTTCCCGCGATTGCGTCGCGCATCATTTTGCAGCAATTTGTGTATCGCGGCGCGACCCTGCCTGACGATTCGATTCTGCCAAACCCGACAGAGCTTCAATATGGCAGCAAGTTGAAATTGAAAGGTTATGACGCGCCGCGCCAAATGGAACCCGGCACGCGCGCGGCGGTCAAATTGTACTGGCGCTTGAGCGGCAAATCGCTCAACGATATTTCGGTTTCCCTGCGCGTGGTGGATGAACACGGCAAGGTGTGGGGACAATGGGACGCGGCGCCGGTCGGCAATCTCTTTCCTGTTTCCAAATGGCAGGGCAAGCAGATTTATGTGGACCAACACGACCTCGTCGTGGACCCCGGCGCGCCACCCGGCACGTACACGATTGTAATGAATGTCTATCGCGCAGCGGGACATGAACCACTTGCCGCCCAATTACCGGATGGCAGGGAAAGCGAATCTTTTACACTCGGCGAATTGCAAGTGACGCGCCCTGCCGCGCCGCGCGACCCTGCAACACTGGTCGTTGACCAACAAATGAATGTGCCGTTCGGCGACGCCGTGCGTCTGGTCGGGTACGATATGGAACCGCACGCCGTGCCGGGCAACGCGGTCCCGCTCACGCTATATTTTCAAGTGACGCGCCCCGCCGAAAAAAATATCGCGGGTGAAATTGAACTCGCCGCGCCGTGGTGGCAATTTTGGAATCGCACGCGCGCGGTGACGCCGTTCACACTCGACCTCACGAATCGTCAAGCCGGTGACATTGTGCAAGCCAATATCGGCGCGCGCGTGCCGGGCGACGCGAACGCCGGCGCTTACGATTTGAAATTGTCACTCGCCGAATACGCGCCGCACACGCTTTTGAATTTTGGCAATGCATGGAATCTCGCAACGGTGGACGTGCAAGCATTGGCGCGCTCGACCAACATGCCCGCCATCCAAAACAGCGTCAATGCCCGTTTGGGCGACAAGGTGGAATTTCTCGGGTATGCGTTGGATGCGCCCGATGCGTTGAAACCCGGCGATACGGTAAAATTAAAATTGTATTGGCGCGCGTTACAACCGATGGACACGTCGTACAAAGTGTTTACGCATCTCATCAATGCACAAAATGAGATTTTCGGACAGCAGGATAAAGAACCGCTCGACGGCGCGCGCCCGACGACGGGCTGGGCGGCGGGCGAAATTTTTTCCGACAGCTATGAATTTCAGGTTGCGCCGAACGCGGGACCCGGCACGTATCAAATCGAAATCGGCATGTATCATCCGACCGATTTTACGCGCCTGCCGACATTTGACGCGAACGGCGCGCCGCTTGGGGACCGCATCGTGTTTGGAGAGCTGCGGATTCCATGAACACCCATGAAACCGCTGCCAGCATGGCGATGCTCCCGCGCGAGTATCGCGTCATGTTTGAAATCGAAGAAGATTACTGGTGGTATCGCGGTTTGCGCGTATTACTGCACGGCTTGATTGAACGCTACGTGCCGGCGAATGGCAGCGCGAAAATTTTGGATGCGGGCTGCGGCACGGGCAAGAATTTGCAAATTCTGGCGCGGCACGGCGACGCGTGGGGCGTGGACATTGCCCAAGAAGCGATTCAATTTTGCCGCCTGCGCGGGATTCGCAGTGAACGCACGCTGGTCGCGTCCTTGCTCGAGCTGCCCTTCCCGGAAAAATTTTTTGACGTCGCGTTTTCATTTGACGTGATATGCAACATCCAACACGATGTCGCGGCGTTTCACGAAATTCGGCGCACGCTCAAACCCGGCGGGCGCATGATTACGCAATTGCCCGCGTACCGTTTTTTGTGGAGCGCGCACGATGTCGCGGTCGGACACAAACATCGTTACATGGCGCGCGACCTGCGCGCCAAAATCGAGGACGCAGGTTTTCGCGTCGAAAAACTCACGTACTTGAACATGACGCTCTTTCCCTTGATTGCACTGCTCCGTTTTGCGCGCCGCCCCGCCGCCAACGGCAGCGCGCATTCGGACTTGACGCCGCTGCCGCAGCCCGTCAATGCGGCGCTGACGCGTCTGTTTAGCGCGGAAATGCGCGCCGCCCCGCGCTATCGTTTTCCGTACGGCATTTCGATGCTGGCGGTCGCCCGTCGAATCGAATGAACCTTTCGCGCTCGTTCCTCGTTTTGTTGGCAGTGCTTCTGCTTGCCTTTGCGCTGCGAATGTTTCGCCTCGATTTCTTTTCGCTGCGCGGCGATGAAGCATTCACCGTGCTGTTTGTACAAAAACCGCTCGCGCAAATGTGGCACGAAACGCTGACCGTCGAACCAAATCCGCCGCTGCTCTATTTTGCATTGCGCGGTTGGATTGCGCTCGCGGGCGACGGCGAATTTGCGACGCGTTTTTTCTCGGCATTCTTTGGCATGTTGTGCGTGCCGTTGCTATATCGTTTGGCGCGCGAGATTTTTGACCTGACCCCCAACCCCTCTCCCGGAAGGAGAGGGGAGAGTATTGGGCTGGTCGCCGCGTTTCTCATCGCCATCAATCCGTATCAAATCTGGCATTCGCAAGATGTGCGGAATTACACGCTGTGGCCCGCGTTGAGTTTGCTGGCGCTTGTGTTTTTCTGGCAGTGGTATCGTAGGGGCGAACCCGCAAAGCTCAAACGAGAGGACAAGCACGAGGCATTGCCCTTGCTGTTTTTTACGATTGCGGAATTGTTTGCGTTGTACGCGCATTACTACGAAGCGTTCATTTTGTTGGCGTTGAATGTGTTTGTGTTTGCGACAATGTGGCGCGACCTCAAGAAATTGGCGCAGTGGATTGCGGCGCAAGTTGTGTTGGCGCTTTTGTATTTGCCGTACCCCTTGATTTTGTCGAATCGTGTTTCGGCGTACGGCGAAGGCAGCGGACGACAAGGCGTCGCGTTGTGGGATGTGGCGCGCGAAACATTCAGCGCGTTTGTGTTGGGCGACACATTGGACGCGACGTGGTGCGCGTGGTTGTGGATTCCGTTCGCATTGTTGGCGCTGGCGAGTTTGGTGTATTTGTTTACGCGTGATTGGCGGCGCGGTTTGTTTTTTGCATTGTATGCGGGGATTCCAACGCTCGCGGTGTTTGCGCTCAACGTCGTGCGCCCGTTGTATCTGGAACGTTATTTGAACGGCATCGCGCCCGCGTTTTATTTGCTGCTGGCGTACGGCATCGCGGCGAGCGCGGAGGCAATCGGCGCGCGCACGCGCTTGCCGCACGCGCGTCGCGCGGTGCTTGCGCTCGCGGCGGTTGTGTTTGCGGCGCTCGCGTTTTTGACACTGCAAAATTATTGGACGCAGCCCGCATATGCCAAAGCGCCGGACTGGCGCGGGCTGACGCGTATCATCAATGCGCACGCGCAGCCGGGCGATTTGATTGTGCAAAATTTTCCTGAAATGTCGTTGTTGTATTATGACCGCACGCGTTTGCCGCTGGTGGTGTATCCCGAAACGTTTTTGCCCGACACGAAAACGGCGCAGCAGTTGAACGCCGTGAACGCGAATTATCAACGCGTGTGGTTTATTCCTGCCGCGCCGGATTTTTGGGACCCGGAACACTATGTGGAACAATGGCTCGATCGCCGCGGCGATTTATTGAACGAATGGCGCGCGGGCGATTTTCGTTTGCGCTTGTACGCGACGGCATCGCAGTATTTGAATACCATGCAGCGTCTCAATCGGACCTACGGCGATACATTCCTCCTGCAGGGGTATCGCACCGAACGTTTGGGCGACACACTGCGCGTGGTTTTGTTTTGGCGCGCGGCGGCAACGCCGCAAACCGAGTACGTGATGCGAATTGAAACGGCGGACGCGCAGGGCAATGTTTTGACGCGCAGTGAAAGCATTCCCGTGCGCGGCGCCGTGCCGACAACGCAGTGGCGCAAAAATCAAAGTCTTGTGGACCCACACCAAGTTACGCTGCCCACCGGCGCCACACAATTCCGCGTGCGCGTGTGCGAAATCAACACCGAAACCTGTTTGCCCATCACCGACCCTGCGACGCCTGAACCGCGCGCGTTTTTGCCGATTCCTTGAAATGAACTTGCACACTGCGGGGGCATCCCAACCATCACCTGCATTCGCCGAGGTCGCGCGCGACGCGAAATTCTCGCGCGCCGATGTTGCGATATTGATTTTGCTCGCGGCATTGTTGGGACTTTTCTTTTGGCGCATTCTCACGCCGAATCCGCTCGACCGCGCGCAGTTTCCGCCCGGCGATTTCACCGACCAGTTTTACGCGTTCCGTTTGTACGAAGCGCGCGCATTTGCGGAAGGACGCATCCCGCTCTGGTCGGAAAATTTCAACAGCGGTCACCCGTTTTTGGCGGACATTCAAAGCGCGGTGTTTTATCCCGTCGCGTTGGCGAATACCTTGTTGAATGTGGCGTTGTTCAATTCCTTTTCACTGTTTGCGTTGGAATTGGAAGCATTAGCGCATTTTTATCTCGCCGGCGCGTTCACGTACTTGTTGGCGCGGCGCGTCGTCAAAAATCGTGTCGGCGCGTTCGTCAGCG
>CAZXYP010000145.1:0-2412 GCA_964644955.1 uncultured Anaerolineales bacterium | reverse complement strand
CGATCACCTTCATTGCGAACATGGCGCAGTGGATGTTCATGTTCGGCGGTTATCTCACGTCGTATCCGTCACTACAATTGGCGATTTTGGAAACGGCGGCTTGGCTGCCGTTGGCATTGTTTTTTATTGACCGCGCGACGGATGCACAGACATTTCACCGAACCATCTCTACGGATTTGCTTGCGGCGGGGATGGTGTTGGGCATTGCGGCGTTGGCGGGACATCCGCAAACGTTCTTGTTTGTGTTTGCGACGACGATTTGTTATTTTGCGTTTCGCGTTTGGCAGCAAGCTTTCAAATCAGAAATCAAAAATCAAAAATCAAAAATCGCCGCGCGCATCCTTGGCGCGGTTGCAGTCGTCGCGCTCATCGCGTTCGGGCTTGCGGCGGTGCAATGGCTTCCGGCATTCGAATATCAACAGCTTTCGACGCGCGAAGCATTGTCATTTGCGGACGCGGCAAAAGGTTTTCCGACGCTCGAAATTTTGCAATTCATTTTGCCGGGATACACGAACGCGTTCGCGTCGCCATTGTATGTGGGGATTCTGCCGTTGTGGCTGGCAATCTTTGCGCTGCTGAAACGACGCAACGAAACTGTGTTTTGGGGCTTGCTCGCGTTGGGCGCGCTGATTTTATCATTCGGCTTTTATGTTTTCGCATACGTGATTTTTTATTTGTTTGTGCCGGGCGCGTCGTTGTTTCGGCAGCAGGAACGGCTCGCGTTCGTGGTGAGTTTTGCCCTGTCCATGTTGGCGGGGTACGGCATTACGGACTTGATGGGAACGTTTGACGCGCGCCGCGCGAAAAAATTATTTTTGCTTTTGCCCGCGGGCGCGGTGATTTTGTTGGTTTTGCTGCTGACGTTTTATGTGGCGGGCGCGCAAGACCCACAACCGCGTTTTGCGTTTCTCGGCGACCGCGCAGGGTTATTGCTCATTCAATTTGCGTTGGCGAGTTTGCTCGTCGGTTTGTATTTGAAAAATATTCTAAAGGCGCGTTGGTTCGCGGTTTTGGCAATTGGCTTGATTTTGTTTGATTTGTGGAGCGTGAATGAACCCGCAAACAAAGGACGCGTCGAGGAACGATTCGCGGATATTCCGTTTGCGGAACAATTGCAGAATGATGCGGAGCCGTTTCGTGTCGCGGCGGATGAACAGCTGCTGCCGGGACATTTCGGGATTGCGACGGGCTTGGAAGACATTGACGGCATTTCGCCGCTGCGTCTGGCGCGGTATGACAAATTGCTGCAGCTTCCCAACGTGTTCGAGTGGTTGAACGTCAAATACGTCATCACCAAACAGCCGCAAAAGATGCAGGGAAAAATTGTGGCGCAAGACGGTGACATTGCGTTAGGACTTGTGACGCCATCAAGCTCGTATGCGTGGATGACACAAGACGCGGTGTTGGAGCAAGACGACGCGCGCGCGTTCGACATGCTCGCCGCGCAAACGTGGTCGCGCATCAAGCGGTCGCAGATTGAGCTTCCGGTGCGACAACCCGAACGAATGATATTTGACGTGAATACGCCGGAAGACGGGCATCTGCTCATTAGCGAAAATTATTATCCCGGCTGGCGCGCGACGGTGGACGGACAACCGACAGACATTTTGCGTGCGAACCTGACACTGCGCGCCATTCCCGTACGGGCGGGACAGCATCGCGTTGAAATGTGGTACGACCCGTTGTCGTTCCAATTGGGCGCGGTGATTTCGCTTGGCACCCTGCTGGTGTGTATTGGCGCGCTGATCTATTTTTCAACTGCAAAGAAAGCGAATATAACGAATTAGGTTTTTGCGATACGCGATTGGCGAGAGGCGATAGGCGATTATGCAATTGAAATTATCGGAACGGATTGCCACGAACAATGTTCTCGCGACTCTTGTCGCGTTGGGACTCGGCGTTGTGCTGGCGCTGCTGCTCGCGGCGGCGGTTTCGTTCACATCGCCGGCGATTGTGGTCGCGGGGATTTTCGCGCTGGCGGCGGGCATTATTGTCATGACCAATATCGAGTACGGGTTGTATGCGGTGATTGGGGTGGCGATTCTGCTACCGTTTGCGTCCATTCCGGTCAATCTCGGTTTCAATCCCACGTTTTTGGATTTGGCGCTGCTTGCGCTGTTTGCGATGTGGTTTGCGCGCGCCATGACGCGCCAAGATGAGAATGTCGAGCGCAAATTCCAATTCACCTTTCTCGGCGCGCCGATTGTGGCGTTCATGACGCTGGCGATTTTCTCGTTTGTGGTTGGCATGTCGCACGCGGGCTTGCAGATTGCGATTGTGCGCCGCTTTGCCGAAGTGTTGTTGGCGATTGCGACGTATTTTGTGATTGTGAATGTGGTCAACACGCGCGACCGTTTGACGCGGGTAATGCGCTTTATCATCATCGCGGGCGCGGTTTCGGCAGTTTTGGGC
>CAZXYP010000144.1:0-12227 GCA_964644955.1 uncultured Anaerolineales bacterium | reverse complement strand
GAACTTTGTGGAGATTCGCTTGGATTCGCGCCGATTCGCGTTTCATGGACGAACACCTTTCTAAATTTGAATTTCTAATTTCTAATTTTGAATTTCTAATTTCCAATTTCCAACATCCAATTCTTGCCACAGGTCTTACTCGTGAGCACTCAACCCGTTAAACTATTGCTCGAATACGATATTCCGGAGCAGGTTCAGGAAACGTATTATCGTTTCGTCACCGGCGAATTTGTCCCGCAAGTGAATCGCATCGGACTCGAACTCGCCGAAGTGTGGGAAACCGTGTACGGCGCGTATCCGCGTCGGCTGATTGTCTTTGTCGCGCCCGATGCCGCCGCGTGCCAGCAAGCCATTCAGAGCGAACGCTTTCAACGCCTCGAAAAAAAACTCTTGCGCTTTGTCACCAATTACAGCAAGCGCATGGTGCCATACAAAGGACAATTTCAGTTTTAGGTATGCGCGATGAGGACTGAGCGATACACTCAGTCCTCTTTTTTGTCATTCCGAACAGCGTGAGGAATCTCAAAACAATTTCGGCAGCCGCAAGCCGGGAAACCACGCGCTGACGGCGATATCCAGAATGATGCCAAGCAGATACAGCATCCCGAACCGGCGATTGTGAATAAAGGCGACGCCGACAAAATACAGGGGCCAGCCGATTGCCCATTCCGGCGGCGCTTTCGGTTTGGGCGCGTCAAAAATTTTCCACAGCCACACCGCGAGCGGCAGCGCGAACGCGACCAACAATACGGTCGGCGAAAAAATTCCTGTCACCACCAACGCCACCGGCAAAATGTACATCAACGCCACCAAGCCCCGCGTCGTCGCGCGCGCATTTTTTTCGCCGAGCAAAACGACGAGCGTGTTGGTTTTGTTTTTCGCGTCAAAGTCCACCTTGTCGAGATGCTTGCCAAACAACACCGTCGTCACGCCCAACGCGTACGGCAGTGACGCCGCCAGCACCCACCACGGCAGCGTCTGCGTTTGAATATAATACGCGCCGCCCACCATCAACGGACCCCACACCAATAACACGGCGAGTTCGCCAAACCCGCGATATTTTAACGGGAACGGGTCGCCCGAATAAAACATCAAAATCGCCGCGCCCAATCCCATAAACACAAACACCATCGGCCCCGCGACGTACGCGAGATACAAACCGATCGCGGCGGCGATTGCCAAAATAATTCCCGTGCCAAGCAACAATTGCTTTTTGGTAAATTCGCCGTTCACAAACGCCTGCGGTCCGTAATTCACGCGCGGCGAATCCGGCGAATCAATCCCGTGCCGCGCGTCCCAATAATCATTCACCAGATTACTGCCCGCATGCGCCAACACCAAACCGAGCGCGGTCAACAACGTCAGCCCCAACGAAAACTGTTCGGGCGCGCCGACCAACACCAACAGCCCGCCGAGCAAGCCCGAAATCAACGACATGATGACGACCGCCGCGCGGCTTGCAATCAGCCAGCGCGTAATCGAATCCGGCGGCGCGTCCTCGCGAAATTTCGGCATCGTGTACAACGACGGCAGCCAATACTGCGGCGTCAAACCCTTTTTTGCATTCACGGCATCCTGCGCCATTTTCTCATCTCCTTGCGCGCACCTCGCGCAATAAACTCACAACCCCGCCTTGAGATTGTTCACAACCGGCATCAGATTGTGAAAATTATTACAACCCCCCATATTATCTACGAAAAAAATCCGCGCGCAAATCTAGTACTTTAACCTGATGAGATTGCGGAGTTTCAAACTTCGGAAGTTTGGACTCACTTACCCCGCAACTTTAGGTTGGTATGGTGGGACATATTTGCAATTTGTCGTGCCGGCGCTGCGATTCATGCGCGCGCATGACAAAGTACTGCGATGCAGTTCATCACCTTTGTCATACGCGACTCCTTACCGCAAAGAGAAATTCGTTTGAGAGCGCGTCAACCCTTGAACGCCTTCACCAACGCCTTCCATTTGTCCGTGTCCTGTCCCGGCTCGAACGGCGTGTACAACGTAATGCGGTCGAGCAAACCCGCGTAACGCGCCTTGATGGCATCTGCCAAATTTTCCGGCGTCGCCATCACACAAAATTGCTCCAACATCTCGTCCGTGATTTTTTCCGACATTTCCGCCCATTCTTTGCGCGCTGCCATCATCGAAAGCTCTTCGCCCACCGCGCCCCAGCCGTGTGTTTCCAACACGGGACGATAACTCGGCGTGGACGCGTAAAACGAAATCTGCGCGCGCACCATTTCTTGTTCCGCTTCGTCCGTCGCCACAAACACCGCCGACGACACTTGAATATCCGCGCGCGCGCGACCGGTTTTTTGCATTCCGATTTCAATGTTCGGCAGCGTCACCTCGCGCAAATATTTTGCCGTATGAAACGGATGCACATGAAACCCTTGACACAATTCGCCCGCGAGTTGGCACAATTTTTCATTCACGCCCGCAATGTAGATGGGAATGTGCGGATGCTCAATCGGACCGGGATTAAAGAACGGCGTCATGAGCGTGATTTTGTAAAACTCGCCGCGAAAATTAATCCGCCCGTCCCCTTGCCACGCGTCCCACAATGCGCGCATCACCAAAATCATTTCGCGCAATTTCGCCGTCGGATGTTCCCACACCATACCAAAACGGCGTTCGATGTGGGGTTTCACTTGCGTGCCGAGTCCCAAAATAAATCGTCCGTTCGACGCGGCCTGCAAATCCCACGCCATGTGCGCCAACACGGTCGGACTGCGCGGGAACGCCACTGCAATCGCCGTGCCAAGTTCGATTTGTTCCGTATGTTCCGCCGCGAGCGCAAGCGGCAGAAACGGGTCATGCTGTGTTTCACTCGTCCACAAACAATCAAAGCCGAGCGCTTCGACACTGCGCGCCAGTTTGGGCATCTCGCGCAAATTCGGGACAAGCGTTGCGACATCAATTTTCATGTTTTTGAAAAGTATTAGGTAGCAAGCAGTCTGTAGTAAGGAAATCCTGCTACTTGCTACCTGTTACCTGCTACTTGCTACTTGTTCCCTGCTACTTGCTACTTGTTCCCTGCTACTTGATGCGATATCCTTCCGCTTCATTATTAAACACCCACGCCACCACTTCGCCGATATGAATTTCTTGAAACAAGTACGCTTCGGTCGTCACGGCGGCGGAACCGCGCCCGCGCAATCCTTTACGCGTGCGTTCCATTTGCTCAAACCGTTCGCGCCACACCACAAAATTTTCGGGGCGCAAATCCACCCACCCTTTTTTCGCCCACGCGTCAATGTTGTCCGCCGTCAACGGCACGCGATTCGTATCCGCGCGTTCGGGAATGCGAATCAGCGGACCGCGCCAAATCGTCGCGCCGTCCGGTGCCAAAATCGGCAGCCCGACCGACACAATCATTTCTTGAATGTCGGGATGTTTTTTCAGCCAAGCATAAAGCGCTTCCGCGATTTTTTTCGGACGTTGATTCAACACGCGTTCGAGTGTGTGATAGCGCTCGCGCAAGAGAAACGCCTCAAACAACAATTTGGAAAGTTCCGGCGGCCCCAATTGTCCCAGCGCCACCGACGGAGTTTTTGTTTCGTCTTCCAACCGCGTCAAATCGCTCAATGCCGCGCGCCGCAGATTACCCGCGCGATAGCTCGGATTCAATACCGTACTGTCGAGCGCGGACAAGACTTCGTTGCCCGTATTGACGCCCATGATTTCGAGCACCACTTTCGATGCGATTTCTTCCGGCGTAATAAATTCCATTTGGTTCATTGCCGTAATCGCCTCGAATTCGCCTTTAGCAAACATGCCGTTCTCGCCCGTATCAACAATAACCACTTCGAGTTTGCCGCGTTCCTGATAGCTTTCCGGCGCGTCACGCAGTGTCAAATCTCCGTTCAATCGCTGCTGGCGCGGCGCGTACCGCAGCACGGGCTTGCCGCGTTCCTGAATCGCGCGCATGTTAATGTCCGCGTATCCAATCATTGCCGCCGGTTTGATTTCCTTGACAATCGGCGCTTCGGGCGTCCGCGCCATCAAGAACAAAAGTCCCGTATGCGCGAACCCGACCGCCGTTTTGGACATGAGTTTCGCGCTCGGCTTGTCCTCGCCGTGCGTGTACGGAATGTTCAAACCCATGCCGCCCGTGCCGGTCGTTCCGATTTTCAAATACAACCGCGTCCCCACTTCCGCCATTGCGCGCAGGATCAATACAACATGCCGCACCAACTGCGGGACCGCCTGCGAAATCAACAACGACTCGAACGCGCTTTGCGCGGGTTTGCGTAATTCGCTCAACGCTTCGACATGCGCGTTCAATTGCGCCAGCACATGCTCCGCCTGCTCGCGCGAATAGGCTTCTTGCAGCACGGGATTCACGCCCTGCGCCGCAACCGCCAACGGCGCGGCTTGCCACTGTTTCACCGTGCGCGTCAAGGCGTCAATTTCGCCAAACAACGCGTCCAACTTTTGTTTCGCCATCACCGAAATCGCGTACGCGTCCTGATAACTGATGGCGGTCGCCGTATTGATGCTGTCCACAATCACGTTCGGCTTGTGCTCGCGAATCACTTGCGTCAGTCGCGCGCGTTCGTACGCGGCGTCCAAATCGCCAAACAAATCATCATACAACGCAGCGCGGCGCGTGGGCGAATCCACAAGTTCGCGGCGCCGCAGCTGCGTAAATTCGGAACGCACAAAGCCGTCGCCCCACACGCCGACCCACTCGACGTCACAGAATTCCTTATTCAATTGCGCCAATGCTTCGCGGACTTCTTTTTGAAATAACGAGGCAATCACTACTTTACGCGGTTCGATTTCGCGGGCAACGGCGCGCGCCACTTGCAGACCCACCAAGCCCGCGCCGCCGAGTAGCAAAAAAGTCTTGTCGCTCATACTGCTCCATTGCAGAGGTTTGTGTATCGCGTATCGCGAAAATTTGCTTTATTGTAACATACGTTCTTTTTTCACCGCACAAAAAATCTCGATGGCTCACAGCGAGATTCCGGTTTGCGCCGGGGTGTGGACATGGACTTTACATGTCCAACAATTTCAACCCCGCATCCGCGTCAAGGCCGAACGCGCGCGCATTCGCAAAAAATTCAAAATTGAATTGTGTGCTTTCGCCCGCGCGCACATTTGGCACAGGCACCAACCGCGCGGTCAACGGCTTGTCCAATTTCACGGCGAGCGCGGCGAGGTCGAGCAGCAGCGCGCGAATCTCAGGCGCGGTCACATCCCCCGCAAGCGGAATCGTATCCAGTCCCGTTCCGCACACGGTCGAATACAACAGCAGTGAATCGAGCGAAAACAAATCTTCGTGCGAACGCCGCGCCATCGTCCAATCTTCCAACAAAGGCAGCATCAATGTGCTGAACCCCGCGCGTTGAAATTTTGCGCGGCGCAGTGAATCGGTCACGAACGATGCCGCGAACAAGGTCCCGCGTGTGCCAAAGCGCGCGCCGGTCAAACGTTCAAGCGCGGTTGCCAAACTCGCGTTCTCGCTCGGATACGGCGCCATCGAAAAATCAACGCCCGCGAAACGCACGCCGCATTTTGCTTGCAGCTGCGCGCCCCACGCCTCCAAACGCGCGGCATGTGCTTCCACGGCATTGACCAAACGTGCTTGCGCGTCTTGCAAAGTCGGCGCGTCGGTGAACGCGTCCACCGCGAGATCTGCCGCTTCCAGCGCAAACGCGAAACACGGCGCGCCGTCGTCTGCATACGCGGTAGGAAAGTACGGCACAAACGGCGGCACATTTGCGGACGCGGCAAAACGAAAATTCAACAATCCGTCGGCGGACGCGTGCGCGAGCGCGCGAATGGCTTGTGCCGCCGCGCGAATGGCGTCAAAGTGAATTCCGTTGGCTTGACTCGCAATGGAAAGTGATACAAACAGCGTTGCGGTTGCCGCTACCAGCGCGGTCGCGTCGCCGTACGCATCGGGCGAGGACAAGAGCAGCGCGCCGTAATCAAAGCCCAATTTGCGATAGACCCTCTCGAACGCGCGCCCAAATTCCAACGCGGGCATTTCGCGCAAGATTTGATGCAAGGGCTGCGCCGCGAGGCGCGTCGTCTGCAAAACAAATCCCGCGTCGTCCGCGCCGCCGCGTGCGGCGCGATTCAATTCCGCCGCGCGGTCGAGCGCCGCAGTGTTCAAATATTCGTCAACCGGAAGGAATGTCGTAATCGAACGAATCTTCATTTTCGCTTTGAGAAAAAAAAGACCGAGTGCGTATATGTCACTCAGTCCTCATCCCTTATGCCTCATCCCTCAATGCGTTGTCGGTCCAAACAATGCTTCCAAAAGGTCATCCCAAATTGTGCGTTCGGGAACGGGAACAGGAACCGCAATCACCGACGCGGGCGCGGCGGGCGCAGGCGGCGTCGCCGCGGGAATAAACACCGTTTCGCCCTCTTTGGTGTAATGCAGTCGGGCACGCGCCTGTTTTTCCACCCAATCGTCGCGCGTCACGTCTTGTTTCAACGTCAATAATTTGGCTTTCGCCTCTTCCAACTGCGTCAATTGTCGGTCCGCCGTTTGCAGGGTCTGCACCATTTGGACCGTTTCCACAATGCGCCGTCCAAAGTCCCACGCAAAAATCAATGCGACCGCGATAATGATAATAATAAAAAATTGAGAAACACTCAGGTTTCGAACCATAAAGCAATTCCTCGCGCGCACACGCCGTAGTATGCCCTCTGTGCGCGCATCTTACACCATGCGCGCGCGCCTGTCAATCGTTTTTGCGAGGAATTTTGACAAAAACACTTGACGTTAAAAAAGAATTAGAGTATGATTTCGCTCACAACGCAATGAAGCATTGCTACCCTTTGCGCCAGATGTTATCCCATATTCCTTAATGGAGGCCTGATCATGGCATATGTAATTGCCGAACCCTGTATTGGCACCAAAGATACCGCGTGTGTAAATGTTTGCCCGGTGGACTGCATTCATCCCCGCAAAGACGAAGACGGTTTTGAAGAATCAACCCAATTGTATATTGACCCCGATACATGCATTGACTGCGGCGCGTGCGTGCCGGAATGCCCGGTAACGGCTATCTTTCCGTTGGATGATGTGCCGGAAGAATGGCGGCATTATATCGAAATCAACGCCGAGCATTACAAATAGGCGCGCTGCTCCTGCATCCAAAATTCAAGTGAGGACGTCCGTCAGGGCGTCCTTTTTTTCATTGACGCCAACACACACTTGATTTAGAATCCGACACACTCACGTATGCCAATCACACCGACGCGCCGCGAACGCCTACAAGCCGCTGTCCTACGACTGGTGCGTTTCCTCTCGAGACCCGGCACCTACACCTTCCTGCTTTTGATCCTCTTGATCCTGTTGCTCGGCGGCACCGTCGTCATGATGCTCCTCGAAACGCAAGAAGGCGGGCAGCCCGCGTTCCGCGATTTCAACAATGCATTCACGTTCATGCTGCAAAACACCGCCGGCGTCGGACTCGGCGCGCAAGTGCCGCTCACGCTCGCCGGGCGCGTGGCAGGGATTTTGTTTGTGGTGGGCGGCGCGGCGCTGCGCGCGTTGTTGATTGCCGCCGTCGTGTCGTGGTTTGTCAATCGGTTATTGGCGCGAGGCAAAGGGGTGAAACGGGTGAAAGACCGGAATCATGTTTTGATTTGCGGATGGAATCCGCGCGTGGAACAAATCATCCGCGTCTTGCAGCGCGAAGCTTTTGGCGCGGGCGTGCCGATTGTGATGTTGGCGCCGCTGGCGGAAAATCCGCTGCCCGACGAGTCTATCAAATTTGTCAACGGCAATCCCGTCCATGCCGAAGACCTGGAACGCGCGGGTGTGCAAAACGCGCGCGCGGCGATTGTGTTGACCGACGAAAGCGACCACGACCCGCATACCGATTCAACGTATGATGCGCGCGCGGTACTTACGGTTCTCGCGGTCAAAGCCGCAAACCAAAACTTGCACGTCGTCGCGCAAATGCGCGACCCGGCAAATCGCATTCATTACGAACGCGCCCGCGCCGATGAAATCGTCGCCAGCGCCGAAGTGTCCGAAGGACTCCTCGCGCGTTCCGCGCTCAACAGCGGCATCGCCAACGCGTTCGCGTCACTGCTGCGCCTGGACACAGTGCAAGAAATGTACATCATTGACACGCCGCCGACCCTGTTTGGAAAAACCTTTCAAGCTGCGCTGGTGCATCAACAAATCCGCGACCATACCATTCTGGTCGGCGTGATTGAAGGGGACAAGCCGCTGCTGTGTCCACCGCCGGAATATCGTTTGCATGGCGATATGCGGTTGGTCGTTCTCGGCAATGTGCGCCCGCGTGTCGAACCCTGAGGTTCCCGATGCGCCGCGATTATTCTCTTTATGTGTTCGATGTCGGAGGCACGTTAATCAAATTTGACGAACGCCGCCGCGCGGCCGCCTACGTCCGCTGCGCGGCGCGCGTCAACCGTTCGATTTCGATTGACGCGGCGGCGAGTGTATTGCAGGAGCTCGATTTTGAACTGCCCGAACGACAGCGCGGCGTGCCGCTCTCTTTGCTGCCGGTCGAAACACAGCGCGCGTTTTGGCTCGACTTTTGGGCGGAAGGGTTTCGCCGCCTCGGGGTGGCAGACGCAGATGCCACAGCATTCGCGACGGAATTGCTCGACCCCGTGAACGGCGGCAATTACCAAATGGTCTTTGATGACGTGTTTCCCGCGCTCGACGCGCTGCAAGCGCGCGGCAAACGTCTCGGCATCATTTCCAATTTTTCGCCCAACTGCGAATCCTTTTTACGCGACCTGGGACTGGCGCACTATTTTGATTTTTTTATCGTGTCCGGCATCATCGGTATCGAAAAACCCGATCCGCGTATTTTTCACGCGGCGGTTGCGGCAGCCGGCAAACCCATCGGCGAATTGGTCTATATCGGCGACAGTGTGCATCACGATGTACAAGGCGCAAATGACGCGGGCATGGACGCCATTCTCATTGATCGCGCTGACCGCTACGCCGACCGCGCGCTGCCGCGTGTGCGCGATTTGCGCGAGTTGTCAGCATTCTGAATTCAAGTAAAATAGCCGCTGCCCTGCTCACCCGTCAGGTTCAACTTTTCATGACCAAATCTTCACGCGCCGCACAAGCCAAACAGGCACACGCGCAAAAACAAAAACAGTATCTCATCATCGGCGGAATCATTGCCGCCGCGTTATTATTGGGCGTCGGCATTTTGTATCCGATGATGCAGCCGCGTATGCCGACCAGCGTCGGCACTGCCAATTGCGACAATCTCCAGGTCATGACGGATGAGGGACGCGGGCATCTTCAACCGGGCGATCCGATTCCGGCATACAAAAGTGTTCCGCCCACTTCCGGCACGCACAATCCGCAGTGGTATCCTGCGGGCGTCTATGACAAGAACGCGGACATTACCCAATTGGTGCACAGTCTGGAACACGGCTATGTTATTTTGTACCACAACGGCATCCCGCAAAATGAATTGGACCAGTTGGTGCGTATTCAGCAATCCGACCCGTACAAGCTCAGCGTGGCGGAATATCCCAACATGCCGCAAAAAATTGCCATCGCCGCGTGGGGCAATCTCCAGAACTGCGACGGCGTGAACGAAGCGGTCATTCGTTCGTTTGTCGCCCAATTCCGCGACCACGGTCCCGAAGCTGCGCCATAGACAAAAAAACAGAACCCGTGAACCGACGCGCACCGACACCAACAAAAAACGCGCGCACCCCGTGAGGTACGCGCGTTGCTTTTGCGTCAGTCCGACAAGTCGGAAATTTGTCTCAAAGGTTTACTCATCTCAGAACGACGCCAGACAGGACGGCACTTGACTGCCCGTCATGATGCCGCGAATCGCCAGCCCCATGATAAAAAACGACACCATTGCATAAATCAATACTTCGCGTCGCGTCATGGCGCCTTTGGTGTAAATGTACGTCATGACCCACATCAATACGACTACAATGCCGTACAAAAAATGCAGGACATCGGGGGGCCAGTGTCCCGTGATGACCAAAAGGACTCCGACCAACGCCTGCCCAATCACCAACAGCTCGCCAATGACCAGCGCGCCGCGATAATTATTGGACACGCCCGCCCCGCGCAAATACGCGACCGTTCCCCACACCCCCAACGCCAATGCAAAGAAAATAACCGATAATCCGATGCGACAATGAATATCCGGCAGCGACATATTCACCTCATACTGAAATTTTCATTTATAGTATAATCCGAATCGTCCGCTGAAACGAATACGCTGACACGTATTCCCGAATTGATACTGCTTTGAACTATTCGAAACACGTACTCCGCACCTCCGCGTTGGTCCTGCTCTCGCTGGTTATTCTCGCTGCGGTGATTCAATTTGCGCCATCGGTTCAGGCGCCCGCCGATGAGGCAAGCGCATTGACCACACGCGTCGCCGCGATTACGGCTGTGCCGCCGCCCACCGCGCCCGCGACTCGTACCCCCGCGCCCGCACAAGACAAGGGCGCGCTGATTTTTAGCGCGGAACGCGGCGGACGATGGGAATTGTACACCGCGCCCGCCGATGCGCTCGACAAATTCGCGCAGTGGAAACAATTAACGCGCGACATGAACCCGGCGCGCAGTCCCGCGCTCTCGCCCGACGGCACGCGCGTCGCGTTCCAATCGCGCCGCGATGGCAATTGGGAAATTTACCTTCTCGCTTTGAACGACGGCACAGTGTCGCGCGTGACGAATGGTCTCGCCTATGACGGCGCACCCGCGTGGTCGCCCGACGGCAAACAAATCGCGTTCGAATCGTACCGCTCCAACAAGCTGGATATTTGGCGCGCCGATGCCGACGGCAGCAATTTGAAAAACCTGACCGCCGACAGCGAAGCATTCCATTTTTCGCCCGTGTGGTCGCCCGACGGCAAAACGATTGTGTACACGAGTTGGGAAACGGGAAATAAGCAGTTGTTTTCCATGACGCCGGAGGGCGAGCAGCGTACGAATCTTTCCAACAATCGTTTTCACGACGAACAGCCCGCGTTCTCACCCGACGGCTCACGGCTTGCGTTTGTGTCGAATCGCGAAGGATGCGCAGAACAAGTGAATGCGACGCTCGAAGAACCGTCCCTTCAAGGCGGGGTCGAAAGCGGCAACTGTCAACGTCGTAACATTTTCGTCGCGGACTATAACGGCGCAAAGCTTTCGGCGCCGCGTCAGGTGACGTATTTGGGACGCGACCTCAAACCCGTTTGGTCGCCCGACGGCGCGGAGATTGCGTTCGTCGCCGCGCGTCCCGCGCAGCAACCGTTATATGTCGCCGCCGTACACGACCCCATCGCGCGCGCATTGAGCGAAACGAATGTGTGGTTGGATTCGGCAGCATGGTCTTTACGCGCGCCCGCGTTCGGGTTTGCGCCGACAGACGAGCCGCCGTTGTTTGTCGAAAAACCGATTCCGTCAAATCCGGAAGAAGGCAGCAAGTACGATTTCGTCGGCATGAAAGAAGTCTATCTCGCGCCGTCGTGGGGAATTTTGTCCAGCGCGGTTTCGGAATCGTTCCGCGCGCTGCGCCAACGCGTTGTGCAGGAAAGCGGAATTGATTTCTTGTCCACGCTTTCGGACATGACGCGCTTGATTGGTTCACGCTGTGACAATACGTGCGACGATTTGTCGTGGCACAAATCGGGGCGCGCGGTGGACACGCTGCTTTCGATGCCGGTGGGCGGGCAGGAAAAATTACTGCTCGTGCGTGAGGATGTGGGCGGCGAAGTGTTTTGGCATGTCTATTTGCGCGCGGCAAAACAGGACGGCTCAATGGGCGCGCCGTTGACCGAAGCGCCATGGGACCTTTCGTACCGCGCGCGCGCGACCTTGGCGCCGGGCATGGGCGGCGTCGAAGCGCCGATTCCCAAAGGATATTATGTGGACTTTACGGAACTTGCGCGCGTGTACGGCTGGACGCGTATTTCCTCCCACGACGATTTGGATTTTGATTGGCGCAACAATCGCGAAGCCATCGAATTTTGGCATTTTCAAAATGAAGACGGCTTGAATTGGTGGCAAGCGATGCAAGAAGTGTATCCGCCCGACATGCTGACCAAAACATTCGAATGGAACACCATTATCAACGCGTGGGGCAAGCAGGCGTCGCGCGTGTATTTGAAAAATATCCCCCCCCCCCCGAACGCATGGAAATGGTTCGCGCTGGTGCCGAATGAGTGACAAGGTGAACGGGGAAATGGCCGCTGACTCGCCGGAACAAACGCGCGGTTCACCGCGCGTGCGTCGC
>CAZXYP010000143.1:0-12389 GCA_964644955.1 uncultured Anaerolineales bacterium | reverse complement strand
TTTCGCGGACGACGGGTGAACGATATTATCGCGGAAGCGCCGCCCAAGAAACCCTTTTACCAAAGTCGCTTTGGTACTACAGTGTTTTTGGGAATCCTTGCGATGACTCTGGCGCTCATTATCGGATTCCCGCTGGGTTTGATGGCAGGGCTCAAACAAAACACCTTTATTGACAATGGGAGTCTGTTGATTGCCACCATTGGCTATGGCATACCCAGTTTGGTGCTGGGCATCTTTTTCATCTATGTCTTTGCCGTGTGGCTCAAGTGGATCAATGTCCTTGAGTTCGACTATTGGGACAAATGGCAGGCGTGGTTCTTGCCCGCATTGACCCTGGCGATTCCGACGGGGGCGTATGTTGCGCGGTTGACGCGTTCAAGTGTGATTGAAGTCATGCGGCAGGATTATATTCGCACAGCGCGCGCGAAAGGGTTGCAGGAACGCGCCGTTGTGTACCGCCACATTGTGCGCAATTCGATGATTCCTGTCGTGACGTTTATCGGTCCCGCGCTCGCCGGGCTGATCACCGGTTCGTTTATTATTGAACAGCAGTTCAGCGTGAATGGCATCGGGCGTCTTTTTGTGGAATCCATCAACCGCCGCGACTATACCATGATTTTGGCATTGACCATCATCTATGCCGTCATCGTCGCGATCGCCAATTTGGTTGTGGACATTGTGTACGGTTTCCTTGACCCGCGCATCAAAGTTGGTGGAGGGAGGTCCTAAGATGGCATCCGCGACAACCGCCCCAAAAGTGGACACCGCGCTTCAAGAAAAAGTTACAATGCGAAAATCCGCCAGTCTCTGGACGGATGCGTGGCGCCGTTTGTTGAAAAATCGCGGCTCTGTGGTGGGAATGATTCTGGTCGGCTTTTTCCTCTTTGTCGCCATCTTTGCGCCGTTCCTTGCGCCGCATAATCCACAAGAAATTTTTCCGGGCAAAAGCTATTTGGGTCCGGTTTGGCAAACGGGAGACGCGAATTTTATTTTGGGAACTGACACCATCGGGCGCGATGTGTTGTCACGCGTTATTTATGGCGCGCGGACTTCGTTGGCGGTCGGATTCATTCCGTTGGGCATCGTGCTTTTGATTGGCATGACGGTCGGGATGGCGGCAGGATTTTTTGGGGGACGCACGGACAATTTTCTCATGCGCTTTACAGATATTGTCTATGCCTTTCCCGACGTGTTGTTTTTTATCATCATGATTACGGCGCTGCGCGATACGTGGATTGGGCTGCTCTTGAACGGGATGGTGTTGCTCTTTGTCGCGCTGGCGTTGGTCACATGGGTGACGGTGGCGCGATTGATGCGCGGGCAAGTGTTGGCGGTCAAGGAGCGCGATTTTGTCGAAGCGGCGCGCAGTATCGGTTCAAGCAACGGGCGTATCATGATGAAACACATTTTGCCCAATTCGCTTGCGCCCATTATCGTCGCGGCGGCGTTCATTGTGCCGGCGGCAATTTTGGCAGAAGCCATTTTGGGGTACTTGGGCATCGGCATTCGTCCCACCACAGACCCGAATGCGCCGTTCCCCACGAGTTGGGGTTCGCTGCTGCTCGACGGGCGCATCGCGCTGCAAGCGCAAGTGTGGATTTTGATTGCGCCCGCAGTCTGCATTGCTACCATCATGTTGGCGTTCACCTTTATCGGCGACGGTTTGCGCGATGCGCTTGACCCCATGATGAAGGGGCGTTTGTAGATTCTATACGCAGGATAAACCCTCGTCTCGTGTCAACGGACGGGGGTTTGTTTTTTTACTGCTGGTTTGTCGGTGCGTTCATGAAATCCAGCGGCGGTTTCTTTTGCAGCTGCGTGCGGCAGTCCATTCCGCTTTGACAGCATGCCTTTCGTTGTTTTTGAGCCAACTCATGCAAGAACTGCATCTACTGACAAACATCACGGTTGCGTTGTTTGCCGCGTTTCTGGGAGGCATCGCTGCGCGACGATTGGGGATGCCAACTATCGTGGGCTATCTCGTGGCGGGTATTGCGATTGGTCCGTTCACGCCCGGTTTTGTGGGAGATGTGGGTGCGATTTTGGAACTTGCCGAAATTGGCGTTGTTTTTTTGATGTTTGGGGTCGGCTTGCATTTTTCGCTGCGCGATTTGTGGGTGGTGCGCGATATCGCCATTCCCGGCGCAGTGATACAGATGACGGTCGCGACGCTGCTGGGAATTGCTTTAACGCAGCTGTGGGGTTGGAGCTTGCAGGCAAGTGTTATGCTTGGTCTGGCGATTTCGGTTGCAAGCAGTGTTGTAATCATTCGCGGTTTGGAAGACCTTGGGTTGTTGAACACGGTGCACGGACGTGTCGTAATCGGGTGGTCTATTGTCGAGGACCTGGCGACGGTGGCGATATTGGTCGGACTGCGGGCGTTTGATGCCGGACAGGGTTCGCTGCTCGAGATTGCGGCGTTCACGTTTGTCAAGGCGGGGATTTTTATCGCGCTGATGCTCCTGATTGGCGCACGGTTTGTGCCATGGCTCTTTGCGCGCATGGCGTTCTTTGAATCGCGCGAGCTTTTTATTTTGACTGCGGTGGTCGTCGCGTTGGGCACCGCGTTCGCGGCAGCGGAATTTTTTGGGGTATCGCTCGCGTTGGGTGCGTTTTTGGCAGGGGTCACTATCAGCGAATCCACGACCAGCTATCAGGTGGGCGCGGATGTATTGCCGTTCCGCGAAATCTTTGCGGTCTTGTTTTTCGTGTCGGTGGGAATGTTGGTGAATCCGATGTATCTCGCGGCGAATGCGGGGCAAGTGCTTGCCGTCACGACGTTGATTGTATTGGCGAAACCGTTGATTGCTGCCGCGATTAGCTTTGCCATGCCGTACCCGGCGCGCACGGCATTGGTCGTCGGCGCGGGGCTGAGCCAAATCGGCGAGTTTTCGTTTTTGCTCGGCACGTCGGCGGTGGCATTGAAATTATTGGATGCGGGGCAGTATTCGTTGATTTTGGCGGGTGCCGTCTTGTCCATCGTTGTGAACCCGCTCATGTTTCGTGCGATTGCGCCGATCGAACGCCGCTTGAAGCAAAAACCGATGCTTTGGGCGCGCCTTGACCGGCACGGACCAGCGCCGTCGCTGCCCGGCGAACACCTTACCAACCACGTTGTCCTTGTCGGTTACGGGCGGGTGGGGCATCATGTCGTGGATGTTTTGAAATACATGGACATTCCATGTTTGACGGTTGACGCGCAGGCGACGCGGATTGCCGAATTGGACAAGATGGGCGTGGCAACATTGTTTGGCGATGCGGCAGATTCCGAAATTCTGAAACATGCCGGCTTGGAACATGCGCGCGCGTTGGTTGTGACCGTTCCGGATGAAGCAACCGCAGAAGTTGTGGTGGCAACCGCGCGCAAGATTGCGCCGTCACTGCCGGTGGTTGCGCGTGCAGGCACGCAAGGCGGCGTGGTCCGACTTGCCGAACTTGGGGTGCAGGACGTCATTCATCCGGAATTGGAAGGCGGTCTGGAAATTGTGCGGCATATGCTGCTGCGCCTCGGTTTGCCGCCGCTCCAAGTCCAAAAATATACGGATATTGTGCGGCGCGATCATTACGACACGGCGGTTTCAACGCCGGAAGAATCTCGGCTGCTGGAACAACTCACCTATGCGATGCGCGGGCTCGAAATCGTGTGGCATCAGGTTGACGAGTCCAGTCCTTTGATGAATCAAACGGTTGCCGATGCCGGAATTCGCGACCGTACCGGCGCGTCGGTCATTGCCGTGATTCGCGGCGAACATATCATTGCGAATCCCAAGTCAGCGTTTCGGTTCGAAGCAGGCGATGTAATTGGCTTGATTGGCGAAGAGACGCAAATCCACGCGGCGCAAGAGTTCTTGCAATTGAAAGGCGCGGCGCCGGGCATCTCGGCGAAAGGTGTGGCATAAACGCGCAGCGGCAGGAAATTTGCCCAAAATAGCACTTGGTGCTACAATCCGCTAAATTAAATTCGAGGACTGTGACGGCGGCAGCGGTGTTCCGCCGTCTCTTATCTAGAGGAGCAGGGAATGTCGCTCAAAAAGGCTGAAAAAACAGCCATTATGGGGCAGTACCAGCAACATACGAGTGATACGGGCTCGCCCGAAGTACAGGTTGCATTACTGACCACACGCATTAATCAATTGGTCGAGCATCTCAAGTCTCACAAACATGACAACCACTCGCGTCGCGGTCTGCTCAAGATGGTCGGAGAACGACGTCGTCACTTGAAGTATCTTTCGGAAAAAGACGCGAGCCGCTACAAAAAAATCGTCGAACAATTGGGCTTGCGCAAATAGTCGAATGTCAAACGAGTAGATGGCGGAGGTACCTTGACCCATCTGCTCGTTTGTTTTGGCGGTCGCGGATACCGCTGTTACAAAAAGTTTTATTCCGCATATCAAGCATTCCCGGCGCGGAGCGCAGGAATTGGAAATTGGATGTTGGATATTGGAATTTAGAAAATGAAAACTAGAAAACAGAAATTTGAAATTAGAAATTGGCGCGGGGTCCAGTCTCTAATCTCCAATCTCTAGTCTTCACCTTCTAGCTCCCAATCTCCAATCTCTAATCTCCATCTTCCAGCTCCTGACCTCCGACGGGCACGACAAACAGTCGTCAGTGATCAGTTATCAGTCATCCGGCGGATGATTGTGCGCTGACCACTGATTCCTGTAAAACCCTTGGAGGTTTTCTCTTTAATGTCGAACCAAATTTATACTTACACGACCGAAATCGGTGGTGATGAAATTACCATCGAAGCTGGACGTTTGGCGTTTCAAGCCAATGGCGCGGTTACAGTGCGGCAGGGCGACACGCTCATTCTTTCGACCGCGACAATGGCGGCGAAACCACGCGAAGGCGCGGACTTTTTCCCGCTCACGGTGGATTACGAAGAACGGCTCTATGCCGCGGGCAAAATCCCCGGCTCGTTTTTCAAACGCGAAGGCAAGGCGTCCGAAAACGCGATTCTCATTTGCCGCTTGACCGACCGCCCCATTCGTCCATTGTTCCCCAAAGGCATGCGCCAGGATGTCCAAATCGTCATGACCGCGTTGTCTGCCGACCAGGAACATTTCATTGACATCATGTCTATTCTTGGCGCGAGCGCGGCGTTGACCATCAGCGATATTCCGTTTCAGGGTCCTGTCGGCGCGGTGCGCGTCGGTTACATTGATGGGCGCTTTGTAATGAATCCGACGGTTTCGCAAATGGAGCAATCCATTCTTGACCTACGTCTCGCGGGCACACGTGATGCCGTGATTATGATTGAAGCGGGCGCGAGTGAAGTGACTGAAGAATTGATGCTTGAAGGGATTTACGCGGGGCATCAGGCATTTCAGCCGTTGATTGACTTGCAAGAAAAAATGCGCGCCGAAATCGGCAAACCCAAAGCGACGGTGCCGCTCTTTACCCTCAGCGATCAGGTGAAAAGCGCGGTGCACGAAAAAATCGCGCCGCGCATCAGCGGAATTCTCAGCAGTGGTTACGGCAAATCGGAACGCGGCGGCATGCTCGACGCAGTGACGGCAGAAATTCAAACCGAACTCGGCGAACAATACGCGCCTGCCGATGTCGCGTCCGCCGTGGACGCCGAAGTGAAATCCCAACTGCGCGCGATGATTGTCAATGAAAACAAACGCGTGGACGGACGCGATACGAAAACGGTGCGTCCGCTTTCGGCGGAGGTCGGGCTGCTGCCGCGCGCGCATGGCAGCGGCTTGTTTCAACGCGGTGAAACGCAGGTGTTGACGATTGCGACGCTGGGGATGCCGAGCGAAGAGCAAAAAATTGATACGCTCGACCCCGAAGAATCAAAACGCTACATCCATCACTATAACTTTCCGCCGTACTCGGTCGGCGAAGCGCGCCCGATGCGCGGACCCGGACGCCGCGAAATCGGACACGGCGCGCTGGCGGAACGCGCGTTGAGTGCGGTGATTCCCACCGAACAAGAATTTCCGTACACGATTCGTCTGGTCTCGGAAGTCTTGTCGTCCAACGGCTCGACTTCGATGGCAAGCGTTTGCGGTTCCACTCTGGCGTTGATGGACGCGGGCGTGCCGATTAGCGCGCCGGTGGCGGGCATTGCGATGGGCTTGATTGTGGAGGGTGACCGGCACGCGATTTTGACGGACATTCTTGGCATGGAAGACGCGCTCGGCGACATGGATTTCAAAGTTGCCGGCACGAGCATGGGCATCACGGCGCTGCAGCTCGATTTGAAATTGCAAGGCATCGCGCCGTCCATTCTCAAAGAGGCGTTGGCGCAAGCGCGTCAAGCGCGGATGCAAATCTTGCAGGTGATTACAGACACTATCGCGGAACCGCGTCCAGAGCTTTCACAGTACGCGCCGCGCATTCAAACCATTAAAATTGACCCGGAAAAAATCGGCGCGCTCATTGGTCCCGGCGGCAAAACGATTCGCGGACTGCAAGAAGAATTCGAAGTCAAGATTGATGTGGAAGAGGACGGCACTGTATTTATCGCGGGTGTCAGCGGCGAAGGCACTGCCGGGGTGATGGAACGAATTCGCGCCATGACCGAATCGCCCAAACTCGGCACCATCTATACCGGCAAAGTTGTGCGCCTCGCCGAATTTGGTGTGTTTGTCGAAATTGCGCCGGGGATTGACGGACTGGTGCATGTTTCGCAGCTCGCGGATTATCAAGTCAAAGACCCGCGCGATGTCGTCAAGGAAGGCGATGACGTAATGGTCATGATTACGGATATTGACGCGCAGGGCAAGATTCGTTTGTCGCGGCGCGCAGTATTGGAGGGCTGGACTGTAGAACAGGCGCGCGACGCGGACCCGAAATTGGGCAGCGGCGGTGGCGACCGCGGCGGTTCGCGCGGTCCGCGGCGGGATGACCGCGGTGGTTCGCGCGGTCCGCGCCGGGATGGCGACCGCGGCGGGCGCGGCAGCTATGACCGTCCGCGACGCGATGGTCCGCCGCGCAAGTGAATTGTTTCGCGTTGATGCAGCGCGGCTCGCGAGAGCCGCGCTTTTTTTTAATACGTCCGGTCCGATTTTGCAGTAGGCAGGTTTGTGCAGGGACAAAAGTACGCGCTTCGGGTATTGCATTTCTGGATGCGTTTGGTAGAATCAATCGGGTTGGCAGTGAATGTGTATCCGTTACGCTGATGTGTGTGGGGCGTAAATAAGAACGAATTTATCCCTTTGCCCCTGCCCATGATTTTATCCGGAGTTGTGTGAACGTGCTTGACAATACCATGTTATGGATCGCGTTTGGCAGCTTGATTTTTTGCCTGCTCGGACTCGATTTGTTTGTATTTAATCGGCATGCGCACGAAATCAAAACCAAAGAAGCGTTGTGGACGAGCTTGTTTTGGATTGGGATTTCGCTGCTGTTTAACGTGTTTGTGTTTTATGAACGCGGCGTGCAAGCGGGCTTGGAATTTTTCACCGGCTATCTGATTGAAAAGGCATTGTCGGTGGACAATATCTTTGTCTTTGTGGTCATCTTTGCTTATTTTCAGGTGCCGCAAAAATATCAACATCGGGTCTTGTTCCTCGGTATTTTGGGCGCGGTGGTGCTGCGCGGCGCGTTGATTTTTGTCGGCGCGGCATTGATTGAACGATTTGAATGGATTATTTATGTCTTTGGCGCGTTTCTGATTTACACTGCGTATCGTCTGGGGACGCAGGGCGACGAAGGGGTGCATCCCGAAAAAAATCCCATTGTGAATATCTTTCGTCGCCTGATGCCGGTGACGTCGGATTACTACGGACAGCGCTTTTGGGTGCGCTTGAAAGGGGTGTTGATGGCGACCCCGCTGCTGGTAGTTCTGGTGGTGGTGGAAACGACTGATGTGGTCTTTGCGCTCGATTCGATTCCCGCGATTTTTGCCATTACGACGGACCCATTTATTGTCTTTACCTCAAACGTTTTTGCGATTCTCGGTTTGCGCGCCTTGTATTTTTTGCTTGCCGGTATCTTGGGCAGTTTTCGTTATCTCAAGACCGGGTTGGCGTTTATTCTCGGCTTTGTCGGCGTTAAAATGCTGATTGGTATTTTCAATATCCACATTCCCATTTACGTCTCATTGGGCGTCATTGTGAGTGTGCTGGCGGTTGCGATTGGGGCGTCGGTGATTGCGCAGCGGCGCGAAGAACGGCAGTTGAAACTTTTGCAGGACTCGAACGAATCATAGCGTCATCTACGGGGTTGGATTTTCTCCATGTCTGAAGAGAAAAAAACGGGTTCGCCTATCGTACCGCATCGTTGGTCGTATGACCTGCGGCGTTCGGTGATAATTGGGTTGGTGGTCGCGGCGGCGCTCTTTGCGTATTTTATTCGCGAAACGATTCCGGTCTTGGTACTGGCGGTTCTGGTCGCGTATTTGTTGAACCCGTTGGTCACATTCTTGGCGCGGCGTTTTCGTATGCCGCGTTTGGCGGCGTGCGCGTTGGTGTATGTCGTTTTGATATTTGTTTTGATTGAGGCGTCTGTTTTGCTCGTGCCGAACTTGGTGCGGCAGATTTCGTCCGTGATTGGTGATTTTGACGCGTTGGTCGCGCGCGTATTGCAGGTGTTACAACGAGTGTCGCTGTTGTCGAATTGGGTCGGCGCGGTGGACGCGAGCGAATTGTCGGCGCAATTGAAACAAGAAGCGACGGTATTGGCGGAACAGGCGCCGCGATATTTGGCGGGCGCGGCATCGTCAGTGTTTAATATCGGGGTTGTGTTGGTGCTGTCGTTTTATTTGCTCAAAGATGCAGACACATTCTTCCAACGCATCGAAGCGGCGGTGCCCGAGGCGTATCGCGCGGATTTTGAACGCATCACGCGCGATTTGGACAAAGTCTGGTCCGGTTTTTTGCGCGGTCAAGTTTTGCTCTCGATTATCATTGGCGTCATGACGACGCTGGCGCTGTTGATTTTGGGTGTGCGCAACGCGCTGCTGCTCGGTATTCTGGCGGGTGTGTTGGAAGTGGTGCCGACCATCGGACCGGTTATTGCAATGATTCCGGCGGTGGCGATTGCGTTTTTTCAGGGCTCAACCAATTGGGCGATTGACCCGACCTTGTTTGCGTTGATTGTGATTTTGACGTATTTTGGAATTCAACAACTTGAGAATCATCTCATCGTGCCGAATGTGTTGGGCGCGAGTGTGGACTTGCCGCCGGTGGTGATTTTGATTGGCACGCTTATCGGCGCGAGTCTGGCGGGCGTCGTGGGCATTTTTCTTGCCGCGCCCGTCATTGCGACGGGCAGATTGTTTTTCCGGTACGTGCTGCAGAAATTGTTTGAACCTCTGCCGGAACAAAGTGAATCGTCTATCCAAGACAGTCGTCCGACATCTGTGGACAGCGAGTCGAATCCATGAACAATCAGGTGCATGTAAAGTTTTTTGCCATCTTTCGTGAATACATCGGTTTGAAAGAAGACTGGCGCGAAATCGAGCCGGGCATGACGGTCCAGGAATTATGGGACGCGTATGTCGCGCGCGCCAAGAATCCGCGCGTCGGAAATATCCGCGCGGCGTTTTCGGTGAATCAACGCTTGGCGAAACCGGAAACTGTTTTGAACGGCGGCGAAGAAGTCGGTTTTTTGCCGCCGGTCAGCGGCGGCGCGGGCAAACGACCGGAGCGTTTGCCGAAACTTGCGCCGCGTCCGCCTCAAGAAAAACCGGCGCCGCACAAGGACGCGCGCAAAAAACACAGCGAGAATCGCCCCAAACCATCGCCGTCGCCCGCGCGCGATTTCACCGTTACGTCCAACACACTTTCGCTCGACGCGCTGGTCGCGCGCGTTTCGCATCCCGGCGCGGGCGGCATCGCCACGTTTCTCGGCGTCGTGCGCGACAATGCGAATGACAAGCAAGTGAAATTTTTGGAATACGAAGCGTATCCCGAACTCGCGGAACGGATGCTCGCGCAAATCGGCGCGGAAGTGAAGGAACGCTGGAGCGACGTTCGCATTGCCATCGTGCATCGCACAGGACGTTTGAAAATCGGTGAGGCATCCGTCATCATTGCCGTATCCGCGCCGCACCGCGCCGAAGCGTTCGCCGCGTGTCGTTACGCGATTGAACGCTTGAAAGTGATTGTGCCGGTATGGAAAAAAGAATTTGCGTCGGACACGGATTACTGGGTAGAAGGTCCGACGGCGGGTGATGTGCCGCCGGATAAGGCGGATGAGATTGTGGCGGCACAAGAAAATGAATTTGTCATGCCGCAGAAAAAATTTGGGGTGTTGAGCGCGGATGAAGGTGTGGGGGAGATACGGACGGATTTGGAGAGTGTGTAGGGACGTTCAATTGAACGTCCTTACAAAAGAGTACGGCGAGGACAATTGTCCTCGCCGTTTTTTTTTAACCGCTTTTTTTAGCTGTGGCGTATCGGCTACTCAATAGGTAAGAAGTTGCCATATTGTTTTCCATTCATCCAAGGAAGGCAGGAATTCTGACGTCGCATTCGCGGTCACGTTGAATTTCCACCAACCGGAATTGCTGCAACCGAATTGATTGCAGGCGCTGGCGCGCCAGTAATAGGTCTTGCCTTTGGCGAGCGCTTTGGTGGTATAGTTCGAGTCGAGGAGACCATTCTTGCTGTCCGCCTTGATGCCTGTTTGCGAATCCTGCCGCACAAGCACTTTGTAGAATGTGGCGCACGTAGCATCCGTCCAATCAAGCGCGACCGAGCGTTTTTTACTCTTGCTCCCGTTGGTGGGGGATACAAGTGTTGGTTTGCCCGGTTTGGTGATGCACGCAGGTGTCGCTGTTGGCGTGTTGGTTGGCGTGAACGTGCGCGTGGGCGTATTGGTTGGTGTGAATGTGCGCGTTGGCGTGTTGGTTGGCGTGAATGTGCGGGTGGGTGTGTTGGTTGGCGTGAAGGTGCGCGTGGGCGTGTTGGACGGCGTGGCAGTAGAGGTTGCCGTGTGTGTCGGTGAACTTGTAACGACATTGATGCTGCCGCCTGTGGCGGATGCGGCAATGTCAAACCCGTTACGGTTTGCCAATTCGGTGAAAGTGAAATTCACCGGTGCGTTGCCTATGCTGCTTCCTTTGAAATGGATTGTCGCCAGCACTCCACTGTTGCCATTTGCAACGGGCACGGTTGGATTGAATTGAGTAATGACAAATTGAATTGTGCCTGCACTGTTGTCGGCGGTATTGAACAAGATGTAATAACTGCCGGAAGTCAGTAGCGGTCCCGGTGTAATTTGAATGCCGCTTTGCGCGCCGTCATCATCTTGGACCGCAAGGCGCGCGGCATCGAAACTCAGACGCACATCCGCGCCATAAAGCCCCGACCCTTCCGGGTCTTGAATGTTGTTGACGCGGATTTCAATGGCAGTCGTGTTGTTTACCAAGAGGTTGGTTGCTGCCGGAAATAGTGTAATGCTTGTGGTTCCTTGCGCCGAAAGCGGCACCACAATAAGCACTGTCATCACCGCGATGAAAACAAACAGAACAACGCGCCGGATTATGCTTTGGATTTGGTGTGAGCGTGGTGGATTTGAGACGTGGTCTCGGAATAAAAAATGCAGAGAACAGGACACGTGGGTCCTCCATCAAAACGATGCTGTAGAAGGCGGTTTGGCGCGCGGGCGACGAATCACAAGCAAAAGAATCAACCCCAAAATAATCAGCGCGCCGAAACATCCACCCAACGCAACCACAATCAAAACAAGGTTGGTCAAGGAATCTGAATTTGTATCTGTTGCAACTACAGGAACAGAGGTCGCGCGCAGGCGTGTTGGAGCACGTGTTGGGGCAGACATGCCGTCGTCGCGCGTTGCATCGGGCGACGCTTGTGGTTGGGCGCGCGGCGTGGATGTCTGCGCTTTTGGAGCGATGATTTCGACACTGCCGTTTTGAGACGTAACATTCAAGGCGTTGCCGCGTCGGTCAGCAAGTTCGGCGTGCGTGATTGTAAAGGGTGAGGTTTGCGCGCGTGTTTTGCCGCGTACCATGATTTCCAAAACAATGCCACTGCCATTTGCCGGCGGCGACGGATTCATTTGCGTGATCACATATTGCAGAGTGCCTGCTTGATTGTCCGCTTGATTTTGTACGACAAAATCCGGCTTGAGGAAATCACCCGGCGTCATTTGCGCGCCTGTTTTTGCCGCGTCGCTGTCCACGATTTCCAAAACGTTCGGGTCAAATTCCGCGCGCACGTCAATGCCGTAAACATCCTGTGCATTCTCGATGACGAGCGTGATGCTTTCCGTTTGTCCCTCTCCCACTTGTAGAGTCGCGGGTTCGACGCGCACCATTGCGCCGTCACTTTGTGCGCGTGCAGGTACGACGCCCATCCCACAAAGGATGAGCGCCGTACCCAAAACAAGAACGATGCGATACTTCAAGCCATACTCCAATGCGGCGATATTATTTGTTGCTTACCACATCTGCGTCCCGGACTTGC
>CAZXYP010000142.1:0-12477 GCA_964644955.1 uncultured Anaerolineales bacterium | reverse complement strand
GCCCTAACCTGAGCGCATAAAATGTGGCGGCGATGGTTGGGCTTGCGGTCTCTGGGTTTTTAGCAAGCGAGATTGGGCAGGAAAAGGAATATCCATATTCTTTTTTACAGGTGTTCAAAAAATTCTCGATTGCGGCTTTGTCGTTCAACGCAGCGGATTCAATGACTCCAAGCGCTTCTACGGCAAGAAAACTTGAAAGGATATCTGCTTCAGCCGCTGTTGACATGGATTTGAAACCGCTGTGGTCAACTCGCAGCTGCATAATTTCTTGGACGATTTGACAGTCTCGAACAGGTCAATTGCCATCGCAATTACGGCGGGATTTGCCGACAGCGAAAAATTTTCGGCTTGCCCCTGCAATCTTGTGCGTGTCCCGGAATCTACGGCATCCGGATCAAGCATCGCGAGGGTGTGCAGCGCAATCAGAGAAAAAGTCGAGAGCGACGCATTTGGTTCTGCGTTTTCTTTTGTGTCGGAATTCAAATAATCAAGCAATGCGCGTTTGGTCGGGACAAGAAAATCTTGTTTTGCCAAATCAACTTTTAGGCGCTTGAGCGTATCTATTGCCCAAAATGTGGCGACGATTTTTTGCGATAGAGGGTCTCCGCCAATATCTAAATCGGGCTGAAAGAAACCGTCTTGAGTTTGTAACGCGCGCAAGAACAAAATCGTTTTTTCCGAGTGCGGCGCGGGCAAATCCAAATATGCCAACGTTGCGACAGCCCAATGTGTTTCCAAAAGCGCCGCATATTTTGGCAACGCGTCCGGGTCTGCATAGGCGCCATTTTCAGCTTGCAGCGAGGCAATCCATTTCTGAATCTCGTCATTTGATTCAATGGGCCTACCAAGCACATCATAGATACCCACTGTGCTATAAGTCGCATAAAGCGACGGATGGTCTATCTTGTTTGCAGAGATTGCGGCAAACGCTCCCACATCCTCGTCTTCGGTGTATGCAATTTCCAACCAACGGGCGAGATTGCTCTTCCAATAATCTTGAATCGCCACAGTTGTGGTCGGGGGGATAGGAGTCGGTTTTAGTTCTGCGGGTGTGGAAAATGAAGCTTGACAGGTGGTTAATAGGAGCAAGCTGCCGATGGCAGTCAAGTACTTAAGCATGAGTGGTGTCCGCGAACAATTGAGCCAAAGACATTAAACGATGGGCCTGGAAAATAAATCGCCAGCCGTATTGAGGATGCTTGGCCGAGCAATCGGAATCGGAATGCGGTTTCCAGGTCCATCGGAGTTCTACGCACAATGCGAAACGCAGAATACTTCCTACGACGCATCACGGTCTGTGGTTCTGTGGGTCTGTGGTCCAACATTGGAACGTTGCTTTAATGTTATGCTATCGTTTGTTCTTTCAATACAAAAGCAGATTCATTCTAACCGCACACGAACCCGCATCCCACAGCAGCTGGCGAAATGATTGTATTGCCAAAACGATAGGATGCTCTTACGGTGTCTTCTTCGCCAAAAAGGATTCCGTAATTCTTGCCCTTGACTTTAGCAAACGTATTCGATAATGAATAGATTTGCTCTGGTTGTGCATCAACCACGCCCGAGTCAAAGATGGCAGTACTACCTTGAATAAAAAAACTGCCGCCAGTGGGGACGACAATGGTCCACCCGACTCCTTCAAACGCCCATGTTTCAGTGAGTTGAATCGTATCCGGGTAATATGGTTGATATCCGTACCAAATAGAATAAGTACTGCCATTCACAATAATTTTGTTGCAAAGTCCACCACATGCGCCTTGAACGCCGCGGGCATGGTGATTCGCATACCGACTTCGACGGTCGCGTCGCTAAAGGGCATTGACCCATTCGCACTATAATAATCATGCAAGACCAGTCTATTTGGTTGCCCTGGGTCTTGTAGGCTGGTATCCGAGTCCGCACCACGTGTGATCTGATAAGTGACGTCCTCTACCAAGTCGGCGATGATTGATTTACTTTGAGTTTTCGTTCCACCGATGCCAATTAGGGCGTAATCAGTAGTTTGCTTGAGTACCTTGACAGTTGGACCTGTTGGCGGAGCACTTCGCGCAGCACTCGGTACGACAACTATCGCTAACGCAGTCAATACCATCACCGCCAACAATTTAAACCACTTTATCGTAACCCTCCATGTTTGAAATACTCATCGCACTGCACGCGATGGCATTTCTTGTATATCACACCTCCTTTCGCTCTGTCATCGTCAAAAGCGGCGATTGGACATTGCCAAAATGGCAACCCCGAGTTGCCGCGCGTGGGAATGTCACTGGTCACGCGCAACGTATGTATCTTGCGCCTCGCGCAAACGCTTATCTCCAAGCCCCTGTTCCAATGCCCACAGCACTGCCTGTGTTCGTTCCTGTACACCGATTTTCTCCATCGCATGTTGCAGATGATGCCGCAGAGTGCGCGACGCGATTCCCAATTCCGTCATGATTTCGGCGTCGGTCTTGCCGCGCGCCAACAAGCGCAGCACGTTGGTTTCTTGGAGCGTGAGCCGTTCCATGGGCAGCGTGGTTGCTTGCGCCCACTCTGCCAACTTTTGGGCAATCCGTTGACTGTACCATGTGCCGCCGCGTGCCACCCACCGTCTTGATGCCGTGAATCAAATTCTCGACGGGTTCATCTTTGACAATGTAACCCGCCGCACCTGCGCGCACAAACCCCATCACATCCTCATATTCTTCGTATGCCGAATACGCGATCAAGCGCGCAGTTGAACCTCGCAACCGCGCGCTTGAAACGATTTCATATCCGTTCAAATCGGGCAAACGACTATCTATCAAAACAATCTGCGGTTTTGAAACGTCGAGCAACGCAAGCGCGCTTGCGCCGTCCCTTGCCCCTCCAACAATATACGACGAAATTTTCAAGCCGTCTCTTGTACGCGCGCCGCGTCCAACAATTCCGCCACCCATTCGTAGCGATGAAACGGCGGCATGATATACACGCCTTGCGCGAATTGCGTGAGCTCTTGCCACAACTCGACGACGATGCTCATTCCTTCCGCGCGTCCGTCGTCGCCCGCGCGGCGCATCCGTTCGCGGATAGCATCGGGGATGACGATGCCAGGGACTTCGTTGTGCAGATATTCTGCGTGGCGCGAATTCACCAACGGCAGGACGCCCGCCAAAATCGGCAGTTCAAGTTGACCGTATTCGTCCGCGTACCGTTTCAAAAATTCGCGCGCAAGGTGCGGTTCGTAAATCGGCTGGGTCAAACAAAAATCTGCGCCCGCTTGAATTTTTTTGTGGAGCGTTTTGATTTCACGCGTCACATCGCGCGCGCCTAAATCACACGCGACGCCTGCCGTGAACGAACACGGCGCGCCGATGGACATACCCGCATGGTCCATGCCTTGATTGAAATGCTGCTTGATAAGTTTCACCAAACCCGACGGCACCACATCATACGCGTCGGTTGCTTGCGGATAATCGCCCGTCGCCACCGGGTCGCCCATGCACGCGAAAATGTTTCGCACGCGCAGCGCGTGGGCTGCCATCAAATCGCCGTGCACGCGCAAAAGATTTCTGCCGCGCACGGGAAAATGCAAAACACTTTCCGCGCCGATTTCGGTTTGAATCAGATGCGCCACCGCCCACGCGCTCATCCGCATTTGCGCGCGCGGGGAATCGGCGACGTTAATGACATCCGCGCCCGCTTGTTTCAAAATCATTGCGCCTGCGAGAACGGCATCGGGATTGAAACCACGCGGCGGGTCCATTTCGACGCTGACGACGAAATGTCCCGCGTCGAGTTTTTGCTGCAAGTGTGTGGGCGGTTCGTGCGCGATAGGTTTCGCTTCTTTTTCGTTCGACGCGACGGAGGTGATGCGTGTGCGTTTCCGCGCGGTGCGCGCGTACGCGTCGAGCGCGAGCCGCATGGTGCGAATATGCTGCGGTGTGGTGCCGCAGCAGCCGCCAATGAGATTCACGCCGGCTTCGGCGAAACGCCGCGCGTAATCGCCAAAATAATCCGGCGTCGCGGGATAAAAAATTCTGCCGCCTTGCGCTTCGGGAAAACCCGCGTTCGGCTGCGCAGAAAAATAAATAATGCCCGGACGGCGCGGGTCATCGCGCACCGTCTGGATGATTTGTTCGACGACGGGAAGAACGCGCGCAGGACCGACAGAGCAATTGACGCCGATGACATTTACTTTTAATGCGGCGAGCGCGTGCGCGACGTCGACGGGCGTATAGCCGTAGGTCGTCACGCCATCGCTGTTGAAGGTCATTTGGGCGATAAGGGGGATGGGCGCAACGGCGTGCGCCGATACATCTTGTGCCGCGCGGATGGCTTGCGTGATTTCTTGGAGATTGCCGAATGTTTCAAAAATCAAAGCGTCGGGCTGCGCCGACACGAGCGCAGCAATTTGTTCGCGGAACGCGAGATATGCTTCCTGCGGCGAAATGGGACCGACAGGCGCGATTTGTACGCCAAGCGGTCCGACGGACGCAGCAATAAATGCTTCGCGTCCCGACGTCACCACAGACGCGCGCGCGCGCTGCACGCCCGCAACATTGATTTCGGCAACGCGGTCAGCATAGCCATGCGCTTCGAGTTTGAAACGATTCGCGCCAAAGGTATTGGTCTCGATGACCTGCGCGCCCGCGCGCAAGTATTCTTCATGGAGTTCCTGCACCAGCGCGGGTTGTTCGAGATTCAGCGCGTCAAAACATTGCTCGAATGCGATGCCGCGCGCATACAGCAGCGTGCCGGTTGCGCCATCGCATAACAAATTGCCTTGCGCGAGGCGGGAGAGAAAAGAATCAGTCATCAGTTATCGGTAAGCAGTAACGAGTAAGCACAAAGCAATGTCATTTCCAGGTGAATGTGCGCGTAGCACTCGGCGGACTGACCGCACAGGGCTGTGTCGCATCGGGCGACGCGGGTCCGCAGCCGATATTCCGGACGACGACGACGTACCACATATATGCCGTGTTTGGCACACCCGAAGGTGAAGTTTCCAAGCGATAGAAGGTCGCGCGTCCTGCATCAAACGCGCGCGTCACGATATTGTCGCCGTCATTGTAGCGCAGGGAAACAATGTACGACGCGGAATCGGGCAAGACGCCGACCGCCGTCCATTGAAAAATCGCGCTGCCCTCCACCTGCGCGTTCGCGCCGGGCGACAAGAGCGCGGGCGCGTTGTAGGTATATTGCGGCGTGGGCGTAACGGTGCGTTCAATCAAACGCGTCGGCGTAAAGGTCGGCGTCCACGCGCC
Organism: uncultured Anaerolineales bacterium; assembly: GCA_964644955.1. Lineage (GTDB taxonomy): Bacteria > Chloroflexota > Anaerolineae > UBA4142 > SHND01 > SHND01. The sequence goes on along the minus strand of CAZXYP010000142.1, from coordinate 7,252 downwards.
GACCGGAATCGTAATCGCTTGCCCGACCCGAATGTTGGTGTTTTTCATTTTGTTGATGCCCATGATGGCGTCAACCGTGGTGCTGAACGCTTTGGAAATGGTGCCGAGATTGTCGCCCGCCTGCACGTAATAAACAACAACCCCCGCTGTCGGCGTGGGGGTTGTGGCTTGAGCGGTCGTTTGATTGTTGGCAAAGGGCAGGAGCGTTGGTGTATTGAATGCCTGCCCGGTTGTGGTTTCGGTTGGCGCCAGAGTCAAGGTCGGCGCAGAGGTGGGCGGTTCGTTGCTCGCGCCGGGTTTGGGCGTCGGCGTCGGCTGTGGAATCAAGAGTTTGTCGCCGACATGAATAATGTCGCTCGACAAATTGTTGGCGTCGCGGATTTGGTCCACCGTGACATTGAACTTTTGCGCGATGGTAATCAGCACGTCGCCGCTCTTGACAATGTATTCGACCATATACGGCGTCGGGCGGCGCGTCGGAACCGCCGTTTCCGTCGGCGGTGCGGGTGTGGCGGTAATGACGACGGTGCCGGGCGCGCGCGGCGTGCGCGTGCGCGTCAGCGTGCCGGGCGCGGTGGCGGCAAAGTTTTGGGGAATCCCGGAAAAGAACAGCAGCAAGCCCGCGACCAATGCGACAACGGCAACGGCGCCGACGACCAGCCACGGCGAAAACGAACTTTCCTCGCCCAAATGTGCAGGCACGCGCTGCACCATGCGCTCGATGCGCCACGGTTCCGGCGGTTTGTTGCGAGGACGATTGCTGGGGGGACGATTACTGGACATGAAACGTTCTAGCTTGCAAAGCGATACCCTTGCCCGCGCACGGTCAAGAGATACATCGGGTTGGAGGGGTCCGGCTCGATTTTTTCGCGCAAGCGTCGGATTGCCACGTCCACCAAGTTCGTCTTGCCGAAATAGTCATAACCCCACACGTCGCGGAGCAGCGTTTCGCGTTCGAGCAGGCGCCCCGCGTGCATCATCATGTAATGCAGCAATTCCAACTCAATCGGCGTGAGAGACACTTCTTTGCCGCGAATCACGGCAGTCCCGCGGTCCAAATCGAGCGAAACATCGCCGCGGGTTTGCACGCGCGCTTCTTTTTCGGTGCCCTTGACGCGTTCCACACGCGCCAACGCCGCATTCACCCGCGCCAAGACTTCTTTGAATTCGAACGGCTTGCCGATGTAATCGTCCGCGCCGAGTTCCAGCCCTTTGACGACATTATCGGTATCGCCCAACGCCGAAAGCATAATGACCGGGACGCTTGAAATGGCGCGCACGTCACGCAGCATGTCAAAGCCATCGCGCTGCGGCATCATCACATCGAGCAAAATCACGTCAATGGGATTGGCGCGAAACACTTTTTCGCCCTGCAAACCGTTGGTAGCGGTCATGACCGAAAATTGGCTGCGTTCAAACTGCACGCGCAGCAAATCCACCATTTTGGGGTCGTCGTCCACGATGAGGATTCGTTTTTGTTCCATAGAACTGCATCATGCCCGCCGCGAGAATCGGAGGTCGCGGCGCAGTGATTCTAGCATAGGTTGGACAATTGACAAATGAGGTTTGCGCATCGCGTATGGCGAATCGCGTATCGCAATATGGCTTAGGGCAGGCGAGTTTGTGTGGAAGCGAGAATTGCGGTTCCTTCCATCAAGTTAAAAACGAGTCTGTTGAACGCGGACGCGTGCGCCAAAGCACAACCAACGCGGCAACGAGCGCCGCCAAAGAAATTATCGCCCCGATTGCACGCGGCATCGTCGTTCCCCACCGCGTCGTGACCGTGTGAACGCCTGCGGGAACATTCAACACAATCAGCCCTTGCTCGCCGTAGGGTTCAATGGAAACCGGCGCGCCGTCCAGCGTCGCCGTCCAGCCGGGAAAATAACGCGTGTAAAACATGACGCGCGCGGGCGTTGCCGCGTTCACGCGAATCGTGTCGCCCAACGCGCGGCGTTCCAGCAACTCGACACTGCCCTCCCCTTCAACGACGACGGCTTTGGTCGTAAGGTTCCCCGCGCGATATTGCTCCACGAGCGGCGAATCTTGCGGGCGTTCTTGAATCCAAATCGTATCGCCCAAGAGTTCGCGGTCCTTGACCTGAAAATCCATCAGCGTGTTCCACGTGAACTGCGTGTCGGTGTACTGCGGACGCGCGAATGGAAACATCGAAAACGCAATCAGCAAAGAAAACACCAACGCGGCGCGATATGGTTCTGACCTCTCCCCTGCCCCTTCCCCTACAAAGGGAGGGGAAATTACGCGCACCGCCGCGCCTGCGAGAAACGCCAACGCGAACGCGCTCACAAACAACACGCGCCATGGGAATTGCACAAAGGCAACGATGGGCGCGGCGATTTCCCACAGCGGCGTTGAAACCGACAACATCGCCACCACCGCGCCCAACGTCACCAATGCGAAATATATCAGCTGCGCGCTCGCGCGTTCCGCGCGTTTCAATGTGAACAGCGCGAGGATTCCGAAAAACAGCGGCATGATGCCGAGCTGCAAACTGAATTGGTCGTTGCCGTTGATGCCCGCATAGCCGTAACCCCAGAATGGGGAAAGCAATTGCGACGGATTCAAAAAATGCAAACGAAAATTAAAAAATCCGCCAATCAACGGGTCGCTGGTGAGATATTTTTGTTCCAACGCAACGGGCAGAAAAAAAACAGCGGCGATGGCGACACCCCATGCGAGCGCGAGAATGGAGCGAAAGAAGGGGGATGCAGTGAGGCGATGAAGAGGTGAGCGGGTGACGGGGTGAACGGGTGACTCCGTCGTCTGTCGTCTGTCGCTCCACCACAAGACAAGAATGTATCCGAGAATGACGGGCGAAAACAGCACCGTCATTTGCACGTGCGTCAACAACATACCGGCGTACGCGAGCGCGGCAAGGGGAATATAAAACGCGCGGCGCGTGGAAAAAATTTGATGGATTGCCCACAAGACAAATGGCGGAAAAACGAACGCGAGAAATTCCGGCATCGCGCCGCGCACGTACAAATCCACGACGTGATACGGCACGAACAAATACGCGACGCCCGCGACCAATCCCGCGTTTTTATCCATCACACGCGACGCGAACAGATACATGCCGAACGCGCTCGCAAACCAACCCACCGCTTCCATCGCTTTGACGGCAGATGGAAAATCTAAACCGAGCAGGTGAAAAAATTCCGCGCCATAGTACGGGAGCGGCGCGAGAATGAGCCATACCGGATACCCGTACCCAAACACCATGTCTGTCGCCCAACGCGGATACAGCGCGCCGTCGCGTATTGCCGCGTCGAACATTTGCATAAAGTACACGGTGTGTCGCGCGTCATGCGCGAACATGAAATATCCGGGCGCGGTCAACGGCGCGGCAATGAGCGTCGCAAACGCGAGGAGGACGACAAACTGAGGGGAAACACGAATGGTGCGCAAGGTTGGAAAACGTTCAAACGTTAGAACGTTCTAACGTCCGCGCGCGAGAACGCCAATCCCAAATCAATAATCCCAACACAAGCAATAATGAAATACCGGTGATGCTGGTTCCCACCGTGCGCGGCAGTGTATCTTCAAACCGCAGCATCACGCCGTGTTCGCCTTGCGGCAGTGTCACCTTGATGCGTCCGTAGGGCGGCTCGATTTCAATCGGCAGTTCGCGCACAACTTTGCTCGAACGCGACGGCGTCAAGTACGCGCGCCAGCCGGGATACATTTGCACATTAAACACAATCGTCGCGTCGCCGTTCGGCGCGTTGTAATCCACACGCTCGCCCGTCGTCCGCAAACTGTCGCGCGTCACGCGAATAAAAAGCCATTCCGGCACCGTGCTGAAATCAATTTTGGTATTGACGCGTTTGCCCGCGACATAATTGTCCGCGAGCGGCGACCAGCGCGGCTGTTCTTGCGCAAACACCGTCGTGCCGGTCATCTCGTTAGCGGAATTTTCAAACGCCATCAGTCCCGCCAAACTCACCGGACCTTCTTTCGGTTCCAAAATATTTTGCGCGGTAATGTACGAAAAACTGCCGAGAATGACGAGCGCGGAGAGGGCAATCAAAGAGAGACGAAAAACTGGAGCCATGAGACCGGAGACTGGAGATTGGGACCCGTCGTCCGCCGTCTGTGGTCTGTCGTCTTGCAAAAGCATCACACTGCCGCCGACGACCGACAGCGATACCATCGTAAGCGTCAGCAAGCGCCACGGAAACTGCGCCACACTTGCGAGACCGAACGCGCGCCACGCGGGCTGTGAAAATTCAAACATCAAAAACACGACGACGAGTGTAAGCACGAAAAAGAATAAAACATACGCGCGTTTTTGATTCGGATTTTTTGCAATGACGAATAACGCAAAGAACGCCAGAATCACCGGTACGACTCCGAGTTGGAATGACAAGCCGTCCACCGGACCGAGATTGCTGATGCCGAAACCCCACAGCGGGCTGAACAATTGAAACGCTTCGACGAAATGGTCTTGATAATTGTAATAATTTTGCGTCCACTGCGCGACATTGATATAGCGGTATTCCAAAATCAGGGGCAGCATAAAAATCGCCGTGAGCCCCAAGCCGAGCGCGACTGCTCCCAACGTCGGCAACGCGTTGCGAATCAAACCAAAGATATTCTCTTTCGAGAAAAATTTGTGTTTCAAATCGCGCGTACGCAATATCAAAAACACAATCCACGCGGCGAGAACCAACGTAAATAACAGCGCGATGCCATTGTGCGCAAACACCATGCCCGCGTACGCGAATGCCGCAAACAAGACACTGCGAATGTTTCTATCGTGTACGGTGTTATAGAACGCCCACAGCGTCAACGGCAAAAAAACCAGCGCCACCGATTCCGCCAACGCCGCGCGCACATACACATCAATCAAATGATACGGCATAAACACGTACAGCAAGCCCGCGAGAAAAGCCGCGTTCTTGTTTTCAAACACGCGTTTTACGAAACCGTACATTGCCAAACCCGACAACACCCACGCCAACGCAAAAACAATTTTTACCGCTGTGACAAAATCAAAACCGATGAGGTGAAAAACTTCGCCGATATAAAACGCAAGCGCACCATAAATGTTAAAGAGCGGATAGCCGTACCCATACGTCATGTCGGGAAACCAGCGCGGGTACAACACGCCGTCGCGAAACACGCGGTCAAATTCAAACAAAAAGTACACCGAATGTCGCGCGTCATGGGCGCCCCAGAAATAGCCCGCTTGCAGCATCGGACCGAGCGTCAGCAGCGACACCAACCCCAACGCCAACGCATGACGGTCAAGTGTCATTTTGATTCCGGCGCGCCCAAATAAACGACGGAGAGCATTCAGCCCACTGCCGTCCGGCGAGCGATTGATGGTAATGGCAGGTCGCAAGTTACAAGATACAAGTTACAGGATACAGGTCGCAAGTCGAAAGATTCTTGTCGCTTGCGGCTTGTGTCCTGCCACTATTGATTTTCCTCAATCCGAATTTCCGTCGCGCCCGTTTCCGTCGGCGCGGGTTGTCCCGTCGCGGTCGGATAAATGCCGAGCCGAAGGTGATAGCCCTCGGGCGGACCGTCCAAATTGATTTGTACCGAGTGTGTGTCGCTGATGACTTGACCGGGCTGCAATTTCAACGTCGAAAGCTCGCCGCCTTGCGGTTTCTCGTCCGTCGCGCCCCACTGCTGTCCATTTGCATCCACGACATGCAAAAACACCGTGTAATCGCGATTCGGTTGTTTCAACGCCTGCCACGTCAAATCGAGTTCCACCGTCGCGCCGTGCCGCCACACACCGGGCGGACGCACAATTTTCGCGTCGAGCAGCGCGAATTCATCATTGAAAATCGCGAGCGCGGGCTTGGTCGGATTCAGTTCAAAGAATTGCGGCGACAAGTACGGATACACCGCGAGGACAGGCACAATCACCAACGCGGCGAGCAGTGGAATTTCCGCAAAACGTTCGTCCGCCAAAATCAACGCGCCTGCGACGAATGCAAGTGACAGCGCGACAAAACTCAACAATTGAAACGGATACTGCAAAACAAAACTCAAGGTGAAATTCCACAACGGTTCCAGCCACGGCAGCATCAACACCAGCAGCCCTGCGGCAAACAAAACATTGACCACCGCAGCGCGATACGCGGGATTCGCGCGCGCGTTTTCGCGTCCGCCGCGAAACAACAACGCCAATGTCAGAATCGTCAAGCCCATCGCCGCAATGCCGATTTGATACGCCGCTTCTTCGCTTGCGCGTTCGGGCGTGAACACGCCGCGCGGCTGCGCATTCCCCCACGTCGCCGTGAAAAATTGGAACGGATATATAAACGCAGGCACAAAACCATTTGGCACAATTGCTTGCGCTTGGGCAAAAATAGACGGCGCTCGAATTGCCAGACCGAGCGCGATGCCCACCCCAATTGCCAAGAGTGCGCGCAATATCAAGCCGCGTTCTGATTTTTGCCGCATGAAAAACAACCACGCCAACGCGAAAATGCCAAACACAATGGCAAGTCCCGTTTGCGTCAATGTGAGCAGCAGCATTGCGACGGCAGGAAAAATCAACGAACGCGGATCGTTTTCGATTTTGTGCAATGCGTACAATGCAAGCGGAAACAGCGCATACGCCACCGCTTCACCGAACGCGCCGCGTTGATACACGAGGGCAATGTGGTACGGGAAATACAAATACAGCGTGGCGGCGAGCAGCGCGCCCGCGTCATTTTTCAACATGCGTTTCGCCAAGACAAACATCGCGTAGGCGGAAACGACAAACGCGAGCGCATACGTAAATTTCACCGCGTCGAGATACGACACGCCGAAGCGATGAAACATTTCGGCGAGCCAATACGCAAAAGGCGCATCCGCGCGCAAGAAATCGAACGCGCGTCCCCACGTCGGCGCCCACGTCAAGTTCCCGAGCTGTTGGTCGAGGTCAATGACGTTATAGACAGCGGCATAACCCGTATGCGATTGAAAAAATCCCGGATACCACAGCGGAGCGATTGCAAAAATCGAAAGGAGCAGGGCGAGGACGGGATAGAGAATGTTGACATTGGCGCTTGAGAACGCGGCGCGCCGGAGGTTTACAGACACGCACAAGATTATAATTTCGCTGATGGCAGATGGCAAATTGCAGATGGCAGATGGCGAATCGCAAATCGCCTATCGCACTGTCACACAATTGCACTATCGCACGAACGTACTATCGCACCATCGCACTATCACACAATCCGCGAAACTTTGACAAAGCGCTATCGTCATGTTATATTCGTCC
>CAZXYP010000141.1:0-12625 GCA_964644955.1 uncultured Anaerolineales bacterium | reverse complement strand
TTCAACAAGTGCAGGCGCAGCAAAAACCACACACTCATCGTCGAAGTGTTCCCCCCCCCCTGGTCGCTCACCAACAAAACCGGACCCGTGTCCGACCGAAAATCGGCATAGCGCAAACCTTCTTTGCCCGCCATCACACTGCGCCCCAACAAAATGCGATTGCGCGCGTCCGCGAGATGAATGTCACTGCCCTCTTCGCGCGCGAGGGTTGACAACACTTGCGACGTCAGCAAACGCTGCTGCGGCGCACGCGGCGGCGCAGTCAGCCATTCAATGAACCGCATCGGTAGAGACGTTCCGGCGGAACGTCTCCCGCCCAACACCGGCAGCCACGACGCCATCGAATCATCCAACGCGCGGTCCGTCAACGGCGAGAGATTCAACGCGGTCAAATACGACGCCGCGAAATTTTGATTCACCTGCGCCTCACGGTCGTCTTTGCCCCACGTCACCAAAACCGTTTCGGTATCAAACAGATATTCGAGCGAACGTTTGTCTTCGAGTTTTTCCAATGTGTCGCGCATCTGTTTCGCCTGACGTGGACGCCCCAAACCCGGCACGCGCGCCGCGAGCAATTGCCCGCGCAATTCCGTCGCGCTCGTATCGCGCGGCAAAGGCGTCACGGTCACGCACAACAGCCCGTCCGCCGCGCCCAACGCGCGCATCAACGCGTCGCGCGCTTCGTGAAACGGCGTGTTGACGCGCAGCGCCTGCAAAACATTTTGCTGTTCGCGCGCCCGCGCCGTCAACTGCGCGCCAAACGTCAATTGTTCGGGAATGTACCCGCGATACGCCACGCGCGGTAACGCGCCCGCGTCCATGAGCGTTGCCTGCTGAATCTGCGCGAGCAAGCTTTCGCCGCCAAACAACATGCGCAAGAACGATTCCGACGCGTATGCGCCGAGCGGAGACAAGCCCAAGTCCAACGCGCCGAGCCAATCGCGCAGGCGGTCATGCACATGCGTCGGATACACAATGCCGGTCAGCACAACGCGCGCGCGTTTTGCGCCCGATTGCGCGAGGTCTTGCAAGGCGGCAAGATATTCCGGCGGCACGCGCCCTGCTCCGTCACTGTCCGAAAGGTCGAGTTGTCCGAGATGATAATCGGTGAGCCAAAACAGTTTGATGGGGACGGCGCCTTCTTCGTGCTGCGCGAGATAGGCGAGGAATTTCGTCAACGTATCCGCGACATCGGCGGCTGCAAGCGCAGGTTTGTAGCCGGTGCGTCCGATGGTGAGCAAAGCCATTTGCACGCGCGAACCGTCGCGTGTGACCACCGTTCCGTCGCGCTCGATGGTTTGAATCTGAAAGCGACCCGCGACCGTGTTGAGATTCAACGCGCCGCCGTTCGTTTCACGCTGCGCGACGAGCCAAAACAACAGCGCCGCCACGCCAAACGCCAACGCGCCCAACATGCCCGCGCGCCAATCCGCCAACCCGAGCAAGACGATTCCCACCAACGCGGCAGCGACAATGACAAGCAAATAAATTTTCGCTTCGCGTTTCTCGGAAGGCAAGGTCAACGGTTTGAACAACCATTCATACAACGCGCGCAAGCCGCCGACGCCGAAACGCCACCAACGATAGAACCCAAAAAACACCAGATACAACGCCAGCGGTCCGGCAATGGCAATGCCCGCCCAATCCCGCAGCCCCACCCATGCCAGCGTCAATCCCGCGAACGTAAGCGCGAGCAATTCCAACCATGTGAGACCGATGGTTGTTTGGTAATTGAGAAAAGCCCAAAGACGCGTGAGAAATACTGCGCGGGAGGAAGGAACATTTTTCATTTCAGATTTCAGATTTCAGATTTACCTTGATTCCGAATGCGGAGCATTTCATTTTTTTTCAGAGCTGTGCGCCAATACCAACTGTCTTGCAAATTCCAAAACTCCAATCGCTTGCTCGCGCGTCACCGATGGAAAATCATCTAAAAATTCATCGAGCGAATCTCCACCTTGCAAATAATCAAACAATGTTTGAATCGAAACTCGCGTGCCACGAAATACCGGTGTGCCGCTCAAAATGTCAGGGTTTCGTTCGATAAGCTCTTTGGACAGCTGCCATTTTACAGTAGCCGTTTCCAGTTTCTCGTTCCCCATATCTCGCCTCTCGCTCCCCGCTCCACGCGTTATTCCTCCATCATCCGCTTGCGCGCTTCATCAATCTCTTTTGCGCGCGCGGCTTCTGCCGACGACGGCAAATCTGCGGACGCGTATCCGCCCGCATCCGCCGGAACCATATCGTCCCATGCGCGCCCGACCGCGTCGCGTACCATCACAAACGGGATGCTGAAAAATTTCCACGACAAAACGACGAGCAATAAACCCGCGGGCAAAACGAGCCACGTAAATTCCGCAAAGTTCGACGCGGCGGCGAGCGCCAGCACAATGAGCAGCACCGCGACTTTGGTCACCAAATCAAACCACGATTCAAAGAAACCCGCAATCACGCGCCCCGCCGTTTTCGGACGCGTGCCTTCCAATAAAATCGAAAACGGAATCACCAACACACTCAACAACCGCAAAAGAATCAACGCAATGCCGCGATAGACCAATTCCGCCAAAACAATCAACGCCAGCACAATCGAAATCACGAGCGAAATGACCGAGAGTAAGCCGCCGTTGTTTTGCAAATTCTGCAAGATGCGCAATACCTCGTCAAGCAGCGTGGCTTGCGCGAAAAAGTTTTGGTCGCCGCTGCCGCTCAACGTCGCCGCTAACGCGCGTCCGAGGTCGCTCATGCCGCGCATGATGACGGCGAACGCGGCGAGAAACACCATCACCGCAATCACCAGCGCCGCATACAAAATCGGATTCGGAATCGGTTTCTCTTTATAAACGCTGTACGCCAACATCACCACGTACGCAAACACATACAGCGGCGTCAGCGCGAGCAGCGTACTCGCGATGGTTCCGACAAATTGATTGATGGGCAGATTCGGGTCGGCGAAATCCAAAAAGAAAATGCCCGCGCCGTGTTGTTCGAGCATTTCGGTCGCGGACTCTTTCGACTGCGCAAACAGTTGGTCAGGATTGGTGACTTTGCCCTGCGCCAAATCGCTCACCATCTGCACAATCGCATATACTTTATCCAATTCGGGAATTTGCGGCAATAAACTCCCCTCTCCCGTTGGGAGACGGGCCGGGGGCGAGGTCGGCTGCGGTGTCGGGTCTTGCGCGTGCGCGACCAGACCGCTGCCCATTGTCAACAACAACGCGCAGACGATTGCAACCCAAAACAATCGCGTTCTATGATTCATTGAGCATTGAGTGCTGAGCATTAAGCATTAAGCGTTGAGTGCTGAGCATTGAGTGCTGAGTGCAGAGGATGCGATTTCATGCATCCTGCATCCTGCACCCTGCATCCTGCATCCTGCATCCTGCCCCTCGTCATTTGCCCAGCAACCAATTGAAAAAGCCCTCCGCCGCGCCCGGCGCGCTCGCTTCCGCCGCCTGCCGCCCGACGTACAGGAATTGGAAAAGGAATCCCGTGAACAACGCGATGGCAACGCAAATCACCAACGTCCGCACCGTATTCTTGACCTGTCGGCGCCCTTCGACACTTTCGGTAAAGTTATCGCCCTTGACGAAAAACAGCCACGCGAGGCGAAACAAAAAGTAAAACGCCAACAGCGTGAAAATGATAAACACCCACGATAACGGCGAACTGAAATTGCCCGCCAATAATTCTTGCAAGAGTCCCGGCATATTTGTTTACTCCTTGCGCGTTTTATCTGGGACGCGCACCACGAATTATATACGCAAAAAATTGTTGATTGTTTCATCTCGCACTATAATTTAGCGCGTTTGCGCTTTGGATTGTACCCATGAATGCATTTGACGCTTATTTTGACGCACACGTCCGCCTGCGTGACCAAATCCCCGTCGCGCCGCTCGACGCGGTGTTGGACATTTTGGAACGCGCGCGCGCCGAAGGACGACACATTTTTGTATTCGGCAATGGCGGCAGCGCGACTACCGCTTCCCATTTTGCCGCCGATTTGAGCAAAAACACACGCCGCGCCCATCTGCCGCATTTTCGCGTCACGTGCTTGAATGACAACATGGCAATGTTTTCGGCGTATGCGAATGACGAAGGATATGACAGCGTTTTTGCCGAACCGCTCAAGACGCTGGCGCGCGCGGGCGACGTTGCCATTGCCATCAGCGCGAGCGGGAATTCGCCGAATGTGCTGCGTGCAGTCGAGACGGCGAACGCGTTGGGCTTGCGTACTATCGGGTTTGCAGGTTTCGAGGGCGGCAAACTCGCACAACTCGCGCAGCATTGTATTGTAATTCCTTCTGCCTCGTACGAACAGATTGAAGACGTTCACCTCATGCTGTGTCATGCGCTCGTCGCCACGCTTAAACAAAAATATCCCGCACAAGCAAAATGATTTTGGCATTTGATTTTGGCGGGACAAAAAATACGTGCGCGGCCTTTGTTCGCGACGCGCACGGCGCGTATCATCTCGACGCGTTGGAACGCCGCGCCTCGCCGCCCGGCGCGGACGGCGCGTATGATTACGCGGTCATGCGCGACATGGCGCGCCAATTGCTGAGCGGCGAGACACCGGACGCCATCGGCATCAGTTTCGGCGGACCTGTACGCGCGAGTCAAGGGCTGGTCGTGCTTTCGCATCACGTTCCCGGTTGGGAAAATGTTTTGTTGTGCGACAAGGTCGCGCAAGCATTTCACACGCGCGTCGCGATGGACAATGACGCGAACGTGGCGGCATTGGGTGAAGCGCGCTTTGGCGCGGGGCGCGACTGCGCGAGTCTGTTGTATATCACAGTCAGCACGGGCGTCGGCGGTGGTTGGATTTTGAACGGCGAAATCTATCGCGGCGCCAATGAACTCGCAGGTGAAATCGGACACATGGTCATTGATCCGCACGGACCGCCGTGCATGTGCGGACGACGCGGCTGTGTAGAGCAAATGGCGTGCGGGCGCGCGATTGCGCGGATGGCACGCGAAGCATTGGAACGCGCACCGCAGCGCGGTGAAATTTTGCGCGGACTGATTGCGAATGATGCTTCGCAGCTCACCGGTTTGCGCGTGCATCAAGCCGCCGCGCAAGGCGACGCGTTGGCGCGCGAAATCATGGCGCAAGCCGCGCGCAATTTAGGTTTCGCGATTGGGAATGTGATTTGTTTGATGAATCCCGCGCGCGTGATTTTGGGCGGCGGCGTCACGCAAGCGGGCATACAGTATTTCGAAAACGTGCGCGCCGCCGCGCGCGCGAATGTGATGCCCGAGTTGCGCGATGGCGTTGACGTGCAGCCCGCGCAATTGGGCGACGACGCGCCTCTGTGGGGCGCGCTCGCGTTGGTCGGTTAAGTTTGCTGCGCGCACTCTCGCGCGACGGCAACGATTCATTTTTTACGGAGTGTGGTATGCGTATATCTGCTGCTCTATTGGTCGTGATTGCTTTGTTTGCCTTGCTCTTGCTCGCCGCCGCATCGCCTGTCGAAACCGTTCAGGCAGCCGGTATCACGGGACCGGTGGTGGATGTGATGATGCAGCATGACATTTCACGTCCCTTGACAGAAATGATTGGTTATCCGAATGTGCTGACGTACGCGCAAAATCAAGCGTATGCGCCGCGCAGTCTTGCGACAGGCAAAGCGCCGTCGTTTGGCACGCCGGATAAGGACGAAGCCATCAACAATCCGAAAGGTGTTCCCGATATCGAAAGCATGCCCGCGCCAAGCGCGGGCTGGGACGGTATCAATTACAACACGTCCGAATGTTTCTGTTTGCCGCCCGACACGAACGGAGATGTCGGTCCGAACCATTACATTCAAACTGTCAATACCGCGTTTCAAATTTGGGACAAGAATGGGACATCGCTGTACGGTCCCGCGGCGAACAATACATTGTTTTCCGGCGTCGGTAACGCGTGTGAAACGACGAATGACGGCGACCCGGTTATTTTGTATGATCAACTCGCCGACCGCTGGTTCTTTTCCCAATTCGCCAACGTGTTTACCACCGGTCCGTATTATCAATGCTTTGCCATTTCAACCACCGCTGACCCGTTGGGGACGTGGTACCGGTATTGGTACATTTTTCCGAAATCAGGGAGCACGTGGCTGCTGAACGATTACGGCAAATTCGGCATCATGCCTGACGGATACTACATGACCGCCAACCTGTTCAAAGGCAACAGTTGGGGCGGCGCCGCGCTCCTCGCGTTCGAACGCCAAAAAATGTTGCTCGGGCAAAACGCGACGGTGATTTATTACAATCTTGGCGTGAACGATTGGGGCGGCATGCTGCCCGCCGATTTTGACGGCACGACCCTGCCGTCCGGCAGCGGCAATTACTTTGCCGAAGTGCAGGACATGGCGTGGGACCCCGCCAACATTCCACAAGACCAAATGGCGATTTGGAAAATGGTGCCGAATTGGGTCACGCCGGGCAACACAACGCTGACCAACATTGCCAACTTGAAAGTGAAAAAATTCAACGGCATCGCGTGCGGTTTCAATCGCAACTGTGTGCCGCAAAAAGGCACCTCGAGCAAACTTGACGCCATCAGCGACCGCACCATGTATCGCCTGCAATATCGCAACTTTGGTTCGTACGAGACGCTCGTGACCAATCACACCGTGTACGCACAGCAGCGCACTGCCATCCGCTGGTACGAAATTCGCGTCACGGCCGGCGTGCCGGCGATTTATCAACAAAATACCTATCTGCCCGACGATACCAAGTGGCGTTGGATGGGCAGCGCGGCGATGGACAAGCAAGGCAATCTCGCTGTCGGTTTCAGCAAATCATCCGCCTCCATGTATCCGGGCATTTTCTATGCCGGACGTCTTGTCTCCGACCCACTGAATGTTTTGGCGCAAGGCGAAGAAAAAATGAAAAGAGGCAAGGGTTCACAGACCAGCTCTTTTTCGCGCTGGGGTGATTATTCGATGTTGGCGGTGGACCCGAGCGACGACTGCACGTTCTGGTACACGACCGAATACTACAAAGGCACGAGCATAAACAATTGGCGCACGTGGATTGGGAAATTCAAATTTCCCGGATGCAGTTGACGAAAACAAATGGCGAGCATTTCTGCTCGCCATTTTTTATGCTTTATCCAAATCCGCCCAATCCTTATCCGTCCAATCGTCAAAGCCGTCCAAATCCACTTTGAAATTTGCGTTCGTCGCGCGTGTTTCACCCTGAGCAGTTTGCAGGGCGGTTCCATGTACAAGCGCACACAGGCAAAAACACCGACCCGGGAATGACGAGAACTCGCGTCACGTGCGCCCCTTTTCAACCAGCTGCCCGGAAACGAATTCGTGCAGTACACTCGCGATAAAAGATTGGTATGGCATTCCTGCTTCCGCCGCCTTGCGTTGAATCATTTTGAGATCTTGTGTCGGGAGAACGATGCTTATGAATCCTGCGGTTTCGAGAACCGTTGCAGCATATCCTTCATAACGCCGAAGATTATCCTGAAGTGCGGCGATGGAGCTCCATTCGCCGCGCTCGTGCGAATCCAGTAGCTCTTGCTCTTCTGCATCCAATTGCAATTCATTCGCCATCTCACTTGCCTCCCAAATATTGTCTTGTCGCCTTCCGACTCGGAATGATTGTCTTGAGAAAAATCTCGTTCTCGGATTCGACAAACGGGATGAGCCACGCGTAATCACGTATTTTGACGATAAAGATGCGCTGCGCGTTGTACTTGTTCGGATTTGGATGCTCGACGACATCGAGCAAATCTCCTGCAGCGATGTGGACAAGCACTTGCTCGAAAGATATATCACGCTCTCTTTTGAGCTGTTGATTCTTGTCCTCGCTCCAGACAAAAGTTTTCATCTTTTGCAAGACAATCGTTGCGGCTGAGTATACGCTCAATACGCCAGACGTCAAACACCCTTGAGAACAACTAACTTTTGTCTAAATCCGCCCAATCCTCATCCGTCCAATCGTCAAAGCCGTCCAAGTCATTTTCAACAAACTTGCGTTCCGCGTGAGAATCGGGCGTTGGCGTTTTTGCGGATGCGTTGGCGGTAGGCGTGTTGGAACGGGGCGGCGTTTGCGGCGGCGCGGAATTTGTACTCGCGCGACCGGATGCTTGCGATGCCGGATTGTTCGGCGCGGGCGCGCCGGTTTTCGCGGGCGACGGTTTCGGCGCGGGCATTGGGGGGGGGGGCGGCAAGACCGCGCGTCCTTTGGTTGGACCTTCGTCCTGCCCGACATAACCTTTTTGTTCCAACAATTCCATCAAGCGCGCGGCGCGCGAATAACCGATACGCAGTTTGCGCTGGAGTAACGAAACCGACGCGCGGTCATTGTCTTGCACGATTTGAATCGCCTGGTCGAGCAAATCATCTTCTTCGGATTTTTTCGGTTCGGCGGTGAGATTCCACAATGCGCCTTGCTGAAGCCCGGACGACGGACCGCTGACGGCTGACGGCGAAACGCGCAATTGCGGGGGGGGCGGTGAACCGGTAGTCAATCGTCCGCTGTCGGTCGTCGTTTGCGGTGGGACAACTTCGACAAACCCCTTCCAATACGTCACCAATTTTTCCAATTCTTTGTCGGAAACAAAACAACCCTGCAAGCGCGATAATTTGGAGGAATCGCTTGCCATGTACAACATGTCGCCGCGCCCCAACAATTTTTCCGCGCCCGGCGTGTCCAACACGACGCGCGAATCCACCTGACTCGTCACGGCGAACGAAATGCGCGACGGAAAGTTCGCTTTGATGAGACCCGTGACCACATCCACCGACGGACGCTGTGTCGCCAGCACGAGATGAATGCCCGTCGCGCGCGCCATCTGCGCGAGGCGCGTGACTGTGTGTTCCACTTCGTCGGGCGAGGTCATCATCAAGTCCGCGAGTTCGTCCACCACCAAAATCAAGTACGGCAATTTCGGACCGCGGCGTTTTTCTTCGGGCAGCGCGTTAAAGTTTTCGATATTGCGCGCGCCGACCTGCGAAAATTTGCGGTAACGGTCGTCCATCTCCTGCACGGTGCGATTCAATGCCGCGACCGCCAAATCCATATCCACGACGACGGGCGCAAGCAAATGCGGAATGCCGTTGAACGCGGAAAGTTCAACGCGTTTCGGGTCCACCATGACAAATTGCAAATCGTCGGGCGTGTTGGTCATGAGCATGCACGTAATCATGGCATTGACCGCGACCGATTTGCCGGAACCGGTCGCGCCCGCGACAAGAAGGTGCGGCATTTTTGCCAAATCCGCGACAATGGGCTGCCCCGAAACATCTTGCCCCAACGCGAAGGCGAGCGCGGATTTTGCGCGCACGCGTTGAAATTCCTCCGACTCCATGACGCCGCGCAAGCTCACGCGCGAGATTTGCGAATTGGGCACTTCGATGCCGACAATGGCTTTGCCCGGCACCGGCGCTTCGACGCGAATCGGCGCGGCAGCGAGCGCGAGTTCCAAATCGTGCTGTAACGCGCTGATGCGGTTGACTTTGACCTTGACGGGGCGCATGGTGCCGTCCGCGCTTTTTTGCTGCAAAAATCCGGGTTCGACGCCGAACTGTGTAATCGTCGGACCTTGATTTACTTCGACGACTTTGGCAGGCACGCCAAAATGCAGCAGCGTCTCTTCGATTTTTTTCACGCGTTCGCGGATTTCGTGCGGGCTTGCGTCCTGTTCGACCGATTCTTCCAAAATGTCCGGCACGCGCGGCAAGCGCCATTCGCGATGCACCAAGATTTGCGCCGCGCCCCCCCCCCCGACAATGTGCGCCGAGACGGGACTGCGCGCGGGCGATTCCTCGACCAACAATTCGTCCGCGCCAAAATCGGCGGGGAGACGCGGCATCGTCTCTGTTGTCGGTCGCCGGCTGTCTGTCGTCTTTTTTGGCGGCGCGGTCACCATTTCCGTCGGCACACGTTCTCTGCCATTGCGCGCAATTTTTATATCCGGTGCGCGCGTAAACAATGCCGTCACCTGTCCCCAACCCTGTCCCAACGCATGAAAGAGCTGCGGCAGGGAAATGTTGAAAAAGAGAATCAGCGCGATGGCAAACACCACTAGCAGCACCAGCAGCGCGCCTGCCAAACCCAAACCGCCGACCAAAACATCGTACAACAAGTGTCCCATCAGTCCACCGCCCAAACCGATTTGCGCGGCTTGAAACGAAGTCTTGCTGAGCGACATGAAATTGACCGCGATGATTTGGAGAAACGTGGCGATGCAGAAAAACGCGAGAATGAGCGCGAGCGGACGTTCCCAACCAATGTCGGGACGCATGTCCAACGAATCGAGCAGCAGCCAAATGCCAAAGCCGGCAAAAAAGAACGGCGCGAGAAAGCGTCCCCACCCAAACAACACCGAAAGCACGCCCGTCCACCCATCCAAAATGTTGCCGCTGGACAGATTGAACGCGCCGAACGCGGTGAGCGCGGCAATGACAAGCAAGATTCCCGCCACAATCTGTTCTTGTTGTGCGGGCGTGAGATTCAAGCGCGCGGACGCGGGCGGCGGCGCTTTGCGCGCACTGCCGCGCGGACGCGGAGATTTACCGGAGGAGTTGCCTTGTGTCATCGTCGTTGGAATAGAACATGTGTATTATACGCACGATGGGGAAATTTGGAAATACCTTTATTTTTTCCCCTCGAACGCGGGAATTTTATGCCGATTCGCTTTCGCACGTGCGAATCATTCTATCGCCGCAGACGTTTCGTCATCCCAACGCGTCGCGCTCACGTCGTCGTGTTTCAATACGCGCGTGCCCGTGCGTTGAATCTCCATAATCAAACCGCAGGCGGGGTCCGGACACGCAATGAACGCGTCCGTTTCCATCCAATCGGCGGGATGATTGCGCCGCTGTTTCGCGGGCAGCAGCGGAATCGCCGCTTGAAAGGCGTACAAACAAAAATCCGCGTTTTCGGGCAGCGAAAATTTTCCGCCGCACAGTTCCACGCAATCGCCGACGCGCATGTTGCAGGTGCAGTTGCCGCGAATTTCCGTGACCACAAGTTTCAAATCATAGAGTTCAAATTCGTCATTCATGGTTCGCACATCGCTAATCGCAAATCACCTAACGCGTAGTGCAATTCGCATATCGCAAATCGCATTTCTCCAATCAACAATCAAAGATCAGAAATCAAAAATCACCCAACCTCCCGGTCTCTAATCTCCAGTCTCCAATCTCCAATCTCTAATCACCATCCCCAACAACCGCATTCCCTCCTCTTCCGTAAAACCATGCGGCGTGCCGAATTCTACACGCGACGCGCCCGCGTCAAACAACGCACGCGTTTGCTCTGCAATTTCATCCACCGTTCCCGCGAACGCGAAATGTTTCAACAGGTCATCTGAAATCATCCGCGCCACATTTTCAGAATCACCGCGCGCCGCAAAGTCTCTAAGCTCCAATCTCCAGTCTCCATCCATCTCCAACGTTTTATCGAAAGCCATCACCACCGGCAAATACAACGCGACCTCGCGTTTCGCCAACGCGCGCGCGGCAGCGCCATCGTTATCAACCACACTCACCGCGCCGACGACGATGCCAACGCTGTTTGGTGCGCGTCCGATTTTTTCACATTCGCGATGCAAAAATTCGCGCACGCGTTTCACCAATGCGGGATTCGTCGTGCCGCCGAGTTTGATTTCGGCAACGTGCGGCAAACATGCGCGTATGGTTTGTTCGCCCCATGTTCCCAAAAGAATCGGAATGTCCGCGCGCAAAATGTTCCAGCGCAGTGTGTCGCCGCCCGCAAGCGAAAAAAATTTTCCGCGATACGGTTCCGTTTTGCGCGCGAGCAAATGTTTGACACATTCCATCGCTTCGCGCATTGCGCGCGTCGAACGCGGCGGCTCGATGTTCAAAAACTCCAGCCATGCGCCGCGCGCGATGCCCAAATACGCGCGTCCGTTCGATACTTCATCAATCAGCGCGATATTGCCCGCGATGTTGACGGGATGGCACGTGAACGGATTTACCGCCGCGACGCCGACGCGAATGTGTTTCGTCGCGCGCGCCATTTCCATCAGCGGCAGCCACGCGGGTTGATACAACAGGTCGTTGTACACCGTTACCGCATCGAAACCATACGCTTCGGCTTGCGCCGCGAGCGCGCCGTATGCGGCAAGAGGTTTGTCGGTTTGAAAAGCGATACTGATTTTCATCCGCGCCACCGTAAAAAAAGAACCTGAGATGCAACATCTCAGGTTCCTCTTTCTCAATACCAGACACGCTTTACGGAGCGGTTTCGTAACCGTACACCGTGTATTCGGCAATCGCCGTAGTGCCGCTCGCAATACCGCGGCAGGTCATCTTCCACACACCCAGCGAACCTTCACTGATTTGCGGGTATACGGTAAAGCCGAAGTAGAAGGGGTCATCGGGCGAGATAATGTACGAGCCGGTGGTCAAGTGAATGACGCCCGAGCCGTCCGGACCGACTTTGATTTCGTCAAAGCTGCCGCCCAATCCAAACCGAACCGCGCGCCCGTCCGGCGAAGTGGTCCAGCAGTTCAGCGTTTCGTTCGCGCCGAAACCGGACGCCCAGAATTCAATGTGGTCGTTGAACGCGCCCACCATGTCTTTGGAAGGCACGAGCCACGCATTGGTCGAGACCGACGGACCGGCGACCGGCGTGGCCCGGCTCGCGACCGATCGCT
>CAZXYP010000140.1:0-12805 GCA_964644955.1 uncultured Anaerolineales bacterium | reverse complement strand
GGCGCGATGACCGGCATCGTAGCGATTAACTGCATCGCGTCGAGGAATGCACGAGGCGACCTGCGGCAGCGCCTGCATTCCCAATCGCAAAAATCCTTGGGGTCGGGCGTACGCGCAATGCAGCAGTGCGACATTGAACGCGACGCGCGGATTGAGCAAGACCAAAATTATTTCTTGGCTTCGCCTTCGTCTTCTTCTTCTTTCTTGCCTTTGGCAACCACTTCGACTTCGGCGGTAGCAACGGGCGCTTCGGTCGCAACCACTTCTTCTTTGACTGGAATGATTTTGGCAAGCAATTCATCGGGTGAGGTGAGAATCTCCACCTTGTCGCCCAATTTCAAATCGGACACATGAATCGAGTCGTTGATATTTTGCAGCCCCGATACATCCACATGAATTTCGGGAATGAGGTCGGTCGGCAGGACGCGGATGGAAATTTCTTCCAGTCCGCGAATCAACAAACCATTGCCGCTCTTGACAATAGTCGAAGTGCCTTGAAGGACAACCGGCACCTGCGCTTCCATTTTTTCGGTCATTGAAATTTCTTGAAAATCCACATGCCACAATTTCCCGCTGATGGGTTCGCGCTGAATTTCGCGCGCAATGACCACGTTGCCGGACCCTTCGCCGGTTTCGAGGCGGATGAGCCGATTGTGTCCGGCTTTGGTCAAGACCGCGCGCAGCGTGCGTTCTTCGGCTTGCATGCTGCGCGCGGCGACGTTTGCGCCATAGACCGAAAGCGGAATCCAACCCGCGCGCCGCAGCGCGCGCACTTGTTTGCCCACAATCTCGCGTGGTTTAACGGATAAAACAATTTCTTCAGCCATGTCTTGCAACTTCCTTCCTGTGCGCCGCATTCGCCGCGCCAAACCTTGCTTGCAAATCGGAATTGCGTCCTACAGACGCAATGGGCTATTATAGCCGCGAAGCAGTATAGGTCAAATTTTTCGACAGTGTCGCGGTTGCAGTTTCAAGATTCGGTGTTAGAATCTTTTTATCAGCACAAGGCAACTCAAGTTTTCCCCAAACGGAGCCGGCTTATGCGCCTCGAAGACAATCTCGCCAAAATTTTGATTCCCAGTGACCGCCTGCAAGCGCGGATTTTTGAGCTGGGCGCGCAAATCGCGCACGATTACGCCGACCTGCGTCCGCTGTTGGTGTGTGTGCTAAAAGGCGGGGTCATGTTTATGTCCGATTTGTCGCGCGCCATGTCCATTCCACATGAATTGGATTTCATGGCGATTTCGTCCTACGGCGGGAAACGCATCGAGTCGTCGGGCGTGGTGCGGATTCTCATGGACTTGAATGCCAGCATCGAGCAGCGCCACGTGTTGATTGTCGAAGACATAATTGATACGGGGCATACCTTGCACTATATGATTGAAACACTGCGCGCGCGCAATCCCGCGAGTCTGAAAATTTGCACGCTGCTCAACAAGCAGGAACGCCGTGAAGTGGATATTTTGCTCGATTATGTGGGTTTTGACATTCCGAATGAATTTGTTGTCGGTTTCGGTTTGGACTTTGACGAGCTCTATCGGAACCTGCCCTACATCGGCGTGCTGAAACCGGAAATGTATTCGTGATATAAAAAAATCGCCTCGTGTGAGGCGATTTTTTTTTCAGCATCAGTCCTGAATTTTTATCACCGCGTCGCGGATGCGATCCAACGCTTTGTGAATATTGTCAAGCGAGTTGGCGTAACTGAAACGCAAATAGCCCTCGCCGTATTCGCCGAACGCGGTGCCGCTCAAACACGCGACGCCCGCGTCGTTCAAAATATAGTCCGCGAGTTTTTTTGACGACCATCCGATTTGCTGCACATTCGGAAACACATAAAACGCGCCGCGCGGGCGTTTGCACGAAATCCCCGGGATTTCATTCAGTCCTTCCACAATCGCATCGCGGCGTCCGAGAAATGCTTCAATCATGTGCTGTACGGCAGTTTGGTCGCCCTTTAATGCCTCGACCCCCGCCCATTGAATCATCGCGGCGGTACACGAATTCGAGTTGGTCATCAAGCGCGTAATGTGCGGCGCGAGCGCATCATTCATCACGCCAAAGCCGAGCCGCCAGCCGGTCATCGAATACGTTTTGGAAAACCCGTCGAGCAATATCGTGCGCTCGGGCATGCCTTCAAATTGCAAAATGCTGTGATGTTTGCCTTCGTACAACATGCGCCAATAAATTTCATCGGCGAGTACGGGGATATCGCGTTCGGTGGCGACTCTGGCAATGATGGCTAAATCCGATTCTGCCAGTACGCCGCCGGTCGGGTTGTGAGGGGAATTTAGAATAATGAGTTTGGTCCGGTCGCTGACCAGATCCAAAAATTCATTCGGGTCGAAACGAAAATCATTTTCTTCGCGCAGGCGATAAAATTTTGGAATGCCGCCCGTAAAGCGAATCATGCTTTCGTAAATGGGAAAACCGGGATTGGGCGTCAAGACTTCATCGCCCGCGTCCACCAACGCGAGCATGACATAAAACATAATCGGTTTCGCGCCGGGCGTGACGACGACTTGCGACGGCTGCACCGGCACGCCGCGCGTGCGCGTGATATTCGCGGCGATGGCTTCGCGCAGTTCGTTGATGCCCGCGCTGGGCGTATATTTGGTCGCGCCCTTGTGAAGCGCGTCGATGGCAGCGTTGACGATATTGTCCGGCGTGGCGAAATCGGGTTCGCCCACTTCGAGATGCACAATGTCGCGTCCTTGCGCTTCGAGCGCGCGCGCTTTGACGAGGACCTCGAACGCCGTTTCCGTGCCGAGATTGTGCATGCGATTGGCTAATTTTGTCATTGGATGACTCCTTGGTCAGATGTTGCGGATGCCGCGCCGCATCACGCGGAGGTGCTGTTGACGTTCGCGCGTTGGCGATAGAGAAACAACAGGACGACCATAATACCGTTGACGAATGCCCACGCCAAATTGGCGACAATGAACGGCAGGTCGGCAATCATCAAACTATAGACCAGTCCCACGGACGCATTGGTCAGGCCCATTGTGTACGGGACCCAACTTATGCCGACGTTATTTTTGCGATGATAAGTCAAACGAATTTGCGCCCCGAGCGAAAACGCGCAAATGATATTGACAAGAATCAGAACGAAACCCAGAAATTGAGTCGGATTGTTCATGGTGTTCCTTTACGCGGAATTCGATTTTTTATCGGCTTGCGTCAAACGATACTGCTGTCGCGCCGCGCCTTCGTCCCAACGGCGGCGGTCATCTTCGCTTTCCAAAATCAGGGGCGGTACAGGCGTCGTGCGTCCCGCGCGGTCCACCGCCACATACACCGCGTACGCGGAATTGGTGTGCGTCACCTGTCCCGTCACCACGTTTTCCGCGTGTACGCGAATGCCCACTTCCATCGAAGTGCGTCCGACGTAATTCACTGACGCGTTGAGCGTGACCAAATCGCCAACGTGAACGGGCGAAAGAAATTTCATGGAATCCATCGCGACCGTGACGACGATTTGACGGGCATGTTTCATCGCGGTCAATGCGCCGGCTTCGTCCACCAATTTCATGATTTCACCGCCATGCACATCGCCGAGTGAATTCGCCTGTTCGGGATTCATCAACACCGCGAGCCGCATTTGGGAATCGGCGACGCGTTTGGGCGCGAGCTGCGGGTCGCCGCCGCGAATGTCGGGAGGGATTGGAGACTGGAGACCGGAGACTGTGTGCGCGCGCTTGGCTTTTTGATTTGTTTTTTTCATCCTTCCGCCTTCCGCCTTCCGCCTTCATCCTTCATCCTTTGCCACGTGTACCACGCGGATTTTCCATCGTCGGCATAGTGCGCCAACTCGAACGCACGCGCAAATAATTTTTCCATGTCGGCGCGCGCAATGCCCGTATGCCGCCTCCCGCGATAAAACGGAAAAAACGCGTAAAGCAGTACAACCGAACCGGGACGCGTCCACGCGCGTACATTGTCGGCATAACGCGTTTGCTGATTCGCGTCGAGATTGTGCAAACAACCGATATCGAGAATGAAATCGAACGGCTGCGCGAACGCGCCGGGATTCAAGACATTGGCGCAGCGAAACTCCACCGTGACTTGCGCGTCACGCGCGTGTGTGCGCGCCTGTTCAATCGCGCGCGGGACAAAATCAATGCCGATGGTTTCAAACCCGTGCTGCGCGAGATAAATGGCGTTCGTCCCCGTGCCGCAGCCGAGGTCCAGCGCGCGCCCGCGCGGAAATTTTTCCGTCTCGATGAGCTGCACGACTTCCGGCGGAGTTATTTTTGTGTCCCAAGGCGTTTTGCCGCGCCAATAGCGCCAGCGAAAATAAAGTCGCTGCATGTTATCCCGTTAAAACACGTTGTAATTCCGCCGCGCTTTTTTGCCACGAAAACTTTTTCGCCTGTTCCAATGCTTTGGTTTGTTTGATGGCGCGCCAGGTGGAATCTTCGAGCAAACGCCGGATTGCCCATACCAACGCGTCCGTGTCGCGCGCGTCAATCATCACGGCGGCATCCCCCGCGACTTCGGGCAGGGAGGAATTGTTCGAGGTGACGACGGCGGCGCCGCACGCGAGCGCTTCCACAACGGGCAAGCCAAAGCCCTCGTACAAGGACGGATACACAAACAATTCCGCGAGCGAATACAGCGCGGGCAAATCCTCGTCGGGCGCAAAGCCGATAAAACGCACTTGCGCGCTTACGCCGAATTTTTCCGGCGCCGCATAAATTTCATCATACAGCCAGCCGCGCCCGCCCGCAATCACCAATTCCAACTCGCGCCGTTGTTTCAGTTTGGAAAATGCTTCAATCAGCCGCGCCAAATTTTTGCGCGGCTCGATGGTGCCGACATTCAAAAGAAACGGTTTGTGTAACGCGTACTTGGCGCGGATGGTTTGCAGTTTTTGCGCGTCGGTGACGCGATGAAAAAAATCGTCACAACCCGAATACAGTGTTTGAATGCGGTCGGGTGGTGTGTTGAAAAATTCCTGCAAATCGTCGCGCGTCGCGTTCGAGTCTGCCAAAATCAAATCGGCGCGTGCAATGGCGCGCGGCACGGCGGCGTCCAGATACCATTTCAAATTTGGCACGGTGGTTTCGGGATGGCGTTTGAATGAGAGGTCGTGAATGGTGAGAATTTTGCGTTTGGCGCGTGTGGGCGGCAAAACGAAATCGGGCGAATAAAATACGGTGGACGCGCCGGTCAGAAACTCAATCGGCATTGGCACACGCGCGCGCTGCCACAGCGCCACCATGTACCGTTCGTTAAAGGGCGCGCGCACGACGCGATAGTTTTTTGGAAACGCGCGCGCGTCGTCGAGATACAATGCGTCGCGCGGCACGTACAGCGCATAGGGATTGGTGTGGTCGTGAAGAGCTAACGCGCGAATCAACGAACGCGTATAGCGCCCGATGCCCGCGCGTTGGCGCGCGGCAGACGTATAGTCAATGGCAATTTTCATTCGACTGCCACGTGCATGAGATGTCCGCCGCGCCGATGGTATCGGACGGCAATGATTTGCGCCATAATGGCGAGCGCCATTTCCGCAGGCGAACGCCCGCCGAGGTCGAGTCCGACGGGACCGTACACCGTTTTCAAAAATTCTTCCGGCACGCCTTGCGCGCGCAATTCGTCCATGTGTTGACGGCGCGTTTCACGTGAACCCATCGCGCCAATGTAACGCGGTTGGGTGGTCGCCAATGCTTTGAGTGTGGGCAAATCAAATTTTGGGTCGTGCGTCAAAATGACAAGATACGTGGATTGGTCAATCCGTAAACGCGGAATCACCTCGTCGGGCCATTCGACAATCAATTCGTCGGCGTGCGGAAAACGCTCGCGCGTGGCAAACCGCCCGCGCCCGTCCACAATCGTCACGCGAAACCCCAACAGCTGCGCGAATTGCGAAAGCGGAATCGCAGTATGCACGCCGCCGACAATAATGAGACGTGGGGGGGGGGCATACGTTTCGATGAACACCTGAACGGAATCGTATGCAATTGTTTCGGACTGTTCCTGCGCCAGCAAACGCAAGGCATCCGCAACCACGCGCGCGTTCAACGCCGCGTCACCCAACGCGCCGGTGAATGTGCCGTCGGGGTACGCAATGAGCTTGGCGCCGGGATTTTCGCCGCGCACGACGGTCGCGACAGCAAACAATTTCTCTGCCGCGATGAGTTTGGAAATTTGGTCAAACCATTCGGACACGATTGTTGTTAGATTTTTTCGATAAAGACTTGGATGCTGCCGCCGCATGCGAGTCCGACATCCCACGCCATGTCGTCGGAGATGCCGTAACTGACCAATTTCGGTTTGCCGCTTTTCAACACGGCGCGCGCCTCATCAATCACCGCGCCTTCGACACAGCCGCCGCTGACCGAGCCGACAAATTCACCGCGCGAGTTCACTGCCATTTTTGCGCCAATGGCGCGCGGGGTCGAGCCGCCGGTCCAAGTCACCGTTGCGAGCGCCACCGCATCGCCGCGCGCACGCCACTGCTGAATGTCTGCCAAAATTTCCTGCAAGTCCACTTTACTGCGCCAGCATATCGTTGACGCGTTTTTCGATAAACTCTTGCGTCATCGGTCCGCCGATATGATATTCGTGAATGTTGCCTTGTCTATCCACAAAGACGGTGGTGGGCAAGGCCTGGACTTTGTAGATGCGTCCGGCTTCCTGTCCCGCGTCGCGGGTCAAGCGGAAATTCAACTTCCACAATTCGCCATAGCCCTTGATAGTTTCGTCGTTTTCGCCTTGATTAACCGCCAAAATAATCACATCTTCGGTTTTGTGTTTTTGGTACACGGCTTCGATGGCTTTCATCTCGGCGGTGCACGGTCCGCACCACGACGCCCAAAAATTAAGGATGACGGGTTTGCCGCGGAAATCCGAGAGGTTGAGCGCGACGCCATCCATCGTCAAGACCTGAATTTCGGGCGCGGGACTGCCTTTGGTGAGCGGACTGCTCGCGGGCGCAAGCAGGGGCGCGGTTTTGGTTTGCGGCGCGAATGTATTTGCCGTCGGCAGATTACCCTGCAAATACATTGCCGCGCCAATCAACGCCGCGCCGACAAAAAGAATGGCGCACGAGAGGATGATCATGAGGACGAGAAAAACTCGATTGTTCATGTTGATTCAATGGGTGTGTCAATCTGACACGAAAAAGCGGGCGTGTGAATTATACAATAAATGACGCGAGGCGATACAACATGATGATTCATGCGGAATCGCCTCGCGCGTTTCGTGCCGGAGCAGAGAATTATTTGTTGACGTCGAAACGGAGTTTGAGCGGCTTGGCGTACAAATACTTTTCGTCAATGAGCGCCATGATGCCGTGATATTTTTGGCGCTTGCTTTCGGTTGGCGCGGTAAAAGTCACCGTCACCTGCTGTGGCGCACCGGCGGTCAAACTCGCAAAACTTGACGGTTCTACGGTGACAGTGTCATTCAGGGAAGCCGTGATGCGAAATTCCGCGTTGGTCACATTCGTTGTGGGCGTGAATGTGAGCGTTGTTTGAAACGTTTCGCCCTCGTCTATATTCGCGTTGACGCGTTGTTGTGACCACTCAATTTTGGCTTTGACCGGTTTATCTCTTTTCTTTGCCTCAACAGAGGTTGTCGCCAAAACCGCAGCGGCGGTGGCGGTGAGTAACGCGAGCGCGGCGAGGGCGAGCAAAATTTTCTTGTTCATTCGATGACTCCTTTATGCTTCTGTCGTACAGAAACGAAAAAATTCTAACGCAAGATCAATGGCAAATAAATTTGCGATTGAATCCCGAGCGTCGTGTCGCCGGCGGCGTTGTCGGCAGTGTTGGATTCGGGAAACGCGCCGGCAATGTTGGTGTTGAGAATTATTTTCTGTCCGGCGGCGGACGGCTGCACCTGCACGCGAAACGTCGCGCTGCCGGTTGCGTTGCCTGCCAGTGTGCCGAGGTTCAACTTGTACACCCCCCCCCCTTGCGCGGAAAACGCGGGTGATGAATTGAGATACGTCGTGTGTGCGGGCAAGGTTACAGTGAGTACAGTGGAACCCATCGCGGTGCTTCCGGTATTGGCATACGAAAGCGTGTACACCAAGCTCTCGCCGGCGCGCGCCAATGTCCGATTGTCCGTCACGCTCAAATTCAAATTGTAGAGCTGCGCGATGCTCTTGTACGCGTCCAAACGACCGTAACCAGTTTCATTGTCTCTGCCCACCGCGCCAAGATCTTTGGCGCCGTTCTGCAACATTTGCTGTACTTGGGTCGGTGTCAAATTGGGATTCAGGGAATACAACAAGCCGACGACGCCGGATACAAAGGGCGCTGCAAACGAGGTGCCCGAAAAATAGGCATACGAGGAATTGCCGGAACATTGCCCGACATTGCAGGTGGAATAAATGGCTTCGCCGGGCGCGACCAAATCGAGCGCGCTGCCATAATTGGAACCCCAGCGCACGTTGTTGTTGTTGCA
Source organism: uncultured Anaerolineales bacterium (assembly GCA_964644955.1). Taxonomy (GTDB): domain Bacteria; phylum Chloroflexota; class Anaerolineae; order UBA4142; family SHND01; genus SHND01. The sequence goes on along the minus strand of CAZXYP010000140.1, from coordinate 4,387 downwards.
GGCATCATTGACCGGCGTTTTGCGTTGGTCACACCAATTTGACGCGCCGACGGCAATGACGTACGAATTCAAACTGCCGGGATAGGATACCGTACTGTTGTTTTCGTTGCCCGAAGCAAACAAAATCGTACTGCCTTTGTTATTGCGTCCTGCCGTGCGCGCATTCAAAATCGCTTGCAGCACCGTGCCGCTGGGGTCGCCGCCGCTCATGGTCCAACTGTTGTTCAATACGTCCGCGCCGTTTTGCCATGCCCAATCAATGCCCGAAGCGAGTGAAGCAAAAGTTGCGGTCCAATTGCCGCTAGTGTCGCGTTCCGCGACTTTGACGGGCAGAATTTTACAGTACCAACACACGCCGGTGACACCCAACGCGTTGTTTGAATTTGCCGCCGCGACGCCCGCAACGGCGGTGCCGTGAACGTCGCCGATTTTGGGCGTTGTATCCGAGTTATTAAACAAAGTATTTCTGCCCGCCAAAACTTTGCCTGCCAAATCCGGATGCGACGCGTCCACGCCTTCATCAATCACCGCAATCACGATATTGCTCGCGCCTTGCGTGCTATTCCACGCGTTCACCGCGTTGATGTCGGCGCCAACGACGGCGCTCTGAAAGATTCCCGTGTTTTGCAGTCCCCATTGCCAGTGATTTTGAAATGCGGTGTCGTTCGGCGCGAGTTCCGGCAAGCGGACGGCTTGCGGCGTAAGCTCGCGCGGCGCCGTTTCACGCAGGACAAAATTCGGTTCGGCAAATTCGACCACCCCCGCTTCGACATACGCGTTTGCCATTTCACGCGCGGAACGCGGATTGCTCGCGTCCGGTTTTAGAATCCACACGCGGTCGGAAAAGGGCAGCGCGCTCGCTTGCGTCACGCCGTTTAGTTGGTTGAACGCGGCAATGTCGGACGCGGTGAGGTCGGTTTTGAAACGCGCGAGAAATTCGTCCGTCTCTGCCAACTGCATCGTGCCGACATCGTACACCGGCGAAGCAAATTGAACCCCGGGCTGTGTGCTGAGGCGTTCAGCAGTGGCGATGGAATTTTGCCCGGCGCGTACCGGAATGAAAACGAGGTTGCCCGCCGGCGAGTCTGTGCGCGTGTCAAAATTCTCCAATGCGCCTGCGCTTTCGATGAGTTGTTTTTGCGTTTCGGTCGTCGTGCCCGGGTCGAAACGCACGGCGACGAGGCGCGGGTTCACTGTCAAGGGAACGCGCGCGCCTTGAAAATAATAAAATCGTTCTGCGCCGGATTGTGCGGATAGAGGCGTGGCCGAAAGAACAAGGAGAGTAAACGCGAAAATAATCACCAACCAGCGTGCAGAAAAAAACAACTTGTGAAACATTTGCATGCAAGACATACGGCGAACGGCGGAAGCGTCGTCGGATGTACTAGACACCAACATTATATTGCCATGCGCGGATTGTCCCAAAATCGCGCGCGGTGCAAGAATCCCGGTCTTTGGGTATAATGGGCGCATGAGTTCCATTCCTGAAGTCGAAATGCTAAAAAACAAATTGGCGCTGGAGCGCGGCAAACTGTTGGATGCAGTCAACGCGCTGTCTCTTACGGAACGCGCGGAACCGTTATTGGACGGTTGGGCGGTGAATGATTTGCTCGCGCATCTCGCACACTCGGAAGCCGTGAACGTGAAATTTGCGAAATTGATGTTGGCGCGGGATATGCCTGTGCAGCTGCAAGAGGTCGCGGCGGATTTTCCGGATTACACCGGACCGTTTGAATTGGACCGCTTTAACGCGTACATGACGGACAAGCTGCGCGCGCGCGGTTTTGACAAGATTGTGCAGGAATTGAATGACACGCGCGCGGCAACGCTGGCGTGGATGGATACGTTGACGACGGAACAATTGGAACGGCGCGGGGTTCATGCCGCATGGGGTGACCAGACGGTGCGCGGGATGTTGAAAATCTTGATGCTGCACGACAAGATGCACACGCAAGATATTTTGCGCATGAACGCGGGGCAGAAATAATTCCACAAAAAAACGACGCTCACGCGTCGTTTTTTGTTGCAAAGGAAAGGGGTGGAAAGCATTGCCTTCCACCCCTTTTGCATTATGCGCAATGACACAGTGGTGCGTTCGTGTCAAAGCGTGCAAGTTGACCTTTCACTTTTGCTCCTCACAGAGGATGAACCCGACGGAGCGAGTCCCATGAATGGTCAGCGCTTGGCTGCGCAGCGCGCGCGATGACCTGCATCACGCACTGCTGGGCTTGCACGACTTACCACTGGCAGGGCACGCGCAAGACTTGACCGGCATAGATATAGTTGCCGTTGTGCAAGCCGTTGGCTTGTGCGATAACCGTCCACGGCACGCCGTAGCGTAATGCGATGCGAAACAGGTGGTCGCCCCAGCGAACTGTATAGTAGCAGCCCAAAGGTTGCGGCTGCGGGTGCGGATGCCATTTGGCAGGTTGCGGCATGGGAGGTTGATGCGCCGGAGCGCAGCCGCCGCCCATGTAACCTTGCGGAATGACGAGGACTTGACCCGCGTAGATATAGTTCGGGTTGAACAAACCGTTAGCACAGGAAATTGCCCATACGGACGTGCCATAGTGCGCGGCAATACTGTATAACGTTTGTCCGGGTTGGACGGTATGATACATCGGACCGCCAGCAGACGCGGCGGTGCTGAACGTCGTAATCAACAAGACCGCGAGAATGAGAGCGAGTCCGATTTGCGCATAGCGCGAGGTGAGAATCTTCATGGGCGCCTCCTTCGAGTTGTGCGGGTTTCACCTGTGAGACGACAGCCGCTCGTGGGTAACAAGTGAAACAAAGACAACATGCGAAATAAAATTCCTGCGTTTGGATGTTGCAGGTAGATTGATTTTACACTAGGCGCGCGCGGATTTCAATAGAAATTGCGTGCGAAATGACTATGCGATATAGCGCGCAGAGGAGACGATTGGTCGGTGCGCGCGTTTGAGCGAGAAGCGAGAGCGACGTGCGTCTCTTTCGCAATTTCGCGCGAAACAAGTTAGATTTTCGCGGGTTTTGCCGGCGCGCACAAACCGAATGCGGCGACTCAAAAGGATGGAAGCGTGTGAAACGTGTTCGCTTGCGCTTGAAAAACCGATGCCGGGCACGAAAGTAAAATGTAATGTTGTAAAAACCTTTGCGCGCGGCGAATGGATTCTTTTTTGCCGCGCACGCGTGTTGTGCGCATGAGGTCCAAAAAAATTTGACACCCCCTGTCCAGTGTGCTATAGTATCCGCTGTTTGTGGGGGCGTGGTGTAGTCGGCCTAACACGCGGCCCTGTCAAGGCCGAGATCGCGGGTTCGAAACCCGTCGCTCCCGCTGAGGCAACTTTCATGTCATGGAAAGTTGCCTCTTTTGTTTTTCGGAAACGACGCACTTGCGGCGTGTCACAACGCCCACAACGCGCAAGCTCTGATAACGGATACAAGCGCGTCGCGCCAATAATATTTTTAATGAGGCAGTTCGGGCAATTTACAACCGCGCGCGCTCGTTGTATAATCCGCGTAATGGACATTCCCGATGCCAACGCGTCCGAACTCAACGAGTTCGCCGAATCCACTCCAACGCCGCGCGACGACGTGCATACGCTCGATGTCGAACTCGCTACCGTTTGCATGGTGGATGGGATTTGGCAGGACCAGCCCGACAACGTTGCCGCGTTTGTCGAGGCGCGTCTCGGGGACCTTGCGCGCGGGCGCGGCAATCTTTATATCTGTCTCGATATTAGCGGCGACATCGAAGGACGCGGTGAACTGGAACGCGCGCTCGTCGAAGTCATTCGTGATACGTATGCCGAAAGTCGCGGCAGCGTGAGTTTCGGATTGTCCGAAGCTTTGCGCGCTGCGAACGCGTATTTGTACGACAACAATCGTCAAGTGCAGCGCGAATTGCGCCGCATGGCGGGCGTCAGCGCGGTTGTGTTGCGCGGCAGTGATTTGTATATTTGCCAGGCGGGTCCCGCTGTCGTCTATGTCGAGGCAAGCGAAAAACTCGCGCGCTTTCCCGCCGAATCCGATTGGTTCACCGAAGATGCACCGTTGTTTGCGCCGCAAGGCGCCGCGTCTGCGCCGCTCGGCATTCGTCGCGAATTTGCCGCCGACCTCGCGCACACGGCTGTGAGCATCGGCGATGTGTTTGTGTTGGCATCGCGCGCACTGACGCAGCTGGCAACCACTCAAGAATTGGCGATTGCGTTTACGGAACGCAGCGCCGCCGAAATTGGCGCGTATCTAGAAGAACTCGGGCAGGACGCGGATGTGACCGCGCTCGTCGCCGAATTGATTGACCCGCACGCGCACGCAGACGAATTGTTCACGCCGGACGAAACAGAAACGCATATCGAGTCGTTTCCCGTTCCGCTGGGCGCGCTCGTGGTCGCCGACGCATCCG
>CAZXYP010000139.1:0-12874 GCA_964644955.1 uncultured Anaerolineales bacterium | reverse complement strand
TGTGCTGTCTCACGTTAAACGACCCAACTGCCATCACGATTGGCAACGAACCGATACGTTACAATGACCGCGTCGTCGGTTGGGCGCAAGCGGGCGCGTATGGTTTTAGCGTACAAAAAAGTATCGCGTATGCATATTTGCCGATTGAGCTTGCGGTGATCGGCACGGCGCTCGACGTGGAATTGATTGGCGAACGCATTGGCGCAGTGGTGGCACAGGACCCGCAGTGGGACCCAAAAGGCGCACGCGTCAAAGCATGAATTACGATTCCGCAAAACGCCGCGTGTGTGGTATAAGGGTTTTCTATTCTCACAAGGAGGCATACTCGTGCAAAACTTGAAACGTTGCGCTCTGTTCTTGATTTTTATTTTAAGCGCCCTCTTGTTTTTCGGCGCGCCGCACGTCACACACGCGTCCGCCAATCTCGTCGCGGATTATCGCTTTAACGGTTCGCACGCGAGTTCCGTCGGCAGCGCGCCGGACCTTGCCGACATTGGCAGTAACAGTTTCGCCGCCGACACCGTAGATTCGGTTTCGTGCAATGTATTGACATTCAGCCAGGGCAATGGTCTGTCGCTGGCGACGAACGGACTGATTTCTTCCGACACGTATTCCATTGTGATGCTGTTCCGGTTTGACAACACAAGCAGCTATCGCAAACTTGTGGATTTCAAAAACGGCACAGAGGATTACGGGCTGTACAACTTTAGCCAAAAGCTGCGCTTTTATACGGATGCGTCCGGTGCCAATGTCGTATTCCAGGACAATACGTACGCGCAAGTGGTACTCACGCGCGACGGCACGACGAAACAAGTGACCGGCTATGTGGACGGCGCGCAGGAAATTCAATTCACCGATACGAACGACCGCGCGCTCATTGATTCTTCCAACACCCTGCGCTTTTTGATTGACGACACAACAACGGGAGGCGTCGAAGCGTCGGCGGGCGCGGTGGCGCGCATTCGCATCTATGACGGCGTATTGTCGTCGGGCGAGGTCAGCGCGTTGGACCGCACGCACGGCGACTGTAATGGTCCGTCCGTCATCACGATTCAAAACAATAACGCGGCGGTGACGTACCAAAATTGGCAGGGCGTGAATGACGCAGGTGCGAGCGGCGGCAGCTATCGCCAAAACAAGACGACCGCCGGCAAAGCTGTCGTGAAATTTTCCGGGACGCAGGTACAGTATCGTTACCTCGCCGCGCCGTACATGGGCAAAGCCGATGTGTATATTGACGGCGTAAAAAAGCAAACGCTGTGTCTCTATGCCGCGTCGCCTACGTTCAAAAGCAAAACGTTCAAAAATCTTGCGAGCGGCAAACACAAATTGGAAATCCGCGTGTTGAATCAAACCTGCAAGAGCAGCACCGACGCGTACGTTTCGATAGACAAAATTGTGGCAGGCGCGACGACGCGCGAGGACGACGCGTTGCAGTGGAGTTGGAACGGCTGGAAAGGCAAAGCCGATTCCGCCGCCAACGGCGGCAGCTATCATTTCAGCAAAACAAACGGCGCAGCCGTCACGCTGACGTTTCACGGCACGGGCATTCAAGTCTTGACGCTCAAGGGGCCGTCGTTCGGCAAAATGGACGTGACGATTGACAACGCGTTTCAAGAAACCATTGATTTGTCGAACGCCACCGTGACCGTGTATCTCAAGAGTTACAGCGGCTTGAGCGATGCCGACCACACCATTGTCTTGAGCCGCAACGCGAGTTCGGGCAGCAATCCGATTGTGTTGGACGGTTTTCGCGGCGCGGTGACATTGCCATAGACGCGCGCGCGATGCTTTGCGCCAAAAACAACGCGCGGGTTCGAGCGGAACCCGCGCGTTTCGTTTGAGCCAACCGTTCTTGCGTTCAATTCAATTTCGGGTCCGCGGGCGTGTTCACGTTCAAAAAACCAAATAGACCAAACATGCCCCGCATCATCCTGTGCCCAAAATCCGGTTTGAGAAATTGATTCGGACAGGTGCCGGGGATAACCTGAATCCCATTCGCGCGGCATTTTTGCACCGCCGCTTGCGAAACACTGGTCGAGGTCGGCGCGAGTCCGGGCTTGACGCCCATCATGCAGTGCATCCACACGTGCTTGATGCCGAGGTCAATGCACTCTTGCACGATTTGGTCGGTCACTTTCGGATTCGCCAAAATAAACACCGCGTCCGGCGTTTCGGGAATCGCTTTCAAATCGGGATAGCACGGCGCGCCCTGAAATTGCGTCAGGCGCGGATTCACCGCGCTCACCTGATACCCCGCCGCTTGAAATTTATGATACGCCATATTGCATCCGGTTTCGCGTCGGTCGGACACACCGACCACCGCGATTTTTTTCTGCGCCAGAAATTCTGCCACCAGAGGATCTACTTTTGCCATGCTGCTCCTTTCGCTTTCCGCGTTTCAATCAACCACTATCCGCCGCGCCAGTCCGAATCCGGTGTCAGTCGCGTCCAAATCATGTCACGATACAAAAATTCACTCGCACAAAATGATTTGGTAAAATGAGCATATAGGAACAGCATGGAACATCCATGCGACATGACCAACCTTCCACTCAGCACGGTACGGAAACAGACACATGAAAATCACAATCTTTGGCGCGACCGGCAAGACGGGCGCGCTTGTAGTCGAACAGGCGCTGGCTGCGGGACACACGGTTCATGCGCTCGCGCGCACGCCGTCGAAACTCGCAATCGCGAACGAGCGGCTCACAATCATACAAGGCGACATCGGTAACGCGGCGCAAGTGGCGCAAGCGGTTCAAGGCGCGGATGCCGTCATCAGCGTCCTCGGTCCGACAAGCAACGCGCCGGATTTTCAAGTCAGTCACGGCACGGCAAACATCCTCGCGGCGATGCAAGCGCAAGGCGTGCGCCGCTTGATTGTTTCAGCCGGCGCAGGCGTCCGCGACCCGCACGACACGCCAAAATTGTTCGACAAGGCAATTGTCGCTTTGCTTCAGGTCGTGAGCAAAAACGTGTACGCGGACATGCAGCGCGTTGTGGAAACCGTTCGCGCGTCCGACCGCGACTGGACGATTGTGCGCGTGCCGATGTTGACCGACGGCGCGAAAACCGGAACGGTGCGCGTGGGCTATGTGGGCAAAGGCATCGGCACACGTATCACGCGCGCGGATTTGGCAGCTTTCATGCTCGAGCAATTGCAGGACAACACCTACTTGCGCCAAGCCCCCGCCATTAGCAATTGACGCGCATCCATGCGCAAAAAAAAACGGGCGCTGTGCGCGCCCGTTTTTTTTACGCCCAATACATTTCGCCCGGCGCTTCCACCGTGACCGCCTGTCTCAACACATCAATGGCTTTCCGCAATCCTTCGTCGGTGGACATTAACCCGTCTTCGTGTTCAATCGAAATCACATAATCGTAACCGTTCACGCGCAGCGCGCTGACCATATCCTTCCACGCCTTGACATCGTGTCCGTAACCGATGCTGCGGAACGTCCACGCGCGTTCTTTGATGCGCGCATACGGTTTGTTGTCGTTGCAACCGTTGACGGAAATGTTCGCCGCGTCCAGATACACATCTTTGCCGTGCATGTGAAAAATCGCGCCGCCGAGTTTGTTAATCGCCGCGACAGGATCAACGCCATTCCAAAACAGATGACTCGGGTCAAAATTCGCGCCAATCATTTCGCCTGCCGCCGCGCGCAGTTTCAACAGGGTCTCGACGTTGTACACCAACATCCCGGGATGCATTTCGAGCGCGACGCGCACGCCGCTGCGTTTCGCAAAGCGATTCAATTCTTTCCAATACGGAATCGCCACCTCGTTCCATTGATAATTCAATGCCTCCGTAAAATCGGGGGGCCACGGACACGTAATCCAATTGATGGTCTCGTCGCGCGGCGAACCGCCGGGAATACCCGAAAACCCATTCACTACCGGCACGTCGAGCGCGCGCGCGAGTTGAATGGCTTTCCGCAATTCTTCATCGGATTTGCGCGCGAGATTTTTCTTGGGATGCAGCGGATTGTTGTGCACCGACAGCGCGCTCAGCACCAAGCCGCGTTCCTCGATGGCGCGCAAAAACGCGGTTCGTTTCGCTTTGCTCGCCAACAGTTCATCCGGTTTGCAGTGCGCGCTGCCCGGATATCCGCCCGCGCCGATTTCCACCGCCGCAACACCCGCCGCCACCGCCTTGTCCAGCGCGGCTTCAAGCGGCAAATTTTGCCACAACACGATAAAAACACCGATGCGCATGTTCCCTCCTTTGGAGACTAGAGATTGGAGATTTACAGTATCACAGTTCAGATTTCTGATTGCAAATCGCGAATCGCCAATCGCATCTCGTCAATCGAAAATCCCCGAGTCACCCCGCCGCCGTATCACCCACTCACCCGCTCACTCAATCACTCGTTCACCGGTTCACTCCATCTCATCCTGCATTCTTCGCAATTTCACCACCGTACTCGTCTCATCCAATTCCACCTCGTCCCATTTCACAATTTCGCCGCGCGCGACATCGCGTTTCATTTTCGCGCGCGGCGCGAGTCCGACCGGCAGCGCGTTCAATTCCCGGGCGGTCTTTGCCCGATCCATCACGCCGTAAAACGTATAGCCGCCAAAATCATCCAGCATTTCGCCCGCGCGCAAATCGCGTTTCGCAATGGTCATTACCTCGCACACGGGTTCGTCGCGCGGAACGAGCGTGGTTTGTTTGTACAAAAACGCGCGCGCGAGCGAAATCGGCGCTTCAAGAAACCACAAATGGTACGGGCGAAAGAACGTGTAATATTTTCCCTGGCCGACTTTGAGGTATTCCAAATCCGCGCGGATGCGTTCATCACGGATGCGCACGGTAATAAACACGCCGCCCGCCATCGCGCTGCCCTGCGCAAAATCCACTGTGCCGGGAAATTTGGTAATGCCGCCGTCCTCTTCCAACGCGAAAATTTTTGAAACGGAGGACAAATCCGCGACGGGACCAATCATCCCGCGCTGCATCGGCACACAGCCCGTCGCGTTCGCCGCGCACGTCATTTCAAACATTGTTTTCGTGCCGTCCACATACGACGCGGTTTGATATGCGTCCTTGTTCGCTTTGCGCGCGGCGTCCGCCACCGTATCGGGATTCGCGCTGCGGTCGAGCGGATTGTTTTTGCCTTTGCCAATCACAATCGGTTCGTAACCGAGCGTCATGACAAAATCCCACAATTCCATCAAACAGCCCGGCTCATCGCCCGACGACACGCTGTACAGCACATGATTTTTTTGCGCAAGTTGTTTCAACGCGCGCCCGACCGTCGCATCGGCTTCGATGTTGATTAGCACAACGTCTTTATTGTTTTCAATTGCCGCGTACGCCGTCTCGGCGCCAATCGCGGGCGAAGGCGTCACATCCGTAATCAAATCAATCGCGTCCAACTGCGCGGCGAGCGTGTACGAACCGGTGATAACGCGCTTGCCTGCGCGCAATGCATCCATCGCGCGCGTCACATCGTTCACTTCGACAATGTTTTCGCGCGGAATGTCGCACGCCAAAAATGCCTCGCACGCCGCGCGCGTATCCGCATCCGCGAGAACATCCACGCGCATTCCTTGCGTCTGCGCGATTTGGCGCACAAATCCGCTGCCCATCCAACCCGCGCCGCTTACGCCGAGCCGAATCGGTTTGCCGTCCGCTTCCAGTTTTTGCAACTCTTGATACAGCATGGTCATCGTTTCATCTGTACCGCTTTGCGCGCCGCGTTCGCCACATCGCGCGCGGTGAGATGATATTTTTCCAACAAATCGTTCGGGTCCGCCGATTCGACATAGCGGTCTTGCAAACCGACAAAGCGCATTGGCACGGGATACGTTTCGCTCACGATGCGCGCGATATTGCTGCCCATGCCGCCCGTGAGTAAATGTTCTTCGGCAGTCACAATCGCACCCGTTTCACGCGCCGCGCGTTCAATTGCTTCATTATCCATTGGGCGCAAGGTGTGCATATCAATCACACGCGCGTCAATGTTTTCTTGTTGCAACAACACCGCCGCGTCCAACGCCGTCGCCACCATGATGCCGCACGCGATAATTGAAACATCCTTTCCTTCGCGCACGATATTCGCTTTGCCGATTTCAAAAGAATAATTTTTTTCGTCGTAAATATGCGGCATGGCGACGCGGCTTGAACGCAGCCACACGGGTCCGACATGATCGGTCGCCGCTTTCACCGCCCATTTCATTTGCATCGGGTCGCTTGGCACGAGCATCAATATCGTGGGCAAGCCGCCGACGAGCGCGAAATCTTCAATGCCCATTTGCGTCGGTCCGTCTTTGCCGAGCGTAATGCCGCCGTGACTGCCGAGAATTTTCGCATTCGCGTTCGACAACGCTATCGCCAAACGCAATTGGTCGTACGCATTGCACAACAAAAATGACGAGAACGACGTAATCCACGGAATCAGCCCGCACGCGGCAAGTCCTGCGCCGACGCCGACGAGATTCGATTCCGCGATACCCAGATTAAAAAAACGTTCGGGAAACGCGTTCCGCACGGTTTCCGCTTTGGTGGAATTTCCCAAATCGCCGTCGAGGACGACGACGCGCGGATTTTCGGCTGCAACTTGCAAAATCGCTTCGCCAAAAATATCGCGCAGCGGTTTCGATGGTTTCAATCCTGCGAGTTCACCTAACATGATAAATGCATCGTTGAAGGTTAAAGGTTGAACGTTAAGTTTGCAGTATTCAACTTTCAACCTTCAACAATTCTGCTTTCGCTTCTGCCGCTTGCTCTTTGTTCAACGCGCGCCCGTGCCATGTGAAATCGGTTTCGACAAAAGACACACCTTTGCCTTTGGTCGTGTGCGCGATGAGAATTTGCGGCTGTGTTTTGATTTGTCGCAGCGCGTTCAATTCTTCAATCAACGCGCGAATGTCGTGACCACCACATTCCGCGACATGCCAGCCGAACGCGCGCCATTTTTCCGCAAGCGGTTCGAGCGCCAGCTCGCGCGCAATGGGGCCCGTTTCCTGATATTTGTTGTAATCCAAAATCGCGGTGAGATTGTGCGCGTGGAAATGCGCGGCTGCCATCGCGGCTTCCCAAATCTGCCCCGCTTGACATTCCCCGTCGCCGAGTAACACATACACGCGATACTGCAAATCGTTCAATCGTCCGCCGAGAACATGTCCAAGTCCGAACGACAAACCTTGTCCGAGCGAACCTGTGGTCGCTTCGACGCCGGGCAGCATGTTTTGAATCGGATGCCCTTGCACGGGACTGTCCATTTCGCGCAAGCGCCACAATTCGTCGCGCGCAAAATATCCTGCGCGCGCAAGCGTCGCATACAATAACGGCGCGGCGTGTCCTTTGCTCATGATAAAGCGGTCGCGCGCGTCCCACTGCGGTTCGTCCGCGCGATATTTCAGCACGTTGCCAAAATACAGCGCGGTCAAAATCTCCACCGCCGACCATGACGACGACGGATGTCCCGACCCCGCGCGCGTCGTCATGTCGAGAATGTCGAGACGTAGTTCGCGCGCAATTTCCTTCAGTTCGCCGATTTCCCTCATTGTCTTGTTCCTATCGCGTTGTCGCCGCAAAACGCGCCGAGATTGCTTTGTCACGAAAACCGTTCCTCGCAATGACAAGTCACTATCGCACGATTGCACTATCGCACGATTGCACTATCGCACTATGGGCAGGCACAAGGCGCTGCCCCTACCTTTCAACATCCGCCGCTGCCCCTACCCCTTCAACATCCGCCGCATTAACTGCGAAATTTTTATCGCATCCGACGTTTGCATACATTCGCGCAATTCCGCGCGCGGCACGCGTTCGAGCAGTTCATAACCGAATTGCAAATTCTTGATACTTTCGGCAACCGCGTCTTCGGGCGCTTCGCGATAGGGAAACAAGTCGAGGCCGTACCAGCCGTCATAGCCCCATTCGTCGAGCCAAAAGAGCGCTTCAAGCGTTTCCCACAAATTCACCGTGCCGACAATCACATCGTCGTCAAACAATTTCCAGTTGTCGTTCCAATGCGTGTGGAACAATTTGTTGTAGCGGCAGCACAGCGCGATGGATTCCGCAAGGTTTTCTTTCATAATAAACGCGTGCCCCATGTCAATGTTGATGCCGAGATTGGGGCGATTGATTTCGTTCACCACCGTCATGCAGTGACCAATCGTCGGCAGCATAATGTGGGTGCGCGGCTCGAACGCTTTGTATTCGACGACCACTTTTTGTTTCGGATTGTGGTCTGCCCATTCCGCGAGTCCGTTCACCAAATCGTCCAACCGTTTGCGATGGTCGGCTTGAAAGGGATAATCGTAACCGTCTTGCGCGGGCCAGTACACCATGATTTCGGCTTGCATATAGCTCGCCAAATCCATCGTGCGTTTCGCCAAATCGATCGCTTCGCGGCGCAGCTTGGCGTCGGGATTGGTGAACTGTCCGAATTTCCATTTCGGGTCCACCCACAGGTGCGGACAAAACTGCACAATCTTTAATCCCAAATCGTCCGCCAGCTGTTTCATCTCTTTATGATTCGCGTCCGTGATTTCGGTGGGATAGTGCATTTCCAAACCGCCGACGCCCGGCACGCTTGCCGCGAGTTGGAAACGTTCCGCAATCGTCTTGTCGGGGCGATAGCCCTGCTTCACGAAACGGTCGCTTGTCGCGCCAAGAAACCAAATGCCGGTAGAGACTTTGATTTGTTTCATAGTCACCTCGTTGAATCACCCTTGCAATTCGTTATACAGCGAGTACCGGTCCGCGCGGTACCAAATCCGCAAAAATTCGAGCGGCACATTGTCTTGCGAAAACGAAACGCGCTCAATGTGGAGCAGCGGCGAACGCTGCGGCACGTTCAACACGCGCGCGAGTTCTGCGTTCGCGGCAATGGCGCGAATGATTTGATGCGCGCGCACAAGGCGCAAATTGTAATCGCGCGCCAACGCCTCACGCAGGGGATACATCGCGTAATTGTGTTTTTTCAAAATGTTCGGACAATCGTGATGCACGAGGAATGATTCTTCTACGCTCATCGGTTCGCGGTCGGCGAGACGCAAACGCGTCAAGTGCGCGAGTTCCGCGCCGACTTGCAATTGCAATTTTTCCGCCAGTTCCGCGTTCGCCGGAATCACCGCGCTGCCCAAGACTTGAGTGCGCGCCTTCAAGCCGCGCTGCTGCATGTCCTGCGTAAAGCTGACGATGCGCACCAAATTTTGCTCGACCGTCGGATGCGCAACAAAGGTGCCGCGCGCGCGTTCGCGATAAATCAGCCCGTCCTGCACCAACAAATCGAGCGCCTGCCGCACGGTGACGCGTCCCGCGCCGTACTGCGTCATCAATTGCATTTCGGGCGGCAGCATGTCGCCGGGCTTTAATTCACCGCGCGCAATGCGCGCGCGCAGAATTTCGTACAATTGTTGATAGAGCGGAATTTTGTTCGCGGGGTTGAGTCGGGTCATGCGAGCCGCCTATTGTCCGAACATTCGGACAATAGCATAACACCAATCGCCGCGCGCGTCAAGGGGTAAAAATCGCGGGCTTGCCCGGACCCCGAACGTTGTGACCCGCTGCGCGCTGTAACCGGCGCCGGCAGTTCAAAACCCCGGGGTCATGAAATAACCAATCCCGGGTAACCGGAGGCGCCACTGTCCGTCACAAATCCAAGACATGACGGTTTTTTCATCGGAATGCTCAATTTTGCCGGGAGCGTTCGGAAACCCGCAAGTCTTTGCTGCCCAAGACAGAATCTCACCCAATAAACGATTTCCAAATGATGGTATGATAAATTTACAGGGTCTTGATATTCCGACCACGCGGAGCAAACAAATTCATTTGCCCCGCCCGATTCATCCGTTCCACGCCCAACGGCTTGGACATTCATTCAGGAGGCACACACAATGGGTATTTTCTTGCAGGGCGGACTGCCGCCCCTTCCGGGCGCCGGTCCCGATTTCGGTTCGATTTTGCTCAACATGTTGTTTGCGATCGTGTGGGCGGTTGTCGCCGCGGTCGGTTTTGCGGTAGCGATTTCGGTCGCGTATTTTGTCCTCAACAAATTGACGCCCGGCTTGAACGAGTGGGACGAATTGAAAAAGGGCAATATGGCCGTCGCCATTCTATGGAGCGCGTTCACGCTCGCCGTCGCCATTGTCTTGTTTGTCGTCTTGAACAAGTAATCAGAGGCGCGGCGGTGTGACAATGCGTATGCCGCCGCGCACGAAAGCAGGCACCCTCATGTTTCGCAAAGTATTCATACTCCTCGCGCTGGCGCTGCTGCTCATTCCCGCCGCGACCACGCACGCGCAGGAAACCGCGCCCGGCGACCTCGTGCGCGGCTTTCTCGCCGGCATGGGCTATACCGTCCTCGACGTCGGCTATTTGGCAGACGAACAAGGCAATGCCGACACCTCGCGCGTGATTGTTGAAATCGAACTGCCGACCAGCGTCACCGCGCAAGAAATGTCACAAGCGATGCTGTTGAGTTTCGCCGCGCTGCGCAAAGCATATCCCGGCGCGACGATTTTGGGTTCGCTGCTCAAAATCGGCAACCTGATTTACATCTTTCCCACCGATGCCGCCGTCTTTGACCAATTCATCAACAACCAAATCACGGGGCAGCAATTTGGCGAGTATATCCAAAAAAACGCCAAAGTCTTTGACCTGACCACCAACAGCTATGTCACGCCGGGGACACCCGGCGGCAGCAGTTCGCCCAATAAAAATCAGACCAACAAAGATTTCGGCGGCGGCGGCAACTCCAATACCCTGCCCTGCAATCCCCCGGCGGGCAAAGTGTGGTTCTGGATTCGCAATGGCTACATGGGACGCGAGCTGGACTTTACCGTCGGCGGCGGTGAATGGGGCACGCACGATTACAAAATCCCCGGCACCGGCGAGTGGAAATACATCGAAATGCCGCCCGGACGCTATACGTGGTCGGCGCACATTGCCGGACTCGGCGTCGCGCACGGCGAACGCTTTGATTACGCGGCAGGGCAATGCTATTACCAAAACTTTTCACCCGACGGTCAATAACGCGCGCCGAGGTTTTGTCTCCAACACCATCGCAAAAAAAATCGGACACCGCACAAGGCGCGTGTCCGATTTTTTCCGGTCTTCTCGAAATACTTACGCGTTCGCATCCTGCGCCATGCGTCCGAGCGCAAACGCGATGCCGTACAGCACCCACAGCAGCCACTGCGCTTTGAGATACCAAAAGACGGTTTCGCCCAAGCTGTGCAAGACCACAATCGCCAACGCCGTCAACAGCGCCAACGGCAGCGGCGGCGCAATGTTGCGCGTATGGGCGCGTCCCGCTTCCCAAAACGCCAGCGCCAAAACGCCGACGAAACCAAGCAATCCGACGATGCCCGTATCCAGCGCCACTTGCAAAAAAACATTGTGCGCGTGCGGAAACACCATTCCCGGTTCTTGCGGCGAATACGGCGGCGCGTAGGGCGCGACAAATTCATACGCCCCCATCCCGATGCCCGTCAGCGGATGCGCGCGCAGCAATTCGACGGCTTGACTCCACATCCCCACGCGTTCTTGCAGTGTGCCGCCCGTCACCGTGCCGATTTTGCCAAAAATCATTTCGGACAACGCGGTTCCGCCGCCGAGTTGTTGATTCGCGTACAGCAGCGCAATGAGCAAGAGCGGAATCGCGGGCAGTAACCAACGCCGATACATTGCCGCGCCGACCGCCAGACCGCCCAGCAGCGCAAACCACGCGCCGCGCGCTTGCAATACAAAGAGCGCCAACAGCATCGGACCCAACGTCACCGCGCCCAAAATTTGTTCGCGGCGGCGATGCGAAAACAACAGAGCGCACGCGAGCGGCAAGAGCGCCGCCAACATCCCGCCCACGATATTGGCATTCACCCCTTCGCCCGGCGGACGCAGTGTCCAATCCAAAAACGCGGGCAGGGTAAAAACTTTGTCCGCGCTCCAGCTCACCGCAAACGGCAAAAGCAGCACCAAGCCGATTCCCACGAGGACCAGCGCGCCCGTCGCGCGCCAAACGTCCGCGCGCGTTTTCAATACATCCAGCAGCACATAGAACGCCGTAAGTCCTGCCAGCACTTTGCCGGCGCTTTCGATTCCCGCGAGGCGCGCCGGCGTCGTCAGCAACCCGATAACCACGCCCAGCAGCAGCAGCAGCACAAAGAGATTGGCGCGCGTTTGTGGAAAGGGCAAACCGCGGGCGCGCCACCGGAGCGCATAATAAACGGGTAAAACCAACCAACCGACAAGCATCCACGGCGGCGGCAGCCAGAGCAACAGCGTGAGCGGAATAAACAGCAGCGGAATCACACGCGCGTCATACCGCGCCACCCGCGCCGGCAGCCAACGCGTTGCGGCAAAAGAAGGGGCGTCCGGAGGAACAGAATTTTCGACGGGCGTCATGGGCGAAATAATACAATCAAATAAGGCGAACGCAAGAACGGGAGGCGATTCAAACGCGCGCACCAGTTGTTGGCGACATTCGCATCCGCGTACCATTCCGCATAGCGCGCATCGCACGCGCGGCGCGCATATTCCGCGCGAATTCGTTCTAATTCGTCCATGTCATGTTACAGAATTCGGCGCGCGTTGCAAAACGATAAAGTGAACTATGCCCCGCAGAAATCCGATGCCATACGCCAAATGCATCGTCGCAAACGCGAACGGCAGCAGCGGCGCATAACGCCAGCCGTGCCGCGCCGCGTGGGCCGCCCAGGGAAAGCTGGTGCCGAACGACAATATGCCCTCTGTCGCGCCGGCCGAGCCACTGCTGGTCGCTGCGGGGAGTTGCTCTCCGGTGACCGCCGAACAAATCGCCTGGGCGGTCGAGCACGGCTTTGCCGAGGTGCCGCTGGACGTGACGTCGCTGGCCGACAGTTCCCGCTCCGGTTCGCTGTGGCGGGTCAGCTC
>CAZXYP010000138.1:5713-12940 GCA_964644955.1 uncultured Anaerolineales bacterium | reverse complement strand
TGCACGTCCGAGAACGACTCAAGCAACTTGAAACGCATCCGAACGAAATGGTGCAAAGTGTCATTCGCCGCGAATTTGCGCAGAACTCGAATGGACATCAACAAAAGAGTGAACATGCAAAATCGCCTGATTTCATGAAAAATGTGGTTGTAAATGGAGATGTTCGGGAAATTTTGAAATGCGTTCCAGACGAATCCATTCATCTGACTTTTACCTCACCGCCGTACTATAACGCGCGCGACTATTCGATTTACCAAAGTTATAATGACTATCTAGATTTTCTCACGCAAGTATTCTGCCAAGTGTATCGTGTCACTAAAGAAGGACGTTTTCTGATTGTGAACACTTCGCCTGTGATTGTCCCGCGCGTAAGTCGCGCTCATTCGAGCAAACGCTATCCGATTCCCTTCGACCTTCATTCGCGCCTCGTCCAAAGCGGTTGGGAATTTATTGACGACATTATTTGGTTAAAGCCGGAATCAAGTGTCAAGAATCGCAACGCGGGATTTTTGCAGCACCGCAAGCCATTAGGATACAAACCGAATCCAACGACGGAGTACTTGCTGGTGTATCGCAAGCAGACCGATAAACTCTTGGACTGGAATATGCGCGCGTACGAATGGGATACAGTTCAAGCCAGTCGCATCCAAGGCGAGTACGAAACGTCGAACGTTTGGAAAATTGACCCGACGTTTGATCGCGTGCATAGCGCCGTTTTTCCCATCGAACTCTGTAATCGAGTAATCAAATTCTATTCCTACAAAGGAGACTTGGTTTTTGACCCATTTGCGGGAAGTGGGACGTTTGGTAAAGCAGCAAGTAAGCTCCATCGGTTTTTCTTCTTGACGGAGCAGGAGCAAAAGTATATCGAAAGAATGAAAATAGATTTAGAGAAAAAGGATCTATTTGGAGATGGGACACGCTTTTTGAGCCTTGAGGAATTCCGGTCAGCAAGTTCACCGCCAGAAAGACGGTTGTGAAGCAGATTAGACGGATTGCTATGGTAATCAAGAACGTCGCAGGAAATACTCCCGCGACGTTCTTTTTGTTAATGTCTGTCGTCTCGATATTCCTAATTAGAATACTCTATTTTGGATTATTTAGGGTACTTTGGCATCCTAGCAGGATAGGAGCTTCAATTTTGGCAAAACGAAACCCAAATGCCTACGCAAGTCTTGGCTCGTTGCTCAAACAGGCGCGCATGGAAGCAAATCTAACGCAAGTTGAAGCAGCGAGGAAACTTGGCAAGACACAGGCGTACGTCTCCAAATGTGAACTTGGTGAAAGGCGCATTGACGTAATTGAGTTAGCTGCGTTCGCAAAAATTTACCGCAAAGCTCCCGCATATTTTTTTCAAGGACAAAATGGAGCATGACTATCCCAAACCAACCGACAAGCCAAATCCCCTTGAATTTTCGTCAATTCCTCAATGAAAACTTCAAGTTTATTGAGCAACGTGGAGAGAACGTAATTTCTTTGACTTCCAATTTCTCTGGCGTCTTTGACCGCATCACAAGTCCAAATGAATTTACAGGACCACTCGTGGAGGCGTGGGCACATATTCAGCTATCACGAATCTTGGGAAAATACAATTCGGCAACCACGCGCGGACAAGAATTTGCGGATGCACATGCAGAATATCAGGGCCAGCCTATCTTGTTGAACATCAAGGCGAAGGATCGCGAGATGAACGCCCGTTCCCGTATCAACTTGTCGAGCTTTAATAGATACAAGTCCCACTACAGTCAACCAGATCCATCTGCATTTTACGTTGTAATCTTTGAGTACGAATGGCGCCCGCTTGGAAAAGAGCTAAAGATCGTTATTGAAAGACTCAAGTACGTCTTCGATTTGTTGGATATTCCGCCTGCCAATTACAAAATTGAAGGTGCGTTCGAAGGCTCATATCGAATCTTTATTTCCCCTATCCCCGATAATGCCAAGACAGAATCCACAAGATATTCTACAATCACTCCGCCTCAATTCTTACAAAGCCTGGATGATTTACGAGACGCATACGTCGCGCGAAAAGCATCACGCGTGAGGAATTGAATGGTATTCTCAAAAGACGACATTGATGTTGGCGAAAATTCTTGCAAGGTCAAAAATCCCTGAACACTAAAAATGGAAATCCATCTTCCCGACGGCAACAATTTTATTGATATGCTCGTGCGCGCCGATAACGCGTACATCGGCGATTCGGACGCGGTGATTCCCGACGCGGACGAAACGAAATTGAATGACGCGTTGGCGGCGCTGGAACGCGGTGATGTGGAATATGTCGTGTTGGCGGACGGCGCGCGTTTTCTGCAGGCGGCGGGCGACGCGCGCAGCGGCTATGTTTTGGAATACAATGACGGCTCGGACAAGGAGCAATTCCGCGCGACGCGGCAAAACATTAAAGGAACCGAAATCGCCGACGCGTTTCGCAGTTACCTGAATCGCGATGGGCGTTGGAAAACACTTTTCACGTGGGAAAAATTCAGATTGTGAATACGGTTTTGTTTTTGTGCAGCGGCAATTACTATCGGAGTCGGTTTGCGGAAATTCTATTCAATCAACTCGCGCAGGAAAATGATTTGGCTTGGCGCGCGGACTCGCGCGGCATTGTGGCGCAGTGGAGTCACAACCCCGGACCGATTTCGCAAGAAGCGCTGCGCGGTCTTGCGCAGCGCGGGATTTCACACCGCGCCGCGCGTTATCCGATGCAATTGACCGAACAAGATTTGGCGGATGCGGCGCACGTGTTTGCGTTATATGAAATCGAACATCGCGGTATGCTTGACGCATATTTTCCCGATTGGACCGAACGCGTCACGTATTGGCAGGTGCCCGATTTGGGCGAAATGGATTCGGATACGGCATTGGCGTTGATTGAGCACAACGTTCGCTCGCTGGTACAGGAATTGGCACGCGTTACGATTTCCATTTGAACACAATTGCGCAATTGTGCGATAGCACGATCGCGCTATCACTCTACCGCACAATCCCACTCAGGAGTCTTACTCATGACCAAAAAAATCGGCGTCATTGTCGGGCGCGAATGGTCGTTCCCGCCCGAATTCATCAAAGAAGTGAATCGCCGCGACCAAGGCGTGATTGCGGAATACGCGAAATTGGGCGGCACGCGCATGGACGAGCCATGCGAATACGCGGTGTTAATTGACCGCATTTCGCACGAAGTGCCGTACTATCGTTCCTATTTGAAAAACGCGCTGCTGCAAGGCACGCACGTTATCAACAATCCGTTCATGTGGACGGCGGACGATAAATTTTTTGGCGCGTCGCTCGTGACGAAATTGGGTCTGGTGTCGCCCAAAACGGTGGTGGTGCCGAACAAGGATTACATTCCTGGCATTGTGCATAACGAATCGCTGCGCAATCTGGAATTTCCGGTCCCGTGGGAAAAACATATCGAGTATCTCGGCGGCTTTCCGGTGATTCTCAAAGACGCGCACGGCGGCGGTTGGAAGCAAGTGTATAAAATCAACAACATGGATGAATTGTGGCTGCGCTATAACGAAAGCGGCTTGCTCACAATGATTTTGCAAGAATTCATCCGGTGGGACAATTACATTCGCTGTATGTGCCTCGACCAACGCGATATTTTGGTCATGCACTATGACCCGTCCGAACGCAAATACGCACGCCACAATTTGGACGCGGCAATGTATGACCGCATCTATAACGATTCGGTGAAACTGGTGCGCGCGTTCGGTTATGACATGAACACGGTCGAGTGGGCAATCCGCGACGGCGTGCCGTATGCGATTGATTTCATGAATCCCGCGCCCGACATGGACATTTATTCGCTCGGCGAGGAATTTTTCAATTGGTGCGTGCAGCACATGGCGGACATGTGCATCAACCTTGCGCTCAACCCGCGCCCGCAAATCAATGAAATGCGGTGGAATCAGCTTTTCTGAGAGATTGAAGATTAGAGATTGGAGACTGTGCGCCCCAATCTCTAGTCTCCAGTCTCTACTCCCCAATGTTGTCCCAAGCCATTGACACCTACCACTCACTGCTCACGTCCGCCGTCGCGCGCGAATCGTGGGACCAAATGCAAGACCAAACCAAACGGCGCGGTTTGTATTTTGGCACGCGCGAAATTGTGACGGTGCTGCGCCCGCGTTTTTTGACGACGGAACAATATCATTTTTTGCAAAGCGCGATTCGTGCCGTGATGCCCGCGTTCGGCAAGGCGTACCGCGCCGCGCGCGCGGATGAAAAAATTCGCGCGCAGTTTCGTTTGAACGATTGGGAAGAAACGATGGTCAAGGAAAGTTTTGGTTTTCAAGAACCGAGTCCTTCCGCGCGTATGGATTCGTTTTATTTGCCCGAACAAGGCATTGTACAATTGACCGAATACAACGCCGAGATTCCGGCGGGGCAGGCATACACTGACGTATTGAGTGAGGTGTTTTACGGGCTGCGCGTGATGGGCGAATTTCAAAAACAGTACGAGGTGCGCCCACTGCCGACGCGCAATCAAATGCTGCACACGCTGCTCGATTCGTACCGACAGTGGGGCGGTACCGCGCGTCCGAATATCGCTATTCTCGATTGGCATGAAGTGCCGACGTACAGCGAATTTGTTTTGTTCAAACAGTATTTTGAATCGCAAGGATACAACGCCGCAATCGTGGACCCGCGCGCGTGCGAATACCAAAATGGCAAACTCACCGCAAACGGTTTTGAAATTCATTTGGTGTACAAACGCGTGCTGATTAGTGAATTGGTCGAGCGCGGTGATTTGGGGTTGAATCATCCTGTGATTCGCGCGGTGCGCGATAATGCCGTGTGCATGGTGAATCCGTTCGCGTGTAAAATTTTGCACAAAAAAGCGTCGCTGGCGGTGTTGACCGACGAACGCAACGCGCATTTGTACAGCGCGGACGAATGGGACGCGGTACAGCGGTTTGTGCCGTGGACGCGCGTGTTGGAAGAACGCAAAACAAGCTACAATGACGAAACGGTGGACTTGATGCCGTTTCTCGCGCAGCACAAGGATGAATTTGTCGTCAAACCGAACGACGAATATGGCGGCAAGGGCGTTGTGTTGGGCTGGACGGTTTCGCAAAGCGAATGGGAAAAGATTTTGCAGGAACGTTTGCAGGAACCGAGCATCGCGCAAAAGCGCGTCGTTTTGCCGGAAGAACCGTTCCCGAGTTTTGTGGACGACACGGTGCAGATTTATGACCGCATGTTGGATACGGACCCGTACATTTGGGACGGGAATTACATGTCCGGCGCGCTGTGTCGTTTGTCCACGGCGGCATTGTTGAATGTGACGGCGGGCGGCGGTTCGACGGTGCCGACGTTTGTGATTGAAAAGCGCGGATAGCCGATGGCAGATAGCAGATAGTAATGGTCTTTTTGCCTTACGTTATTTGCTATTAGCCATTCGCAACCAACTATGGCATTTCGTTTTGAGAGTTTGAAGATTTGGCACATGGCGCGCGAGTATGCGAAAGAGGTGTATAAAGTGACGGCGACGTTTCCGCGCAAAGAAGATTATGGTTTGACTTCGCAACTCAATCGCGCTTCAAATTCGATTTCACTCAACATCGCCGAGGGTTCTGCGAAATAGACCGATAAACATTTTGATTTGTATTTGGATAATGCCGTCGGTCGGTGTTTGAAGTGGTCTCTGGTTTATTCCGCGTGCTTGACGAAGGTTACATCCATCAACAACAACTCGACACGTTATATCAACAGGGCGAACTATTAGCCAAAGCCATCAATGCGTTTCGCCGCACATTGAGACCATAACACCGTAATTCGCCATCGGCTATCTGCTATCTGCCATCTGCCAGGAGTTCTCATGTTAAAGCCACCCTCCCTTAATATCGGCATCGAAGAAGAATATCAAATCATTGACCCGCAGACGCGCGGCTTGAAATCCTACATCACCCAAATGCTCGAAGACGGCAAAATGGTCATGATGGAATCCATCAAGCCCGAACTGCACCAGTCCATGGTCGAGGTCGGGACGAATGTGTGTCAAACGCCTGCCGAAGCGCGCGCGGAATTGGTGCGCTTGCGGCGCGGTGTGATGGAACTCGCGGCAAAAAACGGATTGAAAATTGTCGCGGCAGGGACGCATCCCTTTTCGCATTGGGTGGACCAGGAAATTACGCCGTTCGAACGCTATATGGGCGTGAAACAGGATATGGCGGAACTCGCGCAAAAGTTGTTGATATTCGGCACGCACGTTCATATCGGCATCGAAGATTTGGAATTTCGCGTGGACGCCATGAACGTGGCGCGCTATATGATGCCGCACGTGCTTGCGCTTTCGACGAGTTCGCCGTTTTGGGTCGGACGCAATACGGGATTGAAATCGTATCGCAGTATCATTTTTCGTAATTTTCCGCGCAGCGGTTTTCCGCCGACGTTCGGTTCGTGGGCAGAGTTTGAGAATTTTGTGAAAGCGTTGGTGCGCGTGCACGCGATTCCTGACGGGTCGAAATTGTGGTGGGACGCGCGTTTGAATCCGCGCTATCCGACGCTCGAATTTCGCGTGTGCGATGTATGCACGCGCGTGGACGAAGCGATTTGCATTGCCGCGATTTTTCAAGCGATTGTGTACAAATTGTGGAAACTGCGCCGCGACAACATGACGTTCCGTCTGTATCCGCAAGCGTTCTATGAAGAAAACAAATGGCGCGCGGTGCGGTACGGCATTGAAGGCAAACTGATTGATTGGGGCAAACAAGAAGAATTGCCCGCGCGCGAATTAATTCGCGAAATGATTGAATGGTTCATCGGCGATGTGCTGGATGAACTCGGCACGCGGCAAGAGGTGGAATACGCGTACAAGATTTTGGATGAAGGCACGAGCGCGGACCGTCAATTACGTATTTACAAAGAGACGGGGGATTTGAACGCGGTCGTGGATAATCTGATTAAGGAAACGGAAGAAGGGGTGTGGTAGTCAGATCGCTAGCGGGGTGTATAATTGCTCGCGGCGTTGTGGTTTTGGATAGGAAGAGTGAGTGAACATGTCCAAAGAAAAGACGGGGAATAGTGCCGAGCTTGCCGAGAACCTAGAGCGCGCTATTGCACGTTACGAACAGACTTTGCAAGTCTATACTCGCCACGTCTCTCCTGAAGAATGGGCGAATACCGAAAACAATTTGGGTAATGCTTATGCAGAGCGCCTTCGTGGTGAACGGGCAGAGAATCTCGAACTTGCGATTGCTCATTACGAACAAGCGCTGC
>CAZXYP010000138.1:0-5613 GCA_964644955.1 uncultured Anaerolineales bacterium | reverse complement strand
ACTTGGCAACTGCCTATACCGACCGCATTCACGGTGAACGGGCAGAGAATCTCGAGCACGCTATTGCGCATTTTGAGCAAACACTTGCTGTTGCTAGCGAGATCGGTGACCGCTATGGTTCCGCGCGCGCACGCTACAATTTGGGGCTACTTTATCGCGATGAAGGCGAACTAGAAAGAGCAAAGGAGGCATTCGCGCAAGCCCAAGAGGCATTCGCATCTATCGGTTTACAGCAACAGGTCAATACAGTCAACGACGCCCGCGCTGACGTGGAGTATGAACTCGGCAAGCAATATGTGGATGAAGGGCGTTGGTACGACGCGTTGCGTTTGTTCGAGCAGAGTCTCGCAGTACGCCGTCAAGGTGACGACCTGAACGCGCGCGCGGACACCATTTACCAAATCGCTCGCACTCATCATCTATTGGGGAATTTGGACAAAGCCCGAATTCATTATCGGGACGCAATGCGCCTTTATCAACGCCTAGACAATACTCAAGGCGTTGCCGCCTGTAAAACTGCGCTCGGGCGCCTGATGATTCAATTGGGTTTTGTGGACGATGCTCTAAGTGAACTTGAAGCTGCCAATAACATCTATCTTCAAATAAAAGATGAACGCCGAATCGCCGAAGTGAAACAAGTGCTCGAGGTTGCGCACCACATCAAAGAAGGGCTGCCCGTATGAGTGAAGCTGACCGCATTTTTGATGAACTCGGCAATACGCTCTCGCGTTGGGGATTAACAGAAATACCTTTCACCGAAAGCGCGACCTTTCTCCGTCAATCGCAGCTGCGCGATGTGTTCACGGGGCGCAGTCAAGAACTTCGCGACGTGCTCGCGCTGTTTCAGGGACGCGACCGTAAGCGCATATTCGTCTATGGCTGGGTCGGCATTGGCAAAAGCGCGTTCATTCTCGAAGTACTTGGCGTTCTGCGGCGCAAAGCCAAAGATACTTTGGCGACCTACATCAGTTTGCCGCCGGAAACGGACTTGGCAACCGCTGCGCTCATTGCATTAGCGCGCGAAATGGAAGATGACGAATGGGCGCAGCACCAATTGAATCTGATGGGATTGCGACCGAGAAAGCGCGTCGTTCAAAAGAAGGGCAGAGGTAGAGCAGGGATTTCCTCTTTCGGCATTGAAGCGGAAGAAGAGACGGTCCCGGTTTCAGCATTGCAGGTTCCTACGCTCAGCTTTGAAGATTTACTCGAGCGCGCACTCAAAAAGTATTCCCGCGTTGTCATTGCCATTGATGATTTGGATAAACAAGACCCCGCGCGCGTCCGCGAATTGCTGCGGAACGCGCAAGGCATGTTAAAGGGCGGGGCGTGGTTCATGTTGACCGGACACCCATCTGGTTTGACGCGCGATATTCTCACGCGCGATTTGGGTCTATTCGACTTGGCAATCGAACTCAAACCACTTGACCAGCCGACGACCTATCGGATGTTGGTAAATTACTTGAACAGCGCGCGCCCCAAGAACGCCCGCCGCGACCCCGACGACCCTTCTGCGGTGCGTCCGTTTACGCCCGAAACCGCCCAAATCCTCTGCCTGCGCTCCGACGGCGTTCCTCGCTGGCTTAATCGTCTCGCCAGTTACGTTCTCCTGAAAGCGGCGAGTCTTCACGCTGACCTTGTTACCCCTGACGTTCTGGAGCAGGGTCTCATCTACGCCGAACAACAACTGCGGGGGCAAGCAGGACTAGCGTCTGAAGATTATTATGTGCTTGACCTCGTTTTGGAGAGAGGGACTCTATCTGATGCAACAGTTACGCTCGTAGATTTGGAGCGACTCAAGGCGCAGGAGTTTAGTGAAATCTTGCCCATCTTGGAAAAACTTGTCCAATTCGATCTCTTGCGCCGATTGCCGACGGAACGCGCGGCTGAATTTCAACCAACACCCTTGCTTATGCCGAGTCGCAAGCCAACTGATAAGCCCGACTGAATCCATGGGAGCGCAACAGGCATGTATCGTTTTCTCATCGTCATCGAAAAGGCGAATGGAAATTATTCTGCCTACTCTCCTGACCTGCCCGGCTGCGTAGCAACAGCCAAAACGCGCGACCAAGTCACAAAGAACATGTACGAGGCAATCGAAATGCACGTGCGCGGTTTGATTGAGGACAAGCTGCCAATTCCCAAATCCCAATCCTTCGCCGAATATATTGCTGTTCCCGCATAATCAACTTGTCTTGCAAATGGAGTTCCACATGCCCGAATCAACTAATGCCCCAATCACCCCCTCACCTCATCACCCCACCACTATTCTCGCGCTCGGCAGTTATTTCAAAGGCGCTGCGTTTTTGCAGCAATGCAAGGCGCTCGGCTGCACCGTGTATCTGCTCACCAAAGAAAAATTCAAGGACGCGGCCTGGCCCCGCGAAAGCATTGACGAAATGTTTTGGATGCCGGATACACACAAGCAGCCCGACCTCACCTACGCGGTCAGTTACATGATGCGGACGCGCAAAATTGACCGCATCGTGCCGCTCGACGATTACGATGTCGAAGTCGCCGCGAACTTGCGCGAGCATTTGCGCATTCCAGGCATGGGCGAAACCACCGTGCGCCATTTCCGCGACAAACTTGCAATGCGTGTGCAGGCGCGCGACGAAGGCGTGCGTGTGCCCGACTTTTCGCCCGTCGTGAATTACGACGATTTGCGCGAATTCATGGAACGCGTGCCCGCGCCGTGGGTGCTGAAACCGCGTTCCGAAGCCGCGTCGTTCGGCATCAAAAAGCTAAACAATTCGGAAGAATTGTGGCGCGCGCTGGACGAACTCGGCGACCGGCAGTCGTATTATGTGTTGGAAAAATTCGTACCTGGCGATGTGTTTCACGTGGACTCTGTGATTTGGGAAGATGAGGTCGTGTTTTCGATTGCAAGCGGTTATGCCAAGCCGCCGCTTTCGGTCGTCACCGGCGGCGATGTTTTCCGCTCGCGCGTTTTACCGTACGATTCGGCGGACGCGGCTGCGCTGCGCGAATTCAACAAAAAAGTGATGAAGGCGTTACACATGAAGCGCGGCGTCACGCACGCGGAATTCATCAAGGGCGACGCGGACGGGCAGTTGTATTTCTTGGAAACGGCCGCGCGCGTCGGCGGCGCGAATCTCGCAGAAATGATTGAAACCGCGTCGGGCATCAACCTGTGGCGCGAATGGGCGAATGTCGAAGTGGCGAATGCGCGCAAAGAGGACTACCAACTGCCGCCCGTCAAACACGATTACGCGGGCATTATCGTGTGTTTGGCGCGCCAAGAGTGGCCCGACATGGATGCGTACAACGACCCCGAAGTGGTGTGGAAATTGAAAAAGGAACACCACGCGGGCTTGATTTTACATTCGCAAGACAACGCGCGCATTTTGGAATTGCTGAATCAGTACGGTGAACGGTTCGCGCACGATTTTCTCGCGTGGATGCCGCAGCTCGATAAGCCGAATGATTGAGTGAGTGCGAAATGAAAACAAAAAACGCCCGTGTGCAATGGGGCGTTTTTTTATTTCACTTGCAGTTCCGTCGTCGCTTTGATTTCGCTAAACACAATGTTGGTGTGGATGCGTCCGACGCCCGGCGCGGGCGTCAACGTTTCGACGAGAAATTGTTCCAGCTCTTTGCGATTGCGGACGACGACTTTCAAGAGATAATCGTATTCGCCGGTGACGTGAAAACATTCCAACACTTGCGGCATTGCCTGAATCGCCGCGCGAAATTCTTGGACGCGTTCGCGTTGGTGCTGCGCGAGCGTGACGTGAATCAGCGCCATTAAATCATAACCGAGCAGTTCGCGGTCCAGCAGCGCGACAAAACTGCGAATCAAGCCGCGTTCCTGCAAGCGTTTCAGACGCGCGTGCGCGGCGGGCGGCGACAAATGAATCTGCTGCGCCAATTCCGCGTTCGTGATGCGCCCGTCGCGCTGTACGATGGCGAGAATTTTCTGGTCGAGGTTGTCAAGTGCGAGACTTTGTTCCGCACGCATTAGTGACGGTATCCGGAATAATATCGCGCCAATTCTTGTTCCGCGATTTCTTTGGCGGTAACTTTGTCAACATTGATGTCATACAGTTGGCGAATGACCATCATTAACATGGCATGACTGCCGGCAGGGCGCCAGGGTTCCGCTTCTTTGTCGTAGACTTCTTGCAGCGTGGTTTCGAGCAAGGTAGCTTCTGCTTCATTGAGCTCGCGCAAGCTGCTCATGTGATTCACCTGTCATCGCAACGGGTTGGGGGTTGACGTGCTTTCCGTTCACATCAATAGCCAACATCACTTGGCTAAAACGCTGCTCGACGGCGCGATGTGTCGCTTCCAGTTCCTCGTCCAGCGCAGGTCGGTCAGAGAACTGCAGTAATTCTTTGACTTTGCTCCACAACTGGAGCTCATAGGGCTGCTGCTTGAATAGATTGTTCACGAAAACAATTTCAAGCCATGCGTCCGCACCGTCCTCCCGCGTATAAATATGCTGTACCACGCCATTGTATCGCATCAATCGCACAATATCGCCGACTTGTGGTAACTGCTCCATGTTTCTACCTCTTTCTTTGCTGCGCAATTATAGCATGAGCGAACTTGCTTAGCGCAAGCATTGTTCCAGCAACGCTTTCCATTTCGCGGCGTCGAGTTCGTGATGCACCAAAACATTCGGTTCACGCACCGTCCACTCCTCGGTAAAAACTTCTTGCGTGCCGACGGTGTTTCGTTCATCCACCACAGTCATGCCGCGCGTGAGTTCGCCGCGCGTTTCCACATCCACGCGATATTTTCCGAAACGTT
Source organism: uncultured Anaerolineales bacterium (assembly GCA_964644955.1). Classification (GTDB taxonomy): domain Bacteria; phylum Chloroflexota; class Anaerolineae; order UBA4142; family SHND01; genus SHND01. The sequence continues at coordinate 840 of CAZXYP010000138.1, read as the reverse complement.
TTGAAATCGTCGGGTCGAGCGCGATTGCCATCGCGGTCGGGTCGTGCAGCGTCATGCCCGGGTCGCCTTGCCAATTTTTCGCGAGCTGCAAGGCGTGGACATTACAGTCCATGGCGAATTTGGCAAACGGCGTATTCATTTCGTACACGCGCGCAATTTCGTTTTCGGTCAGTGCCGCATCGCCGCGTCCGGCTTCCCAACCGACCATTTCCAAATTCATACCGCTGCGAAACACAATGCGCGCGGCTTCGGGGTCGCACCAGATATTGTATTCGGCAGCGGGCGTGACATTGCCGACGACGTTCGCCGCGCCGCCCATCACAACACAGCGCGAAACCATTTGCGCGATTTCGGGCGCGCGTATCAATGCGGCGGCAACATTTGTCAAAGGTCCGAGCGTGACGAGCATCACGTCATGCGCATGCGCGCGAATATCTTCAATCAACGCGTCTACAGCGTGTCCGTTCGCCTCGCGCAATTTCGGCTCCGGATAATTCATGCCGCCCATGCCGTCGGGTCCGTGATACCAATACGCGTGCACGGGTTCGCGCAGCAGCGGACGCGCACAGCCGACATAGACCGGCGTTTGCGCGCCGCACAATTCAATCGTGTAGCGCGCGTTGCGCGAACCATCCTCGACGCGCATGTTGCCGGAAACGACCGTAACCGCCGTCACTTGCACACCGGGATAACGATGCGCCATCAAAATGGCAACGGCATCATCCGACGCGGTGTCAGTGTCAATAATAATCTTCCGGGTCATTGTTGAAACATCGTAGGGGCGTTCTCGAATCATGGATTCGCTTGAACGCCCCTACATTTATTGCACCGTCACATTGA
>CAZXYP010000137.1:8951-13014 GCA_964644955.1 uncultured Anaerolineales bacterium | reverse complement strand
ACCGAACCTGCCTTTGACACACAGATTCCCTTTGCTCACCACATCATCGTACGGCGTCGTTACATGCGAAATCTGATTGCCGCGTACATGCAAATCGAGCCGACAGCCGACGCCGCAAAAGGGGCAGGTGGTGGGAATTGTTTTTTCGTTGCTCAACATCTCAACATATTTATCTCGCACGATTACGCTAATCATCGTTTCTCCTCACTTTTCCTACTCGCTTTGCCATCAGAATATCCGGTCTGCCAAAACCATTCGCGTCCGGCACGATGCCGTAAATCACATAACCGCATTTTTGATAAAACTCGTACGGATGATTGCGAATGTTCTTGATATTTGTAATCCACGCGGCAATGTCAGGATACAAATCTTGCCCGTACAAATTCGTTCCGTCAAATTCATCGTCGCTGCCCAATACAACCGTGATTGCGCCGCGTGAACGCGCGTGTGCCTCCAAATCCGCAACGAGCGCGCGACCGATGCCTTGCCGTTGATGACTGGGTTTGATTGCCAATGGATGCAGTTCCATCACATTGCCGTCGTACTGTGGAATGCCGCCAACCCAACCCACTGCCGCGCCGTTTTCATCCAGCGCGACGCGACTGATGCGATGTGGTTGAAAGGATTCCAGCACTTCGGCGCGCGCTTCGTCCAATGTATCAAACGTGTCGGGAAAGCGCGCGAACGCTTCGACGAGAATTGCGGCAACTTGTTCAATCCGCGCGGTTTGCTCTGCGGTGAGGTCAATGATTTTCATTTCGCAAATTTTCGAGTTCCGCCAAATGTTCTTGTCCGTGTCGCAACACGTCCTCGCGAATAAACGTCTCCAGCGAGATGATGCGCGTGTCATTGTGCCACGGACTTGGCAATTGAAATTCCAAATCGCTTTCAGTCAATGCTTGAACGCGTTGAATCAACGCGCCGCGCGTGTGTACGAATTCTGCGCGCACGCGCGGCCAACTCCAAGCGGCGCGTTGGGCGCGGGCGCGCGCGTTCAAGTCATCCACCAAGATATCGAACGGCACCGGGGTTGGCTGTCCCTGTTTGAAGGTTTCGCCAATGTGCTGTAGGGTGAGTTGTTCCGAGTCTGACAGGTGACCGACAAAATCTTGCGCGTTCCATCCTTCGGGCGTGAAGGGCGTTGTGCGTTCTGCCTCGCTCATGCCATCACACACCGCTAAAATCCGGTCGCGCTGTGTTGTTAATTCTTGCAGCAACCCATCCTTTGGGTGTGCAGCGCCCATTTCCAATCTCCAATCCCTAATTCTTGCGCCACGTCGTTCCCGCGCTGCTGTCTTCCAGCACAATGTCCAATGCGGCAAGGCGCGCGCGAATTTCATCTGCGAGCGCGAATTGTTTTGCCGCGCGCAATTGTTGGCGAATCTGTATCAGGATTTCCACAAACGGGGCAATATCCGCTTGTGTTGCTGTATGCGCGTTGTCGATCCAGTCGGCGGCGAGTTCGTGCATGGTATCGTGCGCGCGGTCAATCAAATCACGTTTTTGGTCCGGCGCCGTAGTTTCGTCCAACGCCCGCGCGAGTTGTATGAGATAGCGCGTGGTTTCGTCCGTTTGTTTTGTGATGGCGGCGGTGTTTACGGAGGCAAGGATTGGTTCGCGCATCAGACCGCTCGCGCGCAAGGTTTCAAACGCAAACGTTTCGCCCGGTGCAAAAACCCATTCCTGTCCGTCACAGCGCAAGGTCACATTGCCCGTTCCCATCACGCGACACGTCTGCGCCGACAAATCAAAAACACATGCTGTATATTCGTCAATGCCCAACACGACCGCGTCGCCCGGCAATTGCCGCTCCATTTCCCGAAAACGCGGTTCGCCCATGTAACAATAACGCGTGTCATAGGTTCCGCCTTCGGTATTGTTCCAGTGCGGCACAATCACCAGATTCATGCCGAGCGCGGCAAACAAATTCATGCCGTCGAGCCAGTACGGGTCATGCCCTGCCTTGTAGATTTCATACACCGGCAGCGCAAAGGTACTGACCGCAATTGCCGCTGCGCTTGCAAAAACGAGATGGGCGTCATGTGCCATGCGGTCGCGCACTGTCTCCCACACCGGCGTCTGTTTCCACTGGTGGATGGCGTAACTTGGGCTGCCCGGTCCGGCAAAAATAAAATCGGCGCGGCGCAGCACATTCAACGCGGCAGCGGTGTCTATCGCGGACGCGCGCGTTTTGTTTTTGAAACTCGCGCGCTGCAAATTCAACTCGAGCCGTTTGGAAAAATATTCTGCCGCTTTGTCATAGATGGCGTCGGCGTTCAATTCAAAACCGGCGGGCGTGTCCAAAAAGGCGGCGTTGGGTGGATTGGGGAGGCGAGACAAGAGCGCGCGATACACCTTGCCCATCGCTTCGCCAAATTCGCCCGAACCGATAAGCGTAATTGTTCCGTTGAGCTTGTTCATGCCTACATTACGCACACCGCAGCGGCGTCGTATGTTTGCCGGTTATTCATCGGAAACAATGATGGTGCCTGCCATGTCCACTCCATCCACATCGCCGTGGTACTCGCAATGATATCGAACAATGCCGGGTTCCTGAAACGTAAAGGCGAACGTTTTGCCGGCAGTAATGTCCAGCGAATTCCATGCGCGCGAGTCTTCCGTTACGGTGTGTTTGGCATTGTCTTTGTTGACAAAAACCACCGTGGTGCCGGGTTTGACTTTGAGCTGTTGGGGTCCGAAAACAAACTGCTGCATATCCACGATCGTCGTGCCTGCTTGCGGCAATTCGGGGTTCACGCCGGGCTGTGTGGCGCTGGCGTGCAGCAGCTGCGCGATTTCGGGAACGCTGTCCGTTTCCCCGCGCGCAATTTGATGGGCGACAGGCTGAATCGCATTGATTTGCGGACGAATGTTTTCAAAATCACTTGCGGTATTGATGGTCTTGGCTTGCGCCAAAATGCCGCGCAAGAGCTCGTTGACACGGTCAATCTTGGCGACGGCGACCGTCTCCCCCGCGGCATCGGCTTGCGCGCGCAGCGCGGCGAGATAGGCAAACATGCCCGTGCCGTCGCCCGGGTCTTCGATGATGCCGTCGTGGTCGAGGTCGCCATAGTCCGGACTGGCATTGCCTACCAAAAGATTAATGACGTGTTCGGTATGGCGCGCGATGGCGGGGTCGCTGGCGCGTCCCATCGCATTCTTGAGTTCATTGGCATGCCCGCGCAGCATATTGGCATGGGCTTGCAGGCGCGCGGCGTCAAATGCCTGAAGCTCTTGCGCCGACGGAGGTTGCGGCGCGAGATAAAAGAAATAATACGCGCCTGCGCCCAGCAGAATCGCAAGCGTGCCTACGGCGAACACCAAGAGCAGCGCGTTTTTGCGATTGTGATCAAGACCTTGCATAAATTCCCCCAAAAATTGACAAGGAGCCGGTTTTCGATTCAAGGTGTGAACGATGCAGGATGGGCACGGCGAGGATGCGCGGTCCGGCGCTTGATGATATGTTTTATAGCTTACGTTTTTCGCGCGCTTCGAGATTGCTCACGCGCGCCAATGCTTGAAGATCCAAACCTTGCTCCATCCAATACGCGCGTTTCGCCTTGAGCGCGCCGCTGGGACATGCTTGCACACAGTTGCCGCAATACACGCACGTAGATTCGGGAATCGGCACCCCTTCAAATGTGGAAATGTGCGCGTCGAAACCGCGTCCCGCGCGATGAATGGCGAACGTGTATTGCACATCTTCACCGCACGCCTGTACGCAGCGCCAACACATGACGCATTTGGCATAATCGCGCACGTAAAAGGGATTGTCGTCGAAAACAGGAAAGGCGCGACGTTTGGCGCCGGTGCCATAACGTCCGGGTTCCGCGCCATAGGTCTCGCAATGGGCTTGAATTTCCGGCGCATCGCTCAAGTCCACTGCCGAGTCGAGCATTTCGAGCAACACTTTGCGCGCGAGCTGCACACGCGGCGAATCGGTATGAATGACCATGCCCTGCTCTGCCGCGCGCGAACATGCCTGCACCAGCACGCGCGATTTTTCCAATTCGACGACGCAGACGCGGCACAACGAGGGGGGGGTGAAATGCGGGTGATAGCA
>CAZXYP010000137.1:0-8851 GCA_964644955.1 uncultured Anaerolineales bacterium | reverse complement strand
ATTCGACGACGCAGACGCGGCACAACGAGGGGGGGGTGAAATGCGGGTGATAGCATACGGTCGGTATTTGTTTGTCCAACTGCTGTGCGGCTTGCAACAGGGTCGTGCCTTGCGGCACAGTGACGGCTTGCCCGTCAATCGTCAAGGTAACATCGCTCATGGATGATTCCGCCTCGTTACGGATATGTCGGGGCTATTTTAGCATAAAGCGCGCGGGCGTCGAACGCGCTGGGCGTTGGAACGCGTGTAGGACATTGGAACGCAAAGTCCTCGCCCTTCCACTCGTCCCCCGCACAGATTGGGCAACCACAAAGATTGGGCAACCACAAAGGGTTGCCCAATCTCGCGTCAAATATTCGGCGTTTCAACCGTGACAATGATTTTGTCATTCCGCGGGCTGCGGTGTGGGCGCGGGGGGGACTTTCGCGCGTGTCGGTTTGTCGGTTTTTTTCGCGTCATGTTCCGCCGCCGGATTTTCGATGCGGACCGCGCTCACTTTGAATTCGGGAATCTTGGCGTACGGGTCGAGTCCGTTCGAATGCGTCAAAACGTTCGCCGGACCTTCTTTCCAGTGGAACGAGTAAAAGACGACGCCCGGCGGCACGCGTTCACCAATGCGCGCCTGCGTGCGTACCTGCCCGCGCCGCGATTTAATCATCACCCAGCCGCCGTCGCGCAAACCGATTTTTTCGGCGTCCGCGGGATTGATTTCGGCATAGCCGCGCGGTTCGCGCCACGCCAAACCTTCACTGCGCCGCGTCATGGTGCCGGTGTGATATTGATACAGTATGCGTCCGGTCGAAAGAATCAGCGGATATTCCGCATCGGTTTGCTCGTGCGGCAATTGCGGAATGAGCGCGTGGAATTTGCCGAGCCCGCGCGAAAATCTTTCCGTGTGTAAAACCGGCGTGCCGGGATGATTCGCGTCAGGAACAGGCCAGCAGAGTCCTTTGCCATGCAAGCGGTCGTGCCGCACGCCGTGATAAATCGGCGTTACGCGCGCGAGTTCGTCCATGATGGCGGCAGTGTTTTTGAATTCCCAATGGGCGGCGTTCGTGACTGCGCCGCGCAGCTGTTTGTCCACGCGTTTGCCCAATTCACACACAATGTCCCAATCGGTCTTGCAAGCGCCGGGCGGAGTGAGAACGGGCGTGAGCAATTGCACGCGGCGTTCGGTGTTGGTGAACGTGCCGTCTTTTTCCAGCCACGCGGCGGCGGGCAAAATAATGTGCGCGAGCTGCGCCGTCTCGGTGAGAAAAATGTCTTGTACGATAAGCGTGTCGAGTGTTTTCAAACCCGCTTCGACGTGCGTCAAGTCGGGGTCGGACAGCATCGGATTTTCGCCCATCACGTACATGGCGCGTAATTTTTTGTCCAATGCCGCACGCATCATTTCGACGACAGTGAGACCGGGTTTGTCGGAAACGGGCACCCGCCATTCATCGCTCACGCGTTTGCACGCGTCGGTGACAGTGACCTTTTGATAACCGGGAAACACATCGGGCAGCGCGCCGACGTCGCACGCGCCTTGAACATTGGATTGCCCGCGCAAAGGATTGATGCCGGTCGAAGGTTTGCCGATTTGTCCCGTCAACAGCGCGAGATTCGCCAATGCCAAAACGAGTTCGGTTCCATTCGTCCGCTGGGTAATGCCCATGGCGTAAAGGATGGTCGAGTGTCCGCGATGTGAGACCGGAGATTGGAGACCGGAGATTGATAACTGATTACGTCGTTCCCCCCACGCGTACATCCGCGCGGCGAGTTCGATTTTTTCTGCCGGGACGCCGCTTTGCAGTTCCGCGATTTCGGGCGTAAATTGTTTCACCGATTCCTCGAACGCATCGAACCCTTCGGTGCGCGTTTGGATGAATTCTTGGTCTGCCCACCCTTCGCGCAAAATGACATGCGCCATCGCGAGAAATACAAATTCATCCGTGCCGGGTTTGGGCTGTAACCACAGCGTTGCATGGTCCACGAGCGGCACGCGGCGCGGGTCAATGATGAGCAAATTCGCGCCGCTTTTGACCGCGCGCACGACCTCATAACTAATGACGGGATGCGATTCGGCGGTGTTCGAGCCGGTGATGAAAACGCAGTCGGCATGGCGAATGTCGTGAATCGGATTCGTCATGGCGCCACTGCCAAATGCCATGCCCAAGCCCGTCACGCTGCTGGAATGGCACAACCGCGCGCAGTGGTCCACATTGTTCGTGCCAATGCTGACGCGCATGAATTTTTGGAACAAATAATTCTCTTCGTTCGTGCAGCGCGCGCTCGCCAGTCCCGCCACCGAATCCGCGCCAAATTCCTTGACCGCGTCCGCGAGTTTTTGCGCGGCAAGGTCGAGCGCCGTTTCCCACGAAACCGCGACAAAATTTTTGCCTTCGCGCGTTTTCAATACTGGGTCGTTTTGTGTTGCCACTTCGTCAATCGGCAAATGCAGCGCGGCGGCGAGTTCTTGGCGCACGAGCGGATGCGTCAATCGTTCTTGCGACGACGCGAAATCCCAACCAAAACGTCCTTTGACGCACAAGAACTCGCCGTTGGCGGGCGCGTCGCGGAAACCTTGCCCGTACAGGATTTGTCCTTGTTTCGTCGCGTATTCGATTTGACAGCCGACGCCGCAATAGCCGCACACGGTGCGCGTGCGCTGCAATTCCCATTCGCGTCCCTTGCCGACCCGCGCGGATGGCATCAACGCGGCAGTGGGACAAACTTGCACGCACGAACCGCAAAACACGCACGACGATTCCGACAGCGCGAGGTCGAACGGCGTGGCAATGTGCGCGCCGAAACTGCGCCCGGAAAAGTCAATGGCATTCGCGCCGACGATTTCGTCGCACACGCGCACGCACTTGCCGCACAAGATACACATCTCGTGGTCGCGGACAAAAAACGGATTGTCGTCCTGATACAACGGTTTGCTGATTTCAAAATCGTGCGTGCTTTCCGGCACACCATATTGATACGCGTATTTTTGCAAATCGCACGCGCCGTTCTTGTCGCACACCGCGCAGCGCATCGGATGGTCGGATACAAACAAATCAATCACATCGCGCCGCATTTTTTCTATCAACTCGGTGGATGTGCTGACGACCATGTTGTTTTCGCAAACCATGCCGCAGCTCGGGGCGGGATTGGGACGACCCTGCACCTGCACCATGCACAAACGACAACCTCCCGATGCCGACAAATCGGGATGATGACACAGGCGCGGAATATCAATGCCGTGCGCGAGCGCCGCCTCCAAAACGGTCGCGCCGGGTTTTGCGGTGATAGATTTGCCGTCAATGGTGAGTGTAACCATATTTGCTCCGAAATAGATTTGCGCGGTTAAAAATTCAACACCTTATCCGCTTCCACAACCCACCGGGTCAACCGGCTCATGTTGCTGATTTCAATGCCTTCAATCAGTGTGAGATTTTTGATGCCGCGCGCTTCTGAACAGGTTCCGCACGCCTTGACCTCCGCGCCTTTGCTGATGACGAAACGAAGCATGCGCTCGACATTATAGTAACCCTGCGGCGTAGTTTGACCGAGCAGCGCGCAGGTCACGGCATCCGCCATCAAGAAAATGCGGACTTGTACGTCAGGATGTTCCTTGTGCAGTGTCATTGCCAGACGCAGCGCGTTATAGACCTTTTCCGTTCCGTACGGCGCGTCATTCAGAATGAGCAAGATGTTCATGTTGTGTTTCTCCGGGCGCGGTGGCAGTATGAGACGCCGCGTCCATCGCGCAGACACCGGCGGGACAATGATGGTCCAATACATGCGCCATATATTCGTCCTTGAAATATCGCAGGGTCGTGAGAATGGGATTCGGCGCGGTCTGTCCGAGTCCGCACAACGAACCGAGCCGCACCGTTTCGCACAGCGATTCCATGCGTTCGACATCGCGTTCGGTCGCTTGCCCGCGCGAAATTTTCGTGAGCAGATTCAACAATTTGCGCGTGCCGATGCGACACGGTACGCACTTGCCGCACGATTCATCTTGTGTGAATGTGAGAAAGTAACGCGCAAAGTCCACCATGCAGGTCGTATCGTCCACCGTGACCATGCCGCCCGAACCCATAATCGCGCCGGTCGCTTTTAAATCTTCGTAATCAATGCGCGTGTCAATCAATGCGGTGGGCAAGCAGCCGCCCGATGGTCCGCCAAGTTGGACGGCTTTGAACTCGCGTCCACTTTTCGCGCCGCCGCCAATGTCAAAGACCAATTCGCGCAGTGTCATCCCAATTGGCACTTCGACCAGACCCGATTTTTTGATGGCGCCGGTCAAGGCGAATGCTTTCGTGCCGCCGCTGCGTTCCGTGCCGATGCCTGCAAACCACGTCGGTCCGTTCAAAAGAATGCTCGGCACGCTCGCGAAGGTTTCGACGTTATTGATACTGGTTGGATTGCCCCACAAACCGTGTTCGCTCGGATACGGCGGACGCATGGTCGGCATCCCGCGAAATCCTTCGATAGAGTGCATCAGCGCGGTTTCTTCACCGCACACAAACGCGCCCGCGCCTTCTTTGATAACGAATTCAAAATCCATGCCGCTGCCGAAGCTATTTTTGCCGACGACGCCATAGGCGCGTGCCTGTTGAATTGCTTCGCGCAGCATTTTGACGGCGAGCGGATATTCGGCGCGCACATACAAATACCCTTTGCTCGCGCCCATTGCGTACGCGCCAATCAACATGCCTTCGAGCAAACGATGCGGGTCGCCCTCAATCATGGTGCGGTCCATGAACGCGCCGGGGTCGCCTTCGTCGGCATTGCAGATAATGTATTTTTGCGCGCCTTTGGCATTGCGCGTGATTTCCCATTTCATGCCCGTCGGAAAACCCGCGCCGCCGCGTCCGCGCAGTTTCGAGTCCTTGATGATTTGGATGATTTCTTCGGGCGTATGTTTCAATGCTTCGCGCAGCGCCCGGTATCCGCCGTGCGCCAAATAATCGTCGAGGGAATTGGGGTTGATGATGCCGCACAGCTGCGTGGTCACTTTGACCTGACGCGCCAGAAACGGATAATCGCTCTTGTCGCGGCGGCGGCTCACAATCCAATCGCTTTGAAAACCGCGTTCGCCCGTGCCAAAGTGCTGGTCCAAAACGAGCGGCACACGTTCGGGCGTTATCGGTCCGTACAAAACCGATTCGCCATCGGCAATCACTTCGACCAACGGTTCGCGGTGACACGCGCCGAGACAGCCGGTGCGTTGGACCCGCACGTCAAGTTGTCGCCGTTCGATTTGGCGTTCCAGCGCAGTGACAACTTGTTCCGCGCCGGCGGCGAGTCCGCAAGTGGACGCGCCGACCCGAATGATATTGCTCATGCGCGTACCTCCGCATCGAGGATGGCATTTTCTTTTTTCAAGTTTTCCATTTCGCTCACGGCGTGTTCCGGCGTCATGCGCCCGTAGGTGTTGTCATTGACGACGAGAACGGGCGCAAGCGAACACGCACCCATACAAGCGACGGTTTGCAGTGAAACGAGTCCATCGGGCGTGCTTTCGTCTTCGTTGATGCCGAGATTCTTTTTGAGCGCGTTGATGATTTGCTGTGAGCCGTTGACGTGACACGCTGTGCCCCGACAGACGCGCACCATGTACCGCCCGGGCGCGGTGAAATGGAACAAATTGTAAAACGTGGCAACGCCGTACACGCGGCTCAGGGGGAAACCTAATTCGCGTGCCGTGTATTGCAATTGACGCTGCGGCAAGTAGCCGTAGTGATTTTGTATTTCTTCCAAAACGGTTATCAAGGCGTCGGGCTGGTCGCGGTGCCGGTCGAGAATGGTTTGCAATTCGGGCGGGGGGGGCGCTGCCAATGGGTCGCCTTGATACAGGTACTGCCGGTGTTTCTTTTTTTGATGCAGAGGCATACGCAAAGCTCCAAGCGCCGGCGCAAGGCGCGCCGTACCATAAAATGTTTCGCAGAACTCAGTATGCGAAAGAAAGCGGCGCGTGTCCAGAGCGCATTGTCACAAAAACAAGGTGACGCGCTGCCACCTTTGCTGTCAGTGTAGCAAGACGCGGTACAAGCAAGGTCATAAAGCGGTCAGGGTGTTTGGACGCAGATGTGCAGACAACGCGCTGCCTGCTGTGGCGCGTTGTTTTTATTGGACCAGTTTTTTATCAAACGCGCTGAGGATGGCGCTTGAAGCCGTTTGCCCGAGTCCGCAGAGGGACGTGTCACGCATGACCGCGCCGGTATCGCGCAAGAGCTGCAAGAGGTTTGGCGGAATATCTTCTTGTTCCAGTTTGCGACTGCGCCCGTGCGTGATTTGTTCCAAGATTTCCAACTGCCGCTGTGTGCCGATTTGGCAGGGAAAACATTTGCCGCAGGACTCATCCCGGAAAAAACGCGCGAGCCGCAAGAGAACGCCCCACATTTTGGCAACGTCGTCAATGACAATAATGGCGCCCGAACCGAACGTCGCGCCGATGGCGTTCAGACTTTCAAAGGCGAGCGGCACGTCAATTTCGTCCGGAGTCAAAAAGACGCCTGCCGCGCCGCCAATCAAAACCGCTTGCAGTTTGCTGCCCGGTTTCAAACCACCCGCGAGATTTTCTATCACATAACGCAGCGGCGTGCCCATTTCGATTTCATACGCGCCCGGTTTTTGCACCGCGCCGCTCACGCACACAATGCGCGTGCCGGGCGATTTTTCTGTGCCGTACCGCCGATACGCCGCGCCGCCTTCCAGCGTAATGAACGGAATATTGGCAAAGGTTTCAACATTGTTGATGATAGTGGGACGTTGAAACAAACCCTTGTCGGTCGGGAAGGGCGGCTTGGCGCGCGGTTCGCCGCGTTTGCCTTCAATGGATTCAAACAGCGCGGTTTCTTCGCCGCAAATGTAGGCGCCCGCGCCGCGTCGAATTTCAATGTCGAACGCAAAGTCGTCGCGCAAAATCCGTTTGCCCAAAAAGCCGCGTTCGCGCGCGAGCCGGAGCGCATTGGAAAGGCGTTCGTACGCCAATGGATAGTCGCCGCGCAAATAAATAAAGCCGACGGTGGCGCACGCGAGAAATGCCGTAATCGTCATGCCTTCGAGAATGCGGAACGGGTCACCTTCCAACAGCACGCGGTCTTTGAACGTGCCGGTTTCAGATTCATCGGCGTTGCACACAACATACGCGGAGGAGTGACGATAGCGTTCGGGAACCCAATCGGGCGCGGGATACGGATGCGAGGGTTCGGCGCGGATTGCCATTTCGCGTTTCAAGCCGGTGGGAAATGCCGCGCCGCCGCGTCCGACGAGTCCCGCCGCTTTGAGCTCCTCTGTAAATTGCGCGTAATCGGTCGCGTCGCACACGCGTTGCAGCGCGCGGTAACCCCCGTGTGCGATGTAATCGTCCAGACTGTTGGGATTGATTTTGCCGAGATTGGCAGTAATGAGACTGATTTCCATCCGTTACTCGTTGGCGTGCAGTAACGCCGCAATCTTTTCGGGAGTGAGGTTCGAATGCAGCGAAGGTCCGACCATCGCGACCGGCGCGCGGTCACAATGCCCGAGGCACGGTACATGCTCCAAAGTATATTTGCCGTCTTCGGTCGTATCGCCTTCGCGCACCCACAACATATTCTTGACGCGATGCAAAAGGTCCGAACTGCCGGCGAGATAACAGGGGATATCGTCGCACACACGGATAAAAATTTTCCCGACCGGTTTGGTGTACAAATGCGCGTAAAAATCGGCAACGCCGTACACTTGACTGAGAGGCACCTGCAAGCCCTGCGCGATGGTGATAAGGGTTTCGCGCGACAGCCACCCCTCGAGTTCTTGCGCCTCAATCAACGCAGGGAGTAAACCGCTTTGTCCTGCCGGCGCCCAACGCGCCAGAATGCCCGCCAGGGCATTGGCGCCTTTGCCCGACCGCAATTCGTCCCACGCCTCAATCACCCAATCGTGGACGCGGGAAATATCTTTGGCGTACGCGTTTCGCAGCTCAATTTGATAACTGCGCCCCAGGTCGAGCGTACGTAATTGGGCGGGGTCCGTGATCGCGGCGCCGCCGTCAATGGGCACGGCTTGGAAAATCGCATAGTCGGTGAGTAACGCGCGTCCCGGCGCATGGTCCAAACCGTTAATGCCGAACTCGCGCGCCGAGCGGGAAACCAAGCCCGAGAGTTTCGCCCAACGGATGCTGACCGTATCGCGTTCAAGCGCGAGAATGGCGTATGCGCGCAGCCAAAAGAGAATTGGCAGTTTGGAGGAATCGGCGTGAATGTCCTCGCGCAATGTTTCCAATTGCGCTTCGAGTTCGGGATTCAGGCGTAAATGTTTGAGGAGACCCATCGGCGGTATTCTAAAACAATTCTGAAAAAAAGAATAGTGGAAAGAAAATGTGACAAGTTCGGGGAATCATCTGCATGCCGGAAACCGATCACGGTATATCCCATTTTTGGACGCGGAAAAAAAAAGAAACCGCAGAAAAAGCAAAAACAAGTTTTCGTTTCCGCGTTCCTCCGCGCTGATCCGCGTCCAATTCAAAGAATTGTGGTCTCCGGTGGCACATTTTCAAGCGTCGGGATAGTTTTCCAAAAAATGTTTGACCTTGTTCATGAATGTATCGCCAATGGCGCCGTCGAGCAGGCGATGGTCGAACGATAACGCGAGATATACCATTGGGCGAATGGCAATCGCGTCATTGAGGACGACGACGCGTTTTTGAATCGCGCCGACGCCCAAAATCGCGGACTGCGGCTGCGAAATCACGGGCGTGCCAAAAAGCGAACCGAATATGCCGTAATTGGTAATGGTAAATGTGCCGCCCGTGATTTCGTCCGGCTGTAATTTTTTGTCGCGGGCGCGCGCTGCCAAATCGTTCACTGCGCGCGACAAGCCGAGCAGGCTTTTG
>CAZXYP010000136.1:0-13023 GCA_964644955.1 uncultured Anaerolineales bacterium | reverse complement strand
ATGGCACGCATGGCAAAACGCAATGTGATTGTGCGAAAACTGAACGCGGTCGAAACGCTCGGCTCGACGACCGTGATTTGTACGGATAAAACGGGAACGCTCACCAAAAATGAAATGACCGTGCGCGCAATTGTGGTCCCGCAAGGGCGCGTGGATTTGACCGGCATCGGTTACGAACCGGTTGGCGAATTGCAACAAAATGAAAAACCCTTGACGGATGAATCCGCGCGCGAACAGGCGCAGCGCACTTTGCGTTTCGCGGCATTGGCGAATAACGCGACGTTGGTCGAGCAAGACGGGCGCTGGGCGATTCAAGGCGACCCGACCGAAGGCGCGCTGTTGGTCGCCGCGCGCAAAACGGGCATCGGCGAAAATGATTTGCACGCGCGTTATCAGCGCATCGGCGAAGTGCCATTCTCATCGGAACGGAAAATGATGTCGGCAGTTTTGACGGATGCGACAAACGAGGAACGGATTGCGGTGGCATCCAAAGGTGCGCCGGACATTTTATTGTCGCGCTGCGCGGCGGAGCGCGTCGGCGATGCGGAACGCGCGTTGACGCCGGAACGCCGCCGCGAAATTCAAGATTCGATTGATGCGTTGGCGCACGAAGCATTACGCACGCTCGGCGTCGCCTATCGCTATTTGGACCGCAATACGGTTACGGGCACTATCACCGAAGAACAGGAAGAAGAATTGGTTTGGCTCGGCGCGGTGGGGATGATGGACCCGCCGCGCGAGGAAGCGCGCGAAGCGGTACGGCTCGCGAAAAAAGCCGGTGTGCGTTCCATCATGATTACGGGCGACCATCCGACGACAGCAACTGCGATTGGGCAAGAACTCGGAATTATTGGCGAAACAGAACACGCGGTCACCGGCGCGCAGCTGCACAAAACGAATGAGGAACACTTGCGTCAATTGGTGGAACGCGTCGCGGTGTTTGCGCGCGTCGCGCCCGAACACAAATTACGCATCGTGCGCGCGTTAAAAGCGAACGGCGCGATTGTGGCAATGACCGGCGACGGTGTGAACGACGCGCCCGCGTTGAAAGCGGCGGACATTGGCGTGGCGATGGGCATTACCGGCACGGATGTGTCCAAAGGCGCGGCGGATATGATTCTCACCGACGATAATTTTGCCAGCATTGTCGCGGCGGTCGAAGAAGGGCGCTCGATTTTTGCCAACATTCAGAAATTTTTGCGCTATTTGTTGTCGTCCAACATTGGCGAAGTGTTGGTGATGTTTTTTGGCGTGCTGTTGGGTACGCGCATCGGTTTGCTCCCCGACGAAGGTTCGCACATTATCGTGCCGCTGTTGGCGACGCAAATTTTGTGGATTAATTTGCTCACCGATTCGGGACCCGCGCTCGCGCTCGGCATTGACCCGGCAGACCCTGATGTGATGCAGAAACCGCCGCGCGATCCAAAAATGAGTGTGATTACGCGCACGATGTGGTTCGACATTTTTTTCGTCGGCAGCATCATGATGGTCGGCACGCTGGCGGTGATGGACTGGTCGTTGCCGGGCGGATGGCTTACCGGCGCAAACGGCACGATGGCATACGCGCAGACGATGGCGTTCACCACGCTCGTTTTTTACCAATTGTTCAACGCGTTCAATGCGCGTTCGGATGAATTGTCCGCGTTCACCGGCTTGTTTTCCAATAAATGGCTTTGGCTCGCCATCGGCGTTTCGGTGTTGTTACAAATCGCAGTGATTTATCTCCCGTTTCTGCAAACCGCGTTCTCGACGGTGCCGCTTGCGGCAACCGATTGGGTGATTTGTATTGTGGTGGGAAGTACGGTGTTGTGGCTGCGCGAAATTGTCAAAGTGTTTCAACGCAGGCGCGCGAATGCGTGATTTGGTTGTAAAATAGGGGAGTATGCTACATTACGAAACGCGCTTGCATGATTTTCAAGAACTGCTGGAGGAAGCGGGGCAATACTATATGGCGCGCGGCACTGTTTACGAAACGCTGCGTCGTTTGACGGCGCGTCTTGAACAAGAGCAGATCCCTTATGCGCTTGTCGGCGGCTTGGCTTTAGCGTCGCACGGTTTTGTTCGCATGACGGACGACGTGGACATTTTGGTGACACGCGGTGGTTTGGAGTTGTTTCGCGAGCGCTGCGTCGGTCGCGGGTACTTGCCTGCATTTCCCAACGCGCAAAAAACGTTTCGAGATACCGAAACTCAAGTCCGCATCGAATTTTTGACCACCGGAGAATTTCCGGGCGACGGCAAACCAAAACCGGTTTCATTCCCCGACCCCGCGGATGCGGCGGAGGAACGTGCCGGGATTCAGGTCATCGCCGTCGAAAAATTGATAGAGCTAAAACTGGCGTCGGGAATGACGGCGCCGCATCGTTTGCGCGATTTGGCGGATGTGCAGGATTTGATTGTGGCGCAAAAACTTGAACGCGACCTATCCGACCACTTACACGAATCGGTTCGCGCAGAATATCTCAAATTGTGGGACGCGGCGCAAACCGGACCGGATCGTCAAGAGTAAACAAGCGCGTAAGAGATTTGAACGTGTGGGCGCGGTAGAACGAGCGGGCGCACCAGAGCAAACGGCGGGCAAATTTGCCCGCCGTTCTTTATGGCTTGATGCTGAAACTGTGCCACGCGGATTTTTTGCAGCCGTTCGCGTTGCACGCGCGCACTTGCCAGAAATACGTGACGCCCGCGCGCAATTTTTTCGTCGTGTAGGCGGTGTCCGTCAAGTCGGAAACGCGTTCGACGATTTTGCCTTGGCGCGAGTCGCGGCGTAGGATGACTTGATACGCGTCCGCGCACGTTACCGCGTTCCATTTCAAGGTAACGTTTTTCTGGTTGACCGCTGCGCCGTCGCGCGGAGTGGCGAGTTTCGGTTTGGTCGGTTTGCTCACGCACACGTCGCCGACCTGCACGCGCAGTGGGTCGGACCATTCGTTCGCCTCTATGCTCTTGACGATTTCGACGCGATAAAAATATTCGCCCGCGCTGACGGTATCGGTGAATGTATGCGCGGCTTCCAAATCTACGCCCGGATGGATTGGCGCGATGAGGTCTGCATTCACAGGATTGTATGCGCCGTTCGCGCCGTCCGCGCTGCGCCAGACTTGATAGCCGTTCGTCTCGCGTTCGGAATTCGTAACCCATTTCAAACGCACATTATTTTCATTCACGCGCGCCGAAAACGAAACGAGATACGCGGCGGTGGGTGAGGTGTTGGCGAGCCAAAACCCGCCGCTGAGTGCGTAACTGCCGCCGCTCATACTGCCCGCGTCGGGCTGTCCTGCCGTGCCGCCGACCGAATACGCGCCCCCCGTGCTGAAGGTTACCCCGCCGCCGTCAAAGGTGTTCCATTCCAAATTGTACGTACCGCCCGATTGCGCGAGCGCAATCGTGGTGACGAGCAGCGTCAACACGAGCGCGAGCAGCAGTGTAAAGAGTCTGCGCGTCATTTTTTATTTCCGCGTTGTTTCCCCAGCCACACGCCCGCGCCGAGGGCAATGACGAGCAGGGGTGTGAGCAGGAAAACGTTTTGTTGGTTCGCGGGCACATTTTCCAACGCGTCGAGGCGCGCGTTCAATGCCGCGTTTTGTTTTTCGAGTGTGTCAATGCGCATAGTTTGTTCATTGACGATTTCGTTCAATCCTTGAATTGCTGCGAGCGAAACGCCGTCCGCGTCAATTGTCGTGATATGTTTTTCATCTTCGCCGACGTTGAACGCGGCATAAAAATCTTGCGCCATCGGTCCGATGTGCTGGATGTTGTCACTTTGTGTCTTGTAATTCCATTTCAAAATGGGCATCTGCGCGACGCGCTGCAAAATTTCGCGCGCGTTGATGGCGGAAAAATTTTGTTTGGCGTTGCGGTCGCTGAGCGAACTCCATGAACCGCCGCCGCTTGCCACCTCAACACCTGCCGCGTCATTGCCACTGCCGTCAATCGCCGTGACGAATTGGACGCCACCCGTCGCGCGCGCGCGGAATTGATTGTCGCCTGTGGCAAAGAAATCGAAATCGCTGCCGTCGGCAAAAAGAAAACCGTTGTTGTAAAGAATGGTGTCATCACCCGCGTCGTACGCTTTGGCGCGATGTCCGGCGACAATGCTGCCCTCGCCAGCCGCGCTGTTGTTGTCGCCGCCAAGAACGGCAGAAGTGCCGCCACTCGCTTTGTTGCTAAAGCCGCCGATGACAATCGAATTCGAGCCGCTCGCCACATTGGTATCGCCACCGCTCACAGCAGAGTTCGAGCCGCTCGCGGTGTTGCCGACGCCGCCCGAAACCGTGGCATGGTCGTTGCTCGCCGTGTTAGATTCGCCGCCGCTGACCGTCGCAAACACTTCGCTCGCCGTATTCCCACTGCCGCCGCCTACCGTCGCCTTGCTTCCGCTCGCGATATTGAACTCGCCCCCGGCAACAGTCGCTTGGGCGGCGGACGTTTCGTTCGTATTGCCGCCGCCAATCGTTGCGCTTTCACCACCCGCGAGATTTTGATACCCACCCCCGATGGTGGAATAACTGCTGGTGGCTTGGTTGCCGTTGCCGCCGCCTATCGTTGCATGGTCACTGCTCGCAGTGTTGCTTTCCCCGCCGCCAATGGTCGAGGCATAATCGCTCGCGCTATTCTGCGTACCTCCACTCACCGTGTTGTATGATCCGCCCGCGGTGTTGTTGCTGCCGCCCGCGATGGTCGAAATGTAACCGCTTGCTTCATTCAGAATGCCCCCACCAACGGTGGTAAATTCTTCACTTGCCGTATTTTGGTTGCCTCCGGCGATGGTTGCGTTCTCATTGCTTGCGGTGTTCTTTTCACCACCGCCGACGGTTGCGTTATTAGAGCTCGCGATGTTGTTATTGCCGCCGCCGACAACAGAAATGCCGCCACTTGCCGTGTTGCTCTCTCCTCCGCCCACTGTCGAATAGTTCCCACTTGCCGTGTTTGAGTCGCCGCCACCTACAAACGCATGCGTGCCGCTCGCGGTGTTTGAATTGCCGCCGCCGATAGTGGCGTAATCACCTACGGTCTTGTTGTTATAACCGCCGCCAATCGCGCTGTTACCTGCGCTCGCCGTGTTGGCGTCCCCGCCGCTGATGGTTGCCGCGTCGCCGTTGACAATGTTTTGATAGCCGCCGCCAACGGTCGCGTTTGGCGCGTTCGCTTGATTGATTTCACCGCCGCCAATGGTGGCAGTACTATCGGTAGCTTGGTTGGACTTGCCGCCTGCGATTGTGGAATAGTTGCCGCTTGCGGTGTTGCTCTCGCCGCCGCCGACGATGGCTGCTTCGCCCGAAGACGTGTTGTTGTTGCCGCCGCCGATGGTCGAGCGATAACCGGACGCGGTGTTGGATTCACCACCGCCGACGGTTGCGGCAGTGTCATCTGTGATATTGTTCATTCCGCCGCCGATGGTGGACAAGTACGTATTGGCTTGATTGTTTTCACCGCCGCCGATGGTGGACGTTGAACCCGACGCGGTGTTGGACGTGCCGCCGCCGATGGTGGAACGATATTCGCTCGCGGTGTTGCCAAAACCGCCGCCGATAAAGGCGTTGAATCCGCTGGCGGTGTTGCTTTCTCCGCCCGCGATAGTGGTGTGGTCGGTAGTTGCTTGATTGTCATAACCGCCGCCGACAGTCGAGCGAAAACCGCTGGCAACATTGTTGTCGCCGCCGCCGACGGTGGCGTGCGTGGCGTCGCTGGTCGTGCCTGCGTCGTCGCCCGCTTGATTGCTTTCGCCGCCGCCAATGACGCCGTAATCGTCTGTGATGAGGTGTCCGGTTTCGTTCGGTCCGTTGCCGCCGCCGCCGATGAATGCGCCAATGACGCCGTCGAGCGTTTGATTGCTCGCATCGCCGCCGATGACGTTGGGTGCATTGTCTGTGCCGGTCGGGAACAATTGCCAGCCGATGGTGTTGTCCACGCGAATGTTGAATGCGACGTTATCGGTCGTGCCGAGAAAGTTGTTGACATTGTCCGTACCGCTGTTGCCGGTCAAACTCCATGCACTACCCGAACCGGGACCGTTCAACGCGTACAACGCGTACGGAACGGCAGTCAATTGTTGTCGTGGCGCAAGCGTGGTGTAACTCGCGTCCGCGCCGCACTGGACGGCGATTTCGAGAAAGCGTTCGTCGCCCATAAAGACGCTTGCGCCAAAATCCAATTTGACCGTGAACAAACCGTCGGTGACCGCCACGCCGTTCAAGGTTTGCGTCGCGCCGATTTGCGTTCCCGCTGCCAACGCGTCGTACAGCGAAAATTGCATATCACACGTTCCCGTGTAAGCGCTGCCGCCACTTTTCAATTGTCCTTGATACGTGAACGCGGCGCCGAGTGGGTCCGCCAATGCACTGCGCGTGGTGACAAGCAGCGTCAATACAACGAGCAAAAATGGCACGTGTTTGAATTTCATGAGGATTCCTCCGGGATGGGTGTGCAAGACAGCGCTACTACTATAACGCGATTGGCTGCCGCGCGGATGTGTGCGCAATCACGTTTTTGGCGCGCGTGTATGACAATTGTCATGTTAAAAAAAACCTTCGCGGTTTGCACGTCCGCGAAGGTTTTTCTAGTCGCTGCCCAAGCCGTGTTGGAGCGCCAGAACGGCGGCTTGGGTGCGGTCGGTGAGGTTGAGTTTGTCCAGAATCACGCTGACGTAATTGCGCACCGTGCCTTCGGACAGGTGAAGGGTTTGCGCGATGTCGGCATTGTTCATGCCGCGCGCAAGCAATTTCAAAACATCCACTTCGCGTTCGGTGAGTTTGGCGGTGAGGGCGGTCGCGGACCGAGAGGACGGTTGAAGGACTTGCTGTACCACTTTGCCGGCGATGGCGGGGTCGAGAAAAGTCTTGCCCATCGCGGTGCCGCGCACGGCTTGGACAACGCGGTCGCGCGGTGTGTCTTTGAGCAAATAACCGGACGCGCCCGCGCGCAGCGCATCCATCAACCATTCATCGTCATCGTACGTAGTCAAGACCAAAATTTTGGTTTCGGGAAAGCGCGCGCGAATTTCGCGCGTGGCTTCGACGCCGTTCATCACCGGCATTTTCAAATCCATCAACACGATGTCCGGTTTGCACTGCGCGACGAGTTCGACCGCGTGCGCGCCGTCTGCGGCTTTGCCCGCAATCTGCATGTCTTTTTCCAATTTGAGCAGCATTTCGAGTCCATCGCGGACGATGGCTTGGTCGTCACAAATTAAAATTCGCATCGTGTTATCACACCGCTAGATATTCAACACCACGCGCGTGCCTTGTCCCAACGCGCTTGCAATTTCCAATGTTCCGCCTGCCAACGCGGCGCGCTCGTACATGCCTGCGAGACCGTAATGTCCTGTCTCTGTGATATCCGGCACTTTGCCGTTTCCGTTGACGGTAAAACCTTTGCCGTCGTCAAGAATTTCAAGGGTGATGTGTTGGTCGCGCACAATTAAACGAATGGCGAGGGTCTGCGCGTGTGCGTGACGCACAATGTTTTCGAGCGCTTCTTGTGCGACGCGATAAATGCACTGTTCGCGTTCGGGCGCAAGATTCACATTTTCGGGAATTTGCGCTTGCAGCGCGAGATTGCCGCGTTCCGCCGCCGACTCTGCCAATTGACGCAGCGCGAGCGACAAACCCAAATCATCCAACGGGCTTGCGCGCAGCGCCTTGAGCGCAAGCCGCGTTTCCTGTACGCCGCTGCGCGAGGCTTCCAATACTTGATTCAAAAGTTCGCGCGCCGCCTGCGAGTCCACATCCCAATACGCTTTGACGGTTTCCAACTGCACCGTCATACCCGTCAAGGTATGCGCGAGGGTGTCATGCAATTCGCGCGCGACGCGATTGCGTTCGCGGCTGATGGCGAGTTGTTCCAACGTGCCGGCGTAACTTGATAATTTCGCATTGGCTTGTTCCAGCGATGCTTGCTGCGCGCGCATTCGGGCGAGGAGGGTATGCAGAAAATAACTGAGCGCGAGGAATACGGCGGTTTCGCTCAGGATAAACACAACGCCCGGCGTGGTGAGTCCGTTTGTGGCAGGGACGAGGAGCAGCATCGCAAACGTGAGCAGCGCACAGCCCGCGCAATACAAGCCCGCATAGCGCCATGGAAAATTCCACGTCGTCAGAATCAGACCCAAAAACAAGGGCGTGGTGAGGCGTAATGACAAACCTTCCGCAACGCCAAGCAGCGGTCGCGGAATGTACGGCACGAGCGCAAAGGTGACGACGATGGGCGCGGCGGATAGGAAAAAAATTGCCGTGGGCAGTAACGCGCGTCCCAATTTTTTCTGCGCCCACTGCCACGCGCCCAACACAAACACGACGCACGCCAGCGCCAGATTGGCAATAGAAAACCACGGATATCCGCCCGGCACGACAATGCGCATGTCAATCGCAATCATGCACACCAGATAACCGGACCACAGCAGCGCGGCGACACGCAGCTGGCGCGCGATATTGGCACTAGGAGGGAATGGCACAGCGTCAAGTATAGCACTTGCAAGCCGCTTTGTATCCTGCCCGCAATCATACTTTTTCGCGCGCCGCGTGACAATTGTCATGCCGCGATACTTTTCTCCGGGCTCAAAGGGTTTCTAATCACGAGCGTCGGTCGAAGCGCGCGACGCGTCGAAACCCTTCGGGTCTTGTTGCCCGGTTTCACGCGGGGACAACGTGAGGGGTACTGCCCAATACCGCGCGAATATCATCGCCTTGCCGTACTGTGTACGTGACAATGCCGCTCGCCGCAAGTTCGCCGATAATGGGCGCGAAATCTACGCCGATGCCGAACGAACTTGCGTCAATCAAAATGACAATGAGATGAAAACCGCGCCGGTGCAAATCTTGGGCATATTGCATCCATACGCTTTCAGGAGAAGGGGTGACGAGAATGAGCGTGACACTGCGGTTCATGGTCGCGGTTTCACGCGCAATCAACGACCCAAACGGTTCACTGCCGTCTGCTTCCGCGACGGCCAACATTTCCAACAAGCGCGTCAATTGCCGTTCGCCGCGGTCGGGCTGCGCGTACAAGTTTTCGTTGTTGGACGCGACGAGGCCGACCGCGCGCTGCTTGTCCAAAAAATACTTGGCGACGGATGCCGCGCACGTGACCGCGTACTCTTCGGTGTTGGGCGCGATGGGCGCAATCTGTTCCGCTGTACTGTTCAGAATCCACGCTTCTTCCACTTCGCGTTCGTACCACGCTTGTTCCCACCAAGTCCCTGCGTGGATGCCGCGTTCCAAATCCAAAAGAATCCAAACATCCGCCGTCGGGTCGAGTTCAAATTCTTTGACGACGAGACGGTCATACCGCGCGACCGATTTCCAATGCATCCGATTGTACGAATCGCCCGGCGCGTATTCGCGCGTGCCCGAGACATTTGTCGTGACGTGATGCGTGCGTTGAAAGCGCGTGTCGCCGCCGCGCAAATTGCCGAGACTCGGCGCAAACTGCGGCAAATCCAACGTGAGCGGATAGACGACCAACACGCGTTCGGTATCGGTCAAGGTGCGATGAAACACAAACAAGCCGAACGGGTCGCCGCTCGATGCAGTGATGGGCCCCAAACGAAAACGCCCGCGCAAGCGGCACAACGAACGCACCAAAAAAGTGTAGCGCACGCGCGGCGACATGGAGGACAAGACGCGTCCGACGGGATGTCCCGGCATGTTGCCGCCGTCCACCAATTCGAGCCACAGTTTCGGAATGCGTCCGGTGCTGACGGCGGTGATGCGCTCTTCCGCGATTTTGCCAACCTGCGCGCGCAAGGTCAAAATGGTGCGCTCTAATTTAAAAGACTGCACGCTGTAGAGCGCCCAGATAAACGCGGCGGCGACGACGATAAGAATGAGATACGAGAGGCGAAAAAAAATGTCGCGATTCGTCGCGACGGCAAGGTTTGCCAGAACCGCCCAAATCAAAATCAACAGCCAGACGCGCCGCAGGTTGAGAATGAAACCGGAGCGGTGGTAGAACGCGCGGAGACGTGTCCAATAATTTTTGAGCAATGACATGAAGGGATGAACAGGTGACAAGGTGACAGGGCGACACTCCCCTTTTCACTTTATCAGCGGGCACGCGCTCCCGGTACCGGAACGGAATTTACAAGCTCATTCACAATCACGCGTGCGTCAATGTGTTTCAAACGCGCGGCGGGCGAGAGGATGATGCGATGGGCGAGCGTGGCGTCGGCGAGTTCCTTGATGTCGTCGGGCGAAACAAAATCGCGCCCGCGCATCGCCGCTTTGGCTTGCGACGTTTTGAGCAAGGCGAGCGAACCGCGCGGGGACGCGCCGAGATAGACATCGGGATGTTTGCGCGTCGCTTCGACCAACGCGACAATATATTCTTGAATCAGGCGGTCCACATAAATCTCTTTGACCGCGTGCTGCGCCTGCACGAGTTCTTGCGCGCTGATGATTTGCTGCACCTGTTCAATCGGGTGGATGCGCTGCTGCGCCTGAAGCATTTGCACTTCTTCGGGCGGCGCGGGATAGCCGAGATGAATGCGCATCATGAAGCGGTCGAGCTGCGCTTCGGGCAGTGGGAAGGTGCCTTCGTATTCAATCGGATTCTGTGTTGCCAACACCAAAAATGGCTGCGGCATCATATACGTCATGCCGTCCACCGTAACCTGTCGTTCTTCCATCGCTTCGAGCAGCGCGCTTTGTGTTTTCGGCGTGGCGCGATTGATTTCATCCGTGAGGACGATTTGGGCAATAATGGGTCCGGGGCGAAATTCAAACTCGCGCGTTTGTTGATTGAAAATGCTCGTGCCGGTCACATCGGTGGGCAGCATATCGGGCGTGAATTGGATGCGGCGAAAGGTGCAGCCGATGGATTTGGCGAACGCGCGCGCCAACATTGTTTTCCCCGTTCCCGGCACGTCTTCAATCAAAACATGTCCTTGACACAACAACGCAATGAGCGCGAGTTCGATTTCGCGCTGTTTGCCGAGAATGACCGTTTCGACATTGCGGCGCACGCGCTCTGCCAATGCACGAATCGGTTCGACCGGGACACGCGCGCGGCGTGAATCGGTAACGGGCGTAGAAGTAATGGTCATGGAATGCCTCGAATGAATTACAAGAATTGCTGCGACAGCAAAGATTATATGCCGTTTTCACGAGGGGACACGTTTCGTGCGCGCGACATGGGTTTTATTATCCACAGGAAAATGAAAAGAACCTTAACGCGCACGGGAATTGTGTAAAGGCAGTTTCAAAAAATTCTCGCAACAAAAAACCTTCGAGATATTTTTGCTCTCGAAGGTTTTTTGCATTATGGGGCGTTCCGCGCGGTTTTTAGCACAATCCATTCGGCGACGCGGTCGGCGTTGGGATTGCCATCGGCGTCCAAAAAATCACCGCCCGCGAACAAGGTTTGCTGCGGCGACAGAGTAAGGATAAAGACCGTATTGTCCAAGCCGCCGCCGAGACTGAGCCACGTATTGGCGCGCGTGTCCCATTTCGCGATATGCGACGCGTCGGTTTTGCCTGCCTGCGTAAAAAATCCGCCGGCGTACAAATCCCCGTGCGCGTCGGTTTGCAGCGAATAGGTGCCAAAGTTCATGCCCGTGTCGAGCGTGGACCATTCTTGACCATCCCATTTGGCAATGCGCCCCGCAAACAATTTCCCCGCCAGCGCGAATCGCCCCGCCACGTACAAATTGCCGATGCCGTCCACCGCCACCGCATGAACAGTGGGCCAGATGCTTCCGCTCACGCCGCCGCCAACATCCTGCCACGCGCTGCCATCCCATGCCGCCACATGCGACAATTCGGTTGTGCCGTATGCCGTATGCTTGAAATCGCCGCCGACAAAAACTTTGCCCAGATTGTCCACCGCAATCGTATTGACACTGTTGTCCAAACCACTGCCCAGCGTTTCCCATTGATTTTGATTCCAACGAACAATATGCGGCGCGGGAATGGAGGTCGCGCACGCGGAATCGCGGCACGCGTTTTTGAAATCGCCGCCCGCGTACACGCGATTTTGCGCGTCCACCGCCAAGGTCAATACCGTATTGTCCAATCCTTGCGCGAGGGGCGTCCACGCGCGCCCGTCCCATTTGGCAATGTGTCCAAAACGCGCTTGACCGTCACTTGTCGCCGTGAACAAACCACCCGCGTACACGTTCCCTTGACTGTCTGCTGCCAGCGCCTGCACACTCTTGTTGAACCCGCCGCCCAGCGCGTTCCATTTTTTGCCGTCCCACATGGCGACGCGGTCCGCGTTCGGGTCGCCGCCCGCGTCGGTGAAATAGCCGCCGACGTACAGATTGCCTGCTTTATCAAAGGTCATTGCCAGAACGGAATCGTTCAAGCCGCGAAAATCGGGCGGCGCGCCCCACTGCCCGCGTTCCCAATTTTGCGCGGACGCCGAACGAGCGAAAGCGAAAATAAACGCCGCAGCAATGAGGACGCAAAGAATTGCGCGCGCCCCCGCGCGGTGTGACAAGAAAACAAAAAGGGAATTTAGGTGCGGCATACTCACCTCTCTGGCGCTTTGCGGAGCGTTGCTGTGAAATTGTGGGTCACGTCGGAATGCCGCCATGATACCATGATTTTTGAGCGCGCGTCCATACCCCGCCGGAAATTTTTTGTGTCCCTTTTTAGTCGAGTCGGCGGTATCGCGTGACGCATCCGTTTCTGATTAAAACGAATTCCCGGAAGCTGTGGGATTTCAGAATTCCCAAGTTTCGCAAACTTTGGAATTCTCAAGAACCCACCAATCCGCATTATAAGTCAGATTCAAACACAAAAATTCAGAGTGCGAAAATTTCAGCCGAAAATCGCGCTTGAAATGTAAAATACAGGTGCTATAATAAAATCGAAAGAGAACAATGTCCTGTTCTCTTGAACCGCTTGAATTCCTCGCACAATACACCGTCGGACTGCCATCGGTTTGCTCAGGATGGGCGCGGGTCCGGGTCTATTCCTCGAACTCCTGAA
The DNA here is from genome assembly GCA_964644955.1 of uncultured Anaerolineales bacterium. Lineage (GTDB taxonomy): Bacteria > Chloroflexota > Anaerolineae > UBA4142 > SHND01 > SHND01. The sequence continues at coordinate 94 of CAZXYP010000136.1, read as the reverse complement.
CCCACAATTGAATAGCGCGTTGCGATGAGTGCAACCCAGTGAAAGAGGGGGGACAAAATGAATCCGCTTCGATTCAAATTGTTGGTCGTGTGGA
>CAZXYP010000135.1:0-13055 GCA_964644955.1 uncultured Anaerolineales bacterium | reverse complement strand
CAAGAATGGCTCTCGAACGGCAGTTTGTGGTACGAGTGTGTGCATCCCGATGACCGCGCGCAGGTGATGGACGCGCTCAAACATTTGCGCGCGTCCGATGGCGCATTGCAGTTGGAATATCGCATGTATGCGCGCGACGGCAGGTTACTCTGGGTCCGCGATACGGTGCGCGCATTGTCGCGCAAAAATGGCAAGCCGCCGCTACTGCAAGGGGTTTTGATTGACCTGACCGCGCACAAAGTGGCGGATGAAAAATTGGTGTATCAGGCGATGCTGCCGGACTTTGTGCAGGACGCCGTCATTGCCACAACCGTTGACCAGAAAATCATATTCTGGAATCGCGCGGCAGCGGACTTGTATGGCTGGAGCGCGTCGGAAGCATTGGGCGAATATCTCGATACGCTCCTGCCCGCCGAGGCACAACGCGCGTCGCAGAATGAATCGGATGAGGCGCAGCCCACGCTCGCCAAACATTATCGCAAAAACGGCGAGCCGGTGCGCGTTGAAATGACAGTGCTTCCACTCCAAGACACGCGCGGAAACCACAACGGCTATTTGCGCGTTGTGCGTGCGGCACCCGCCCCGCGCTATGCCGCGTCAGACGACAAAGCCGCCGACGTGTTTTCTTCCCTGCCGCACGCGCAATCCGCGCAGCCCGCGTGAGTTGATTTTTCCCCACAACGTTTTTACAATAGGTCGCCTCTTCGGCAGAGCGTGCGGAGGATTCCCCTTTGCAACGCGGCTTGGCGCGCCTCTTGCGCGTTGCGCCATACGCGTTGGAACAACTCACTCACGAATGCTATAATCCGCCCAAGACATTCTCATGCAGCTGCCCGGGGACAGGAATGTCAAGAGCTCACCCGGTCGGCATGAATCCACCTTCGATGCGAGGGCGCCTCCATGGTACCAAATCTCGTACTCCAATTCAGACATTTGATGGAAGAAGCTGTCGTGCGCTTGGAATGGCAGCTCATTCTGCTTGCCATTATCATTATCATCGCGCCATATCTTGCAGAACGCGCGCGGTTGCCGGGCTTGATAGGATTGGTGTTGGGCGGATTGCTCATCGGTCCGTACGGCTTGCACTTGTTAGCCGAAGGTTCATTGGACGCGATTGGCGGTATCGGCTTGCTCTTTTTGATGTTTATCGCGGGCGCCGAGTTGGATTTGAATTTATTCGAACGGTATCGCCGCGCGGCAATTTCCTTTGGGTTGTTGACCTTTCTTTTTCCGTTTGTGTTTGGCGCCATCGCCGCATATTTTCTCGGTTTGAATGTCGCCGCCGCGATTTTGATGGGCTCCGTCTGGGCATCGCATACGCTCGTCGCATACCCAACCGTGCGCGAAAGCGGACTCGCCACCAACAAAGCGGTCGCAGTCACCGTCAGCGCAACGGTCATTACCGACACATTGGCGCTGCTCATCCTCGCCATCATTTCCAGCACCCAAAGCGAGAGCAGCAGCGACCCGCTAAGCACCATCGTCCGCTTGTTGATTGGATTGGGCGCGTTGGTCGTGTGGTGTATGGTGATTCTGCCGCGGTTGGCACGTTGGTTTTACGCGGGACTCGGGCAGGAACGCATTCTGCGTTTTGTGTTTGTCGTCGGCGCGCTGGCTTCGGCAGGTTTTCTCGCCTCGTTGGTGGGCATCGAAGGCATTGTCGGCGCGTTCTTTGCGGGTTTGGGCTTGAATCGCCTGATTCCCAATAACGGACGGCTGATGGAGTCCATTGAGTTCTTTGCGTCGAGTCTTTTTATTCCCGCGTTTCTGGTGATGGTGGGCATGTTGATTGACCCGTCCGTGTTGTTCAATCCGCAGACGATTCTCTTTGCCGCGGTATTTTTGGCGGCGTTGGCGGGTGGAAAATTCTTGGCGGCATGGCTTGGCGGCAAACGTTCCGGATTTGAACGTGCGGAAATTATGCTGATGTTTTCCTTGACGATTGCGCAAGCTGCCGCAACCCTGGCGGCAACGATTGTTGGTTTTGAAATCGGTTTGTTCACCGACCAGATTGTCAATTCGGTTTTACTGGTTGTCATGTTTTCGTTGATTCTATCTTCGATTGGCGCCGCGCGCGCAAGCAAACAAATCAAACCCGAAGCGTTGGTGCGCAAACCGGTCGGGAAACATGTTCTGGTGCCGGTCGGTCTCAACAATGATTTAAAATCGCTGATGCCATTGGCGGCGCAGCTCGCGTACGCCGACGCCGGAGTTGTGAATCCGCTGGTCATCGTTCCCGAAAACGAAACCGCGACATTACGCCCCACTGCCGAAAAGCTGCTCGCGCAGGCAGAAGGGGAAGCCAAAGCGGCGATGGCTGAGGTTGAAGGAGAATTGCGCGTGGACGCGTCCGTGCCGCAAGGAATTGTGCGCGCGCTGCATGAGGCGGATGCTACGCTCGTCCTCATCGAAATTCCCGAGCGCGTCACCCTTTCGTCGTATTTGTTTGGGACGGTCATTGACCAAATCGGGGCGCGCACGCCGGTCCCGGCGGCAGCCGTCCATTTTGCCCGCGCGCCGCTCAAACGCATCGTATTGGTTCCCGGGACCGTGCGCGGCGACACCGGCTATCGCGTGGATTTACAAATCGCAGCGGACCTTTCCACGCGCCTCGCCAATGTACTCGAGGTGCCGCTGCGCTTACTCTCGACCGACGGAAAAATTCCCGAAGGCATTACGCTGCCCGACAAGACCGAAATCAGCACAGTTGCCGGCAATGCCCGGGCAGTGCGCGACGCGCTGGATTCGGGCGACATGGTAGTGATTCCGTGCGCAACCTTACGCAATGCACTGCAGAATCGGTTACGCACACGGATTCAAGGACTCGATGAAATCTCGCTGATTGTCGCCGCCGGTCCCTACCGCTTGCGCCTCACCGGCGCGCCGGTTGTAGCGCAAGATACCGAACGCATTATCAATTTGAATACAGTGACTACTTGAAACCTTTGCTCATGTCACAAAAGAATCCCGTTATCCCGACTGCGCCCCGGCGCGTCGTACGCATTTTTGAGGACTTTGCGCACTCGGAAGCCACCGGCAGTGTCCTGCTGTTGATTGCCGCCATCGTTGCGCTGCTGTGGGCAAATTCGCAGTGGGCAGAACAATATGAAGCTCTTTTACACGCCGAAATCGGCTTCACCGTCGGCGATGCCGCCTATACGTTGTCTTTGCATCAAATCATCAACGACGGTTTGATGGCATTGTTTTTTCTCGTGGTCGGCTTGGAAATCAAACGCGAGATTGTCGTAGGAGAATTGTCCTCCCCGCGCAAGGCATTGCTGCCGGTCATGGCGGCGCTGGGCGGCATGATTTTTCCCGCCGCGATTTATTTGCTGTTCAATGCAGGGAAACCTTCCGAACGCGGCTGGGGAATTCCGATGGCAACCGATATTGCGTTCGCGCTCGGCGTTCTCGCGTTGTTGGGCAGCCGGGTGCCGACAGGACTCAAGATTTTTCTCACCGCGCTCGCCATTGCCGATGACCTCGGCGCTGTAATGGTCATTGCTGTTTTTTATACGACGGACTTGAACTTGCTCAGTCTTGGCATTGCCGGCGCGCTGCTCATCCTCATCGTCGTCGCAGGCAACCTGCATATCCGGCGCACTGAAGTGTATGTGCTGCTCGCCATCGGCGTCTGGGGCGCGCTGTTGGCATCGGGCGTACACGCGACGGTCGCGGGCGTGCTTATCGCATTGACCATTCCGGTCCGCACGCGCGCAGATCCCAACGAACTGATTCAAGTCGGACGCGAAAAATTGGACGAGTTGGAACAGCAAGAACTTGCGAAAGACAGCATGGTGCGCGACCGCGCGCAAATGGAAACCATTAACGAGTTGTACGAAGTGACCGGCGCGCTGCGTCCCGTGGGGCTCACCATTGAAGAGTATATTCATCCAATTCTGGTGTGGTTTATCCTGCCGTTGTTTGCCCTGTTTAACGCAGGGATTCATTTCGACGAAAACGCGTTGGACGCGTTCACGCACCCGACGACCCTCGGCATTATTTTTGGGTTGGTCATTGGCAAACAAATTGGCGTCACGTTCTTTACGTGGGCAGCATTCAAATTGGGACGCGCGCAGCTGCCTGCCGGTGTGGGGTGGAAACACATTTACGCCATCAGTTGGTTATGCGGCATGGGCTTTACCATGTCGCTTTTTATCACTGAATTGGCATTTGCCTCCGAAGCGCTCACCAAAGCTGCCAAAACCGGAATTCTGACAGCATCCTTGATTGCCGGCGTAATGGGCTATATATGGTTGTGGTTGTGGCTGCCCAAAAAGCAAAACGCGTAGGGACGCGCCCCTTGTGGTCGCCCGGTCAGCGGGGAAACCCAAGACATTGCCCCTACAATTTTCGAAATATGTTTTGCAGTTCGCGCCATTTTTCCGGCGTATTGACATTCCACAACGAATACCCGCGCGGGTCAAATCGTGCGACTTCTTGCGGCGAAATCACGCGCACGCGCACTGCGTCGTGAAACGAAATCATGCGCCGGTCGCCGCGCGCCAACGCGTCGCGCATCGGCACACGACAGCGTGTTGTATAAATCGCGTGTAACGGATGCAGCGCCAAATCCTTTGCGCGCAACGCGTGTCCTTTGTTTTCAGCATCCGTCCGCGCAACCTTTACGGTTTGCGGCAGCACCACGTCGAAATCGGGTACAAACGCGCGCATATATTCCAACAGCGCTACATTCAACAGCGGCATGTCGCACGCGACTACAATGGCGCTCGGATGCGCGATGGCTTCCAAGCCCGCGCAGATGCCCGCCAATGGGCCCGCGTTCGGCATCACATCCGACACCACGCGGACGTCAAACGCGGCAAAGCGCGCGGCATCGTTTGCCGAAATCACCACCTCATCCGCCAACACGCGCACGCGTTCCATCACTCGCGCAATCAAGGGCATGCCGCCCAATTCCAAAAATGCCTTGTCCGTTCCCATGCGCGTACTCGCGCCGCCCGCCAAAATAATGGCGCTGCATTTTTCCATGCCGCAATCATAGCATGAAACCTTGCCGACAAATTGATGATTTGAGACGTCTGGCATAGAATCGTATCCAACGACAGCTTTTACCGCCGGAACACACATGCTCACCGAATCGCACCTCTATCAAGAAATTCACTCCCAGCCCGCCGTGTTAGAAAATTTGTTTCGCGCCGAGCGCGCAAATATTCAACGCATCGGCGCGGCATTGAAACGAGAGCGCATCACAAATGTATTTATTGCCGCGCGCGGCACCAGCGACAATGCGGGACGTTACGCGCAGTATCTGCTCGGCGCGGTCAATCATTTGCCGGTCGGTCTCGCCACCCCAAGTTTGTACACCATTTACAAACGTCCGCCCGTTTTTCGCGACGCGCTTGTCCTTGGCATCAGTCAAAGCGGCGCGAGTCCCGATATTGTTTCGGTGATTGCGGAAGCCGGCAAGCAAGGCGCGGTCACACTCGCTTTTACAAATGAACCCGCGTCGCCGCTCGCGCAAGCCGCGCGCCATGTGATTCCACTTTATGCAGGCGCGGAGCAATCCGTCGCCGCAACAAAAACCTACACGACGCAGCTAATGGCGTTGGCAATGCTGAGCGCGTCACTCGCCGACAATGACGCGATGTTTGACGCGTTAGCGCAAGTGCCGGCGCACATGACGCGCGTGTTGGACATGAACGACGCGATTGCACGCGCGGCGGAACGCTATCGCTACATGCGCGTCTGCGTCGTGATCGGGCGCGGTTACAATTACGCGACCGCGTTCGAGATGGCGCTCAAAATCAAAGAGCTGACGTATGTGCTGGCGGAACCGTACAGCAGCGCGGATTTCATGCACGGTCCCGTCGCGTTGGTCGAGGAAGCATTCCCGACGTTCGTGGTCGCGCCGTCCGGTTTGATGCACGATGAAATGCGCGGTTTTGTGGAAACTTTGCAAGCGCGCGGCGCCGAAGTGATTGTGTTGAGCGACGCGGAAGATTTGCTTGCGATGGCGCGCACGCCCTTACACATGCGCGTCCAAACGCCCGAATGGCTTTCGCCGCTCGTGACCATTGTGCCCGGTCAATTGTTTGCGATGCATCTGGCAAACGTGCGCGATTATGATGTGGACCGCCCGCGCGGTCTGCGTAAAGTCACCGAGACCCATTAGCGTAACACCGACGCGCGCACTTTTTACGGGGTGGTACAATGCGCGCGTAATTTCAAACTATGCTTGAGGAAAAACAAATCGTGTCCAACCCCATTCCACCCTTCCCCGAAGAATTGCATCATGAACCGCAGGTGCGCCACATTTCACGCATCGGCATTCTCACGAGCGGCGGCGATTCGCAAGGCATGAACGCGGCGCTGCGCGGCGTGGTGCGCGCGGGCATTCGCGCGGGTTTGCAGGTCTATGCCATTTACGAAGGATATCAAGGCATGGTGCAAGGCGGCGAATTGATTCAACGCATGGCGTGGCATGACGTGAGCGGCATTTTACAGCAAGGCGGCACCATCATCGGCTCGGCGCGTTCATCGGAATTTTATACGCGCCCCGGACGGCGCAAAGCCGCGCTCAATTTGCTTCGTCACGGCATTGAAGGTCTGGTCGTCATTGGCGGCGATGGGTCGCTCACCGGCGCGAATTTATTTCGCCAAGAGTGGCACGACCTTTTACACGAATTGGTGCAAGAAGGACAACTGACCCAAGCCGAAGCGGACGCGCATCCGCACATCGGACTCGTCGGCATGGTCGGTTCGATTGACAATGACATGTTCGGGACCGACATGACTATCGGCGCGGATACGGCGCTGCATCGCATTGTCGAAGCGGTGGACGCGATAGCGGCAACTGCCGCGAGTCATCAACGCACGTTCGTCGTCGAAGTGATGGGGCGCAACTGCGGTTATCTCGCGCTGATGGCGAGCTTGGCAACGGGCGCGAATTGGGTCCTCATTCCCGAAAGTCCGCCCGAGCAGGGCTGGGAAGATGCCATGTGCGGAATTATACGCGCGGGGCGCGGCACGGGGCGGCGGCACAGCGTCATTTTGATTGCGGAAGGCGCGATTGACCGCGCGGGCAAACTCATCACCAGCGATTATGTGCGCAAAGTGTTGTCCGAACGCTTGCGCGAAGATTCGCGCGTGACCATTCTGGGACACGTGCAGCGCGGCGGCGCGCCCAGCGCGTTTGACCGAACGATGCCGACTCTGCTCGGTTATGCCGCCGTGCGTCAATTACTACACAGTAAACCGCAAGACGAACCGCAGTTGATTGGTATGCGCAACAATCGCATCAGCATTTCGCCGTTGATGGAAAATGTGCGCAAAACGCATCGCGTCGCCGAACTCATCAAAGAGCAACGCTACGCCGAAGCAATGGAAATGCGCGGGCGCGGTTTCGTGGAAGCGTACGATATTTTGCACACGTTACTGCGCGCGCAGCCACATCCGCCGCCCGCGGGACAACGTCAATTGCGAATTCTGGTGATGCATGCGGACGGACCCGCGCCCGGCATGAATACGGCAGTGCGCGCGGCGGTGCGTTTGGGACTCGACAAGGGACACGCCATGCTCGCAGTGCGCGACGGGCTGGTCGGATTCGCGCAAGGCGCGATTTCGGAAATGCAGTGGACGGACGTGCACGGCTGGGTCGCGCGCGGCGGCGCGGAACTGGGGGCAAATCGCCGCGAACTGCAAGCGGGGGATTACGTCACAATTGCGGAACACATTCGCGCGCAGCGCATTGACGGTTTGCTCATTATCGGCGGTTGGATGGGTTACAAATTCGCGTACGAACTGCACGAACGCCGCGATTTGTTTTCCGAATTTGGTATGCCCATCATTTGCTTGCCCGCGAGCATCAATAACGATTTGCCCGGCACCGAAGTCACCATCGGCGCAGACACGGCGCTCAATACGATTCAAAACGATTTGGACAAACTCAAAGAAGCGGCGCTCGCGGCGCGGCGTTGTTTTGTCGCCGAAGTCATGGGCTTTGAATGCGGCTATCTCGCGCTCATGGCGGGACTGGCAACGGGCGCGGAACGCGTGTACATTCCCGAAGAAGGCATTACGCTCGACGATTTGCGCCACGATGTGGATGTGCTGGTCAAGAGTTTTCGGCGCGGCAAACGCGTCGGATTGATTGTGCGGAGCGAACGCGCCGACATGTACTACACCACCGATTTTGTCGCGACGCTGTTTGAACGCGAGGGGGGGGGGGAACTTTCGGTGCGGCGCATGATTCTGGGCAACACACAGCAAGGCGGACGCCCGTCCCCATTCGATCGCATTCAGGCAACGCGTTTGGCATCCAAGGCGTTGGATTATTTGATTGCGCAAATCGAAAACAACGAATCGGCGATTGGCTGCATCGGACGTTGGGAAGGCAGAATTCAATACACGAATTTACAAGACATGCCCGGCATGATGCAAGCCGCCGCGCAGCGTCCCAACATTCAGCCGTGGCTCACTCTGCGCCGGGTCGCGCAAGCGATGGCAGAAGAACCGGCAGACGCGTAAGGGCGAAGCATTCACTTACGCAAACCCGCAATGAGTGCATCACGCGGCGGGGAATGCTTCGCCCCTACCCCACATCACGCGGGCGCGTCGCCGAAATCCGGAATCGGCAGCAATTCACCTTCGCGCATTGCCGATTCATGCGCCACAATCCCCGGCGCATTATAGCGCGCAGCTTGCCATACATGATTCGGCGGCAGCTGCATCGTCACACACGCGCGCACAAAATCGTCCACCAAAAATTGATGCGCCCCTTCGTGTCCGTTCGGCACGTTTGCAAATTCTTGCGGCAAACGTTCGCGCGGATGCACGGACGCGTACCCGCTGTGATAATCGCGCCACAACGCTTGCGAAGCGTCCGACGCGTCGGCGTTCTCGACCGCAGGTGGTTCGCACATTAACTGCGCGGTCACGTCCTGAACCTCTTCGGTCTCGCGGCTGCACCAGATTTTGGAATTGCCCTGCTCTTCATAACTCGCGTCGGTTCCGTACAAACTCATTCGCACCGACGCGCAGCGCGCGGTCTCGCTCCACCCGATACGGCGAAATTCATTCGTGCGCGCCATGCCGCCGTTCGCGCAGCGAAACAGCGCGCTTGCGTTGCTAAAATCGTTTTGCCACGCGCTCACACTGCGGTCAAACACGCCGTCATTCGCGCGGTCACGATAGCCCAAACACGAAACATGGGTCAAGCGCGTGTTTGTCGTGGAGATGAGCATACTGACCGTGTGCGTCGGATACAACATCGGCGGAAAACTCGCGAATTTTTTCCACGCGTCGCCGTTCGCCCACATATACGCTTCATAAAAACCGTGCGACATGTCGTGCAGGTATTCCGCTTCGCCGTACACAAAATGTCCAAAATCACCGCGCGCAAAACGTTCGCGGCAATACAACGCGGCAGGATAGTAATAACTCGTTTCGCCGAGCATATACATTTGCCCCGTTGACTTGACGGTCTCTATCAAAGCCGCAATTTCTTCTAACGCAATCGCGGCAGGGACGGCGGAATACACGTGCTTGCCCGCGCGCATCGCCTGTATCGCCATTGGCGCGTGCATCCAACGCTGCGTAAAGATACACACCGCATCCACATCGCTCTTGAGCATTTCATCCAGCGAGCGATACGTTTCCAGCGCGCCGTACAAATCTTGCGCGTACTGCAAACGTTCGTCCATCAAATCCGCAATCGCCACAGCGCGGACGTTCGGATGCGCACGAAACAATGGGATAAATTCCGCGCCAAAACTCGTGCCGACGATACCGACTTTGATTTGCATACGTGACCTCGTTTCAGCAGGCGGCCCCAAAGGGGCTGCCCTACAAATGCGCCAACGGCAATTCGATGAAAAATGTTGCGCCGTGTCCCAATTCGCTTTCTGCCCAAATCTTGCCGTCGTGCGCCTCGACCAACGCTTTCGCAATTGCCAAACCCAAGCCGGACGAACCTGCTTCTGCCGGACGCGCCTTGTCGCCGCGATAAAAACGCTCAAAGACATGCGGCAAATCTTCCGGCGCGATGCCTTTCCCCGAATCAGAAACCGAAATACGCGCGGCATTGGTTTGCGCGTGCGCGCGCAAAGTAATGATTCCGTCGCCCGTCGTGTGCTGTAACGCGTTGCTGATGAGGTTATCCAACACCTGCGTCAAACGCATCTCATCCGCCTCCACCGTCAACGGAGGCGCGGCGTATTCTACGCGCATTTCAATGGCGCGCAGGGATGCTTGCGGCGTATAACGCGCCGCAACGCGTGTCAACAAATCGTCGAGCGCAATCGGCTGGCGATTCAAGACCAATGCGCCCGCGTCTGCGAGCGACAGCGTACGCAGGTCTTCGACGATTTTTTCCAGATGTTGAATTTCATCATACACGGCTTCCAAACGCGAGGCTGTCGGCTGCAAATCACCCGTCCGCATCGCGTCGAGATAGCCGCCAATCACGGTTAGCGGATTGCGCAACTCGTGCGCAATATCCGCTGTCATTTGCCGCCGTTGTTGGTCCGCGCGCTGCAAATCCGCGCTCATCTGATTGAACGCGTTTGCCAATTCGCCCACTTCATCACGCGACCGGACGCGCACGGTTTGTCCCAATTCGCCTTTAGCCATTCGCCGCGCCGCGTCCGTCAACGCGCGCACCGGACTCACGATTGTACGCGCCAACAGAATCCCCAACACAATCGCAAACAATGCCGCGCCGCCCGCCGCCAACGCCAGCGTCGTGCCGGTGCGTTCCAGATATTGCTGTTGGATGCGCGTACGCGGTGAAGGATTACGCATGGGCAAAACAACACCCACAACTTGTCCATTGACCAAAATACGCGTCCCGCTTGCGACCACTGCATCGGGCGCGGGCGCGCCAATCACGTATCCGTCGCCGCGCAAGACCACATTGCCATGTGGGTCTGCCAAGCCGAACGGCGCAATACGCGGCAGGTCGGGATTGCCGTCCCCGCGCTGTTCAAAACGCGCGCGCAGCGCGTCCTCGATGCCGTTCAAATTCCCGTTCGCAGTGTAATATTCCGAAACAAAGACGATGAAATTCGTTTCCGCCTCTTGCGAAATGAAACGGTCAAATTCTTTTGTCGCGACGAGATATCCAAACAACGCGACCAACGCAATCGCGACCAAACTGACGCCGAGAAACGCCGCAATCAATTTCAGCATCAACGAACGGCGCACGTTATCCCTCCGCCTCATCCGCCAACGGATTCAAGCGATAGCCGACACTAAATACCGTTTCAATATAACGCGGCGCCGCGGGCTCGCGTTCAATTTTCGCGCGCAAGTTGCGCACATGCACATCTACGGTGCGTTCGACCATCGCCGCCGCGCCAATCACATCCAACAATTCCGCGCGCGTAAACACGCGTCCCGGCGACGCCATGAGCGCGGCGAGCAGTTCAAATTCGGTCGGCGTCAAAAGCACCGCGCGTTCCCCCACATGCACCGCGCGCGTTTCCCTATCCAAAACAATTTCGCCCGCGCGCAGTGCTGCGCTCGAAACCGGCGCGCTGCCCGCGCGCCGCAGTTGCGCGCGCACGCGCGCCAACAATTCGCGCATCCCGAACGGCTTGGTCACGTAATCGTCCGCGCCCAATTCCAAGCCCATCACTTTATCTTGTTCCTCCAATTTTGCGGTCAACAAAATCACCGGCGCGTTCGACTCGCGACGAAACGCGGGCAAAAACGCATACCCGTCCAACTTGGGCATCATCACATCGAGCAGCACGAGGTCGGGCTTTTCGTACCGCGACACAAACAACGCGTCCTGCCCATTGTCGGCAGTTACCACGCGATAGCCCTGCGCGCTCAAATAATCCTTGAGCATGACGCGCAAATTTTCTTTGTCATCCACCACGAGAATCGTCTGCGACATGGTTGTATTCTATCATCGGACAATAACAAAAATATATTCAAAAGTTGTTTAGACCCGTATTTCCTCATTAAATCCTTATCTCGCCTGAACAACTTTTGAACAAATGTTTTTTACAATGCATTATTGGCACGCCGGATTGGATTATTTTTTCTCCTCAAGGAGCATTCGATGTCGAAACGGAACCTGATTATCGGAATTGTCGTCGCTGCCGTGCTGCTCGGCGCCGGCGCGTTTTATGTTTATCAACAACAGCAAGCCGCGACGCGGACGGCAGCGGCAACACGCCAGACGGGAACCCTGTCGCGCGGCGCCCTCACTGCGACCGTCAGCGGCGGCGGCAACATTTATGCGCCCCAACAGACCAATTTGAATTTTGGCGTAAGCAATGTGCCGGTGACCCAAGTGAATGTGCAGGTGGGGGACAAGGTAAAACAGGGCGACGTGCTTGCCGAAGTGGATGCCGCTGCCTTGCAAGACGCGTTCGATACGGCACGGGCAAATCTCGAGAGCGCGCAAGCCGCGTATGATGAATTGAAAGCGCCGCCGACGGCGGACGAAATCGCCATCGCCGAAGCGCAAGCGCGCGCGGCAGAACAAAACTTCAAATCCGCCGTCGCAAAATTGGAGGACCTGAAAGCGCCGCCGACCGCGCTGGAACTGCAAACCGCGCGCGCGCAGCTCGCCGCCGCGCAAGCCGCGTATGATTCCGCCCTTGCGCAGAGCAAATTGCGCGACCAACAAATTCTCGTCAACCGCGCCGCCGTCACCAAAGCCGAAGTCGCGCTCCAAGCCGCGCAGTCCGCCTACAACGCCGTCGCATGGCGCGAAGATGCTGCCAGTTCCCAAGCCGCGCAAACCCTGCAGACCGCGACAATTGATTACGAAACGGCAAAAGCAAATTACGAATTGCAGCTTGCGCAAATGAGCGACAATGCCCTAAAATCCGCCGAAGCGTCCCTTGCCACCGCGCGCACGAACCTCGACACACTGACCAAAGGCGCGACCGCCGACGCGCTTGCGTCCGCGCAAGCGGCAGTGGATTCCGCGCAGCAAAGTTGGACCACTGCCAAAAAGAATCTGGCGGATTTGAAAGCGGGCGCGACCGAACAGGCGCTCGCGCAAGCCGAAGCATCTCTGCAATCCGCCAAAGCGAATCTTGAAACCGCGAAACGCAATCTCGACAATGCAAAAA